>NZ_SOAU01000001.1:3128281-3457708 GCF_004364865.1 Ilumatobacter fluminis
CAGTCACGCGTCTCCAGGATCTCCTTGACCCGCTTGAGGAAGCCGGCGGCGTAGGCGCCGTCGAACGCACGGTGGTCCCAGCTCATGGCGAGGTTGCCGACCGGGTGGATGGCGATGGCCTCGCCACCGTCGGGGCCCTGCACGACGACCGGCTTGCGCACGATGGCGTCGGTCGAGATGATGCCGACCTGGGGCTGGTTGATGATCGGCATCGTGAGCACCGAACCGGCCGAACCGTTGTTCGAGATGGTGAACGTGCCACCCGAGATCTCGTCGGGGCCGAGCTTGCGCTCACGGGCCCGGTTGGCGAGATCGCTGATCTCGTGTGCGATCGCCTTCAGACGCTTCGTCTCGGCGTTGCGGATCACCGGCGCCAGGAGACCCTCGTAGTCGAGGTCGACCGCGATGCCGAGATCGATGAAGTTGTGCACGAGGAGCTCGTCACCCGACACGCTCGCATTGAGGTGCGGGAACTCGCCGAGACCGTCGATGATCGCACGGCTGATGAAGGGCAGGTAGGTGAGGCTGAAGCCCTCGCTGGCCTTGAACTCGGCCTTGACCTTGCTGCGGGTGGCGTCGACGTTCGCGAAGTCGACCTCGACGACGCTGAACGCATGCGGGGAGGTGGCCTTCGACATCACCATGTGGTCGCCGGTGAGGCGACGGATCTTCGAGAGCCGCACCACCTCGTCGCGCTCGTCGGCTTCGACCTTCGGGGCGGCCGGAGCGGGCGCAGCGGCCGGCGCCGGGGCGGGAGCCGCAGTCGGAGCGGCCGCAGGAGCAGGAGCGGCCGCAGGAGCCGGAGCCGGGGCGGGCGAGCTGCCGTGGGTGTCGATGTGGTCGAGGACGTCTTCGCGGGTGATGCGGCCGCCGGGACCCGTGCCGTTGATCGAGTCGGGATCGAGCCCGTGCTCGTTCACCAGGCGGCGCACCACCGGCGACAGGAGTCGGTTGTCGCCCGCCGTGGCCGGGGCGGGTTCGGGCGCAGGAGCAGGAGCAGGAGCCGGTGCCGGCTCGGGAGCAGGTGCCGGTGCCGGTGCGGGCGCAGGAGCAGGAGCAGGCGCAGGAGCCGGAGCAGGCTCGGGGGCCGAAGCCGGCGCTGCTGCGGGCTCGGGTGCGGGTTCGGGGGCCGGGGCGGGTGCCGCACCGGCGTCGTCACCGACGACGGCCACCACGGTGCCGACCTCGATCGTGTCGCCTTCGGCGGCGCGGATCTCGGTCACCGTGCCGGCAACCGGGGAGGGGACCTCGGTGTCGACCTTGTCGGTGCTGACCTCGAACAACGGCTCGTCGGCCGCGACCGAGTCGCCGACCTGTTTGAACCACTGCGTGATCGTTCCTTCGGTGACCGTTTCACCGAGCTGGGGAAGGGTGACGTCTGCCATGTTCTTGGGTGTCCTCTTGATCGTGGTGGAGGGGGTGGTGAGCGTGGATCAGCCGTTGAAGTTGCGACCGGTGAGCGTCAACATCGTCTCACCGAACAGCTCGGACAGGCTCGGGTGCGGTTGGATGAACTCGGCGACCTCGTCGACGGTGGCCTCCCAGTTGACTGCAAGGTACCCGCCGGAGAGCTGCTCGGTCACCCAGGGGCCCACCATGTGGACGCCGAGGACCTGGCCGGCGGTGCCGTCGGCGTTCTTCTTGGCGACGACCTTGACCATGCCTTCGGTCTCGCCGACGATCTGGGCACGGCTGTTGAACTTGTACGGGTGCTTGGCCACCAGCACGTCGATGCCGGCCTCCTTGCAGGCGTCTTCGCCCGGTCCGGCCCATGCGACCTCGGGGTGGCAGTAGATGGCCCACGGGACACGGTCGTACATGACCGGCATCGGCGACTCGCCGAGCAGGTGCTTGACGACCATGACCGCTTCGGCGTAGCCGACGTGGGCGAGCTGCGGCGTGTCGATCAGGTCGCCGATCGCGTAGACGCCCGGCTCACCGGTCTGGCAGAACTCGTCGACCTCGACGAACCCGCGCTCGCTCACCGTGACGGCCGTGCCGTCGAGACCGAGCTGGTCGGCGAAGGGGCGCCGACCGACCGACACGATCACGGCGTCGACCTCGACCGACTCACCGTCACCGAACGCGACCGTGGTGCCGCCGTTGTCGTTCGGGGTGTGGCCGTTGACCATGACCCCGGTCTTGATCGTGATGCCCTTCTTCTTGAACGAGCGCACGACGACGTTCGCGACGTCGTTGTCGAGACCCGGGAGGATCTTGGGCAGGCCCTCGAGGATCGTGACCTCCGCGCCGAGGTCGGCGAAGGTGGAGGCGAACTCGCAGCCGATGGCGCCACCACCGATGACGGCGACGCGGCCCGGGACGTGTTCGAGGTCGAGGACCTCGTCGCTCGTCATGATCGGGCCGCCACGCTCGAAGTTCGGGATGAGGCGGGGCACCGAGCCGGTCGCCAGCAGCACGTTCGTGCCGGTGATCGTCTCGGTTGCGCCCTCGTTCATCTGCACGGTGACCGTGCGATCGGCGCCGAGCGAGCCGACACCGTTGAACACCTCGACCTTGCGGCCCTTGCACATCGCGCCGATGCCACCGACGAGGCCGGCGACGATCTTCTGCTTGCGGGCCTGCGTGACGGCGAAGTCGACCGTCGGGGCGCTCGACTCGATGCCGAAGTCGGCGCTGTGTTCGACGTGCCGCTTGACGGCCGCCGTCTCGAGGAAGGCCTTCGCCGGGATGCAGCCACGGTTGAGGCACGTGCCTCCGAGTGCATCCTTCTCGACGAGGGCCACCTGCAGACCGGCCGACGCCCCGTACAACGCAGCTGCGTAGCCGCCGGGGCCGCCGCCGATCACCACCAGATCGAACGTGTTGCTCACGGCGTTCACCGTATCGGCCCTACCAACCGGTAACTGCACGACGGTGGTGGCCAGGCCACCACCGTGTGGTGACCGTCGTCACGACAGGACCCAGCGGGCCTGTTCTTCACCGCGTTCGTAGAACAACACCCGCGAGCTCCCGTCGGCGCTCGACACGTCGAACCGCACGACGCACACCGACTCGGCGACCGTGGTCGCCGCGCACGCGTCGGGGGCATCGGTGTCGACCGGCGCGATCGGCCGACCGGATGCGATCAGGCGGAATCCGGCGGCGCCGTCGGGATCGTCGACGCCGGCGATCCGGATGCCCACGCTGAGCACGCCATCCGCCTCGTCGGCGGCCTCGACCTCGATCGTCAGATCGCCGACGTCGACCGGCTCCCCGATCGGGACGGCCTCGGACACGTCGTCCTGGCCGGCGAGCTGGAACAGGAAGACGGCGCCGGCGAGCATGATCGCGAGGCCGCAGGCGAGCGCGAGGAGCAGCAAGGTCCGGGTCTTCACGCGCTCGGAGGCTAACGGCGGCACGGACCGACGGTCGATCACGACGGATGAGAACGACCTGTGAACAACTACGAAACGACGGCCCGGTCGCGCCCATCCGCTCGCACCGGACCGCTACTCTGACGCCCGTGATCGCACGTCGCCTCACCGCTTTCACCGCCGCCGGCACCATCGTGCTCGCGGCGTGCGCCGGTGGCGGTGACTCCGACGCACAGGTCGAGACGGAGACCCCGGTCGAAGAGCCCGCTCCGCAACCGGCCGACGAGCCCGCCGACGAACCGGCCGGCGAGCCTGCTGACGAACCGGCTGACGAGCCCGCTGACGAGCCCGCGACCGAACCGGCTGGCGAGCCTGCTGACGAACCGGCGGCCGAGCCTGTCGAGGAGCCTGCGGGTGAACCGGCTACCGAGCCGACGCCGTCGCCGACCGAGGCCCCCGTGGCCGTGCCCGAGATCCTCGACGTGTCGGCCACCACGATCGACGGCAACGAGATCGAACTCGGCGCATTCGCCGGCCGACCCGTGCTGTTGTGGTTCTGGGCTCCCTGGTGAAGCACCTGCAATCGTGAAGCCCCCTCGGTCGAGGAGGCCAAGCAACGTTGGGGAGACGAAGTCGCCTTCGTCGGAGTGGCGTGGTCCGGTGACACCGGCCAGTACGTCGACTTCGCCGACCGGTACGACCTGAGCTTCCCGCAGATCGACGACACGAACGCCGATGTGTTCACCCGTTTCGGCGTGGCGTATCAGCCGGCGATCGCCATCGTCCTCCCGAACGGCGATGTCCAGACCATCGCCGGGGCCGTCGACGCCGAGACGCTCGACGGCATCCTGAGCCAGGCGACCGCCTGAGCTCTCCTGCACACGCGCCAGGCCGACGTCGACCGTCCGCGAGACGGCACCGCCCGGTCGGCGTCGTCGGTCAGGCGTCGTCGGCGTCGGCGGCGAAGGCGCAGTCGAAGACCCGGTCGCCGTACTCCTCGTCGAACACCGAGTAGGGGTTGCGACCCTCGAAGCACTCGACGTTGTCGACCTCGTACGGCACGAGCCATTCGTCGTACCCGTCGGCGACGAGCGCTTCGTAGCACGGTGCGGCGCCCGTCATCGCCGCGGTGAACTCGTCGTCGGAGAGGCTGTACACCTCGCCCGACCACAGCAACTCGGTGAGCCCGCACTCGGGAGCGAGCAACGAGACCGGCATCTCCCAGTCCTCGGCGTTGCCGGCGGCGATCTCGGTCTCGAAGCACGTGGTCGCTTCGGCAGCGTCGTCGATCGAGTAGCACCGATCGGCCGCCGACTCCTCGTACTCCCAGTCGTCGGCCGAGTCGTCGTCGTCCCAGTCCTCGTCGGCCCAGTCGTCCTCGACCCAGCCGTCGTCGGTCCACTCCTGGTCGATCGCGAAGTCGTCGTCACCGACGACGCCCGGGACGAGCCCGAACGCCATGTCGAAGAAGTCACCGACCGCTGCGGTGCCGAGATCGATCAACTCGTCGAGTTCGTCGCGGTCGAGAGCCCGCAGCACGGCGAGCATCGCCTCGCTACCGGTGGCGATCGGGCTCACGTACCACTGCCCGTCTCGTTCGCGGACCTCGAGACCCACGGCCTCCATGTCGCTGAACGCCTCGGTGAACGCCGTGACGAATGCTTCGACCGACTCGGGCACGTCGACGCCGGTCATCTCCTCCATCGACGAGGTGGCCTCCGGGTCGAGACAGGTCTCCGCCGACTCCGAACCGTTCGGTCCGGCGTAGTCGACCGTGATGCAGTCGTCCTCGAACGAGAAGCGCACGGAGTCGTCGCCGTACGAGGCCTCGATGGTGGCGGCGTCGACGAACAGGGTCCGGGCCGAGCCGTCGCCCTCGACGCGCACGTCGGTCTCGGTCAGCCGGATCTCGACGCCGTCGGATTCGTCGGCGATCGCCTGCTCGGCGTCGGCGAGGAAGAGCGGAGCGTACCGCTGCAAGGCTTCGGCCTCGGCGGGGTCGAGCATCTGCAGCATGCCGCGCACGTCGAGTGCCGCGAGATGTTCGGCGAACAGATCGACGACACCCTCCGGCGAGTCGGCACCGACGGCGCCGATGCCCTCGGACGGCGTCGCACCGACGGCCGCCTCGGTGCGGGCGGCCTCGGCCGCCGTGTAGAGCAGGCTCAGGTACCAGGCACCGTCGTGCTCGACGGCCGCCATGCTCATCTCGAGTGTGTCGGATTCGGTCACCGACGAGCCGCGCATCTCGGCGAGCTCGTCCTCGGACAAGCGGTCGGTGATCAGCGCACCCATCGGGATCGCGTCGCCGTCGACCGTGACGAGCGCATCGGCCGACATGTGCAGCATCACGATGTCGTCGACACCGAGCTGCTCGACCTCGGTCGTGTGCTGCTCGATCACGACGTCGAAGCCGTCGAGGGCGCCGAGGTCGAGGTCGGACGAGAGGATCTCGAGTCGCTGCAACTCGGCGACGGTGTCGATCATCGGCTCACCGAGTGACTCGCGTTCACCCGGCAGCATCAGGTCGACGAGACCGAGGACGTCTTCACCCTCCATCGACGCCATCATCTGATCGGCCAGCTCTTCCGGCGATCCGGCGCCACCCGCCGACTCGTCGTTGAACTGCCGCACGGCGAAGATCGCCGCGAGACCGATCGCGACGACGGCGCAGGCAGCGAGCGCGACGAGCACCGGACGCCGCTTGCTCGACTCGCCCGATGTCGCCGTCGGCGCCGTGGCTCCGGACTCAGCGGGAAGCGGGGCGACCGGACTCGAGGCAATGGGGCTCGGCGCGACGGCGTCGGGAGCGGGAGGGGCCGGCGGCACGGCAGCCGAGGCCGGCTCGGGTTCGGGCAACACCGGCTCACCGGCGCCTGCGCCCTCGCGTGACCACGGAGAGACGCCCGCATCGCCGCGCTGCGGTTCGGCCGGGTCGGCGCCCGAGTCGGAGCTCGGCGGCTGCCAGGGGGTGTCGTCGCTCATGTCCGTGACCGTATCCAATCCGTGATCGCGGGGACCCGAAGTTTCCCGCCGCAACTTCATCGGCCGGATCGGGTCGCTGCTGAACCCCTGCATCCGACGACTGCATTCGACGGCTGCATTCGACGGCTGCATCCGACGACGACACCGCCTTCGTAGTGTGTGGTCATGAGCGCTCCTCTCCGCGTCGGCATCACGGGATCGTCCGGTCTGATCGGCACGGCGCTCAAACGCGCGCTCACCGACGCCGGCCACACGGCGATCCCCATCGTCCGACGCGCAGCAGGCGACGGCGAGATCTCCTGGGACCCGTCCGAACGACGTCTCGATCCCGCCGACCTCGCCGAGCTCGACGTGGTCGTCAACCTCGCCGGTGTCGGCATCGGTGACAAGCGCTGGACCGACGAGTACCGGTCGCTCATCCGCACGAGCCGCATCGACAGCACCGAGACGTTGGTCGACGCCTTCCACCAGCTCGGCGCCGACGCACCCGGGGCCCTGGTGAGCGCATCGGCGATCGGCTACTACGGCGATCGGGACGACGAGACCCTGACGGAGACGTCCGCTCCTGGCGACGGGTTCCTCCCGAGCGTCTGCACCCAGTGGGAGCAGGCCGCCGTGCGTGCGGGCGACGTGACGCGGGTGGCGACCGTCCGGACCGGCGTCGTCCTCACCCCCGACGGTGGTGCGCTCGCCAAGATGCTCCCGCTGTTCAAGTTCGGACTCGGCGGCCGCTTCGGTGACGGACGGCAGTGGTGGAGCTGGATCAGCCTCACCGACGAGGTGCGCGCCATCGTGCACGCCATCACGTCCGACGTCGACGGAGCGTTCAACCTGACGGCGCCGAACCCCGCCACCAACCGCGAGTTCACCGACGTGCTGGGCGACGTCCTCGGCCGTCCGACGTTCCTGCCGGTTCCGGCCTTCGGTCCGAAGCTCGTCGTCGGCAGCGACCTCGCCCAAGCCCTGCTCTTCGACAGTGCCCGGGTCATCCCGGCGGCGCTCGCCGACCACGGCTTCGAGTTCGAACATCCGGGTCTCGAGGCGGCGTTGCGGGCCGAACTCGGACGATAACGGCCGGACGATCGCTGCGTACACTGGTGGCGTGGGCGAGACCACCGCACCGACACCGATCACGCAACCGACCGAGACCCGCTGGCTCGACGACGTCGAGATGCGCGCGTGGCGGTCGTACGTCGAGACCCAGGCCGACCTGAACACCGCGATCGAGGCCGACCTCCGGCCGACCGGACTGTCACTCGGCGACTACCAGGTGTTGGTGTTCCTGTCCGAGGCACCCGATCAGCGCCTGCGGATGTGCGACCTGGCCGACGACCTCCAGCTCTCGCCCAGCGGCCTCACCCGGCGGCTCGACGGCATCGTCCGGCGAGGGTGGGTCGAGCGGGTCGGCTCCGACGACGATCGCCGGGTCATGCTCGCAGCGCTCACGCCCGAGGGGCGCGCCACCCTCGAGTGTGCCGCCCCGACCCACGTCGACAGCGTTCGTCGACGCCTGGTCGACCTGCTCGACGAGGACGAGCTGGCGACCCTCGCGACCATCTTCGACAAGGTGCGAACCGCCCTCGACGACGCCTGACCGCCCGGTGCAACCAGCGCCCCGGTCGGGCATGATGCACGTCATGGACGACACGATCCCGTTGCCGACCGGATTCGGCTGTCACGTCGCGAGCATCGGCGTGAAGGACGACACCGACGACTTCGTCGTCATCGCCACCGCCGACCCGCACCCCGCTTCGGGCGTCTTCACCATGAGCCGATTCGCCGGCCCGAGCGTGACGATCAGCCGCGAGCATCTCTCCGACCGGCGGGCTCGCGGGATCGTGATCGTGTCGAAGAACGCGAACGTCGCGAACGGTCCGGCAGGACTCGACGACGCCAACGAACTCCTGACGATCGTCGCCGACCGACTCGGATGCGAGCCGACCGATCTCCTCGTCGCGTCGACCGGTGTGATCGGCCGCCGCTACCCGATGGATCGCATCCGGGCCGGAGCAGCCGCCACCCCGACCGCTCCCGGCGGCACCGACGCCGGAGCAGCAGCACGCGGCATCATGACGACCGACACCGTGCCGAAGGTCGCCGCACGCACGATCGGCGACGGCCCCGCTCGTGTCGTCGGCATCGCCAAGGGCGTCGGCATGATCGAGCCCGACATGGCGACCATGATCGCCGTCGTCACGACCGACGCCGAGATCGACGCGGACATGCTCGACGCCACGTTCCGTCGGGTGGTCGATCGCACGTTCAACTGTGTGAGTGTCGACTCCGACACGTCCACGAGCGACACCGCCGTCGTCCTCACGAGCGCTGCGGCCGGCCCGGTCGACATCGCCGAGTTCGAGGTCGCCCTCGAAGCGGTGTGTCTCGAGCTGACCAAGCTGATCGCGAGCGACGGCGAGGGCGCCGAGACACTCATCGAGGTCCGTGTCACCGGCGCCCGCGACGCAGCACAGGCGAAGCGGGTCGCGAAGGCGATCGTCAACTCGCCGCTGGTGAAGACCGCCGTCCACGGCGCCGACCCGAACTGGGGCCGGGTGGCCATGGCGATCGGCAAGTGCAGCGACGACACCGACATCGACCAGGACCGGGTCTCGATCGCGTTCGGCGACACCGAGATCTATCCGACTCGCGTCGACGACGCCGAACTCGAGCGGTTGTCGACGTACATGCGCGGCGACGAGGTCGTCATCTCGGCCGACCTCGGCATCGCCGACGGCGCCGCAACCGTGTGGGGTTGCGACCTGACCGACGGTTACATCCGCATCAACGCCGACTACACGACGTAGCCCGACACAGCAGCTCGGCGCGTCAGCCGGGCTGCGGGCCGATGCCGAAGCGGGTGTCGACGAGGCGGTCGGACGCGACACCCATCGAGGCGCCGGCGCCGAACCAGGCCGACACGTCGACGAGCACGTCGGTTCGGGCGTACGTCCAGACGCAGATCTTGCCGGTGCCGTCGACGGGCACGACCACGGCGTTCGGCGAGGCGACCCCGTTGACGAAGTTGACCGATGAGGTCTCGGGCCTCGCCGATGCGCACGGCCACACCGTGAGGTGACCGTCGGCGGTCGGACGGGCGGCCGTGACGTTCAACGCCACGCCGGACACGTCGGAGCCGGGCACACCACCCACGTCGAGCACGAGCACCTCGAGCTGGTTCTGAGCCGGCAGGCTCCGCTCCGCCGTGCCGGTGCCATTGCGGGTGTCGATCAGCCGGGCCGCGGCCGCGCCCATCGACGAGTTGTCGGCGAACCACGCCGACACGTCGACGACCACGTCGGTTTCGGCGTGGGTCGACACACAGACCGTGCCGGTCTCGTCGACCGGCACCACCACCGCGTTCGGGGAGGCGACGCCACGGAGGTAGTTCACCGACGAGGTGTCGGGGCGCTCTGAGCCGCACGGCCACACCGTGAGGTGGCCGTCGGCGGTCGGGCGGGCAGCGGTGACGTTCAGCGCGACGCCGGAGACACCCGACGCCGGGACACCGCCGACGCCGAGCACGGGCACCTCGAGGCGCTCACCTTCCGGCAGCGGTCGCTGTGGCGTCCCGGTACCGTCCCGCGTGTCGATCAGCCGGGCCTGTGCGGCTTCCATCGACGCGCTGTCGCCGAACCAGGCCGACACGTCGACGATGAGGTCGGTCGCGACGAGCGACCACACGCAGATCGCGCCGGTTTCGTCGACCGGGACGACGACGGCGTTCGGCGACGCCGCAGCGGCCACGAAGTTGACCGACGAGGTCTCGGGCTTCGGCGAACCGCACGGCCAGACGGTGAGGTGGCCGGGGGCGGACGCCCGGACGGCGGTGACGTTGAGGGCGACGCCCGACACGCCCGACGCCGGCACGGCGCCGACGCCGAGCACCGGCACCTCGAGCGTCTGCTGCGCGCCGAGGCGGCGCGGCGGTGTGTATCCGTCGCCGAGGAGTTGCAGGATGCGGTCGCGGAGGAACAGCGAGAACTCGGCGTCGCCGGTGCTCGTCAGGTGCACGCCGTCGCTCTGGAACCAGCGGTGCGCCGAGGCGTGGCCGCTGTGGGCGTTCCAGTCGGCGACGACCAGGTTCGGCCAGTCGGAGCGGGCAGCGTCGAGCGCGGCGTTCGTGGAGGCGTAGTCGTAGCCGCTCCGACGCGTCGACAGGTTCGGCCACACCACGAGCCCGACCTGGCGGTCGGCGAGGGCGCTCATCACCGCGTCGATGCGTTCCGGCATCTTCGAGGGTGTGTCGTTGTAGCCGAGTTCGACCACGACGAGATCGGTGCCCATCGGCACGGTTTCGGCCACCGCCACGCCCTCTGCGGTCGTGCGCCCCGACACCGACGAGTACATCTCGGCGTCGAACACCTCGTCGGTGAGCACCTGGAACTCGGACGACGAGCCGAGCGCCATGCCGGTGCCGATCGAGTCGCCGATGTACGCGAAGTCGGCGGCGTTCGTCATCGAGCGGTAGATCGGGACCAGCTCGAATCCGGGCGACGGCAGCCCGTAGTCGCCCCGGAAGTTCCAGGCGCTGCGGTAGTTGCCGTTGCCGAGCGACACCCGGTTGTCCCAGATGCCGTCGTACGGAGTGGTCGGGTCGTTGACCGTCGCGACGGCATCGGCCGAACTCAGGCCGTATCGCGACATGACCGAGTCGGCGTCGATGACCCTCGTCCACTGGTGCAGCGGATTCGGCTCGACGTCGTCGAACGGGTCGTTCACGGACGGGAACGACCCACCGGCCGTCCGCGGTCCGTTCGAAGCCGAGAACTCGGTGGAGACGAGGTTGTTCGTGCCCGTCCACACCCGCACGTCACCGGCGGTCGCGGCGATCGCCGAGTTGGTTCGAGCGTGCTCGACCGGGACGAACGACGAACTCGTCGCTCCCCCGCGGGTGGCCGCCCCGTAGTACACCTGGCACGAACTGGTGTCGCAGGTGGACGCGTACGAGTACCGGCTCTGGGTCAGGCCGTACGAGCGGGCGGCGACCGACTGCGCCTTGAGCGATTCGGTGGGCCAGCTCGCCGACACCTCCTTGGGCACCACGCCGCGGAGATAGAGCTCGGTGTCGAGTTCGTTCACGACCCGGTTGCCGTCGCCGGTGTTCCAGAACTCGAGGTCGCCTCGGTAGTGGGTGAGCGATCCGTCCGGCTGACACGCGCCGAGCACGTCGCCCGGCACGGCCGTGTCGTCGGCCACCGTGGTGCTGAACGTGATCGGGCCGGCGACGCCCGACTTCAGCTTGGTCCAGGTGGTCGGTGACTGATCGGCGAGGAGTTCGCTCGCCCGTTCCCAGTCGTCCTGGTTCCACACCGTGCCGCCCGACGGCAGGTTCTGCGCTTCCTGGAACGAGTGCAGGGCGGCCTTCGTGAGGTTGCCGAAGTCACCGTCGATGTAGGAGGGGTCGTGGCCGAGATCGCGCAGCACGCGCTGCATCTGCTCGACCGCCGAACTGTTGGTCATCCCGAACGTGATGAGGCTCTCGGGCACCGTCGCCACCGAACCGGACGGGCAGCTCTGCTTCGACACGATGCCGTACACGTCGAAGGTGTTGGACGAGGTCTCGACCGCATAGAGCGAGGTGTAGTCGTTGGCCGACGACTGGCTCGCGCCGGCCCAGCGCGCCTTGCCCCTGGTGCTGACGACGCCGAAGGTGCCGCGCCCGTCCCAGTCGGTGAGTCGCACCCTGATGTCGCCGGTGCGGGTGCCCATCGAGGTGCCGCCGTAGTAGTGGTCGAGGATCTCGGTGTAGTCGTGACCGGCCTGTGCGCGCCCGTAGGCGCCCCACTGCGACATGCCGCGTCCGTGCCCGAACCCGACGCCGCGGGCGAGGAACGCGATCACGGTGTCGTCGCCGCTCGGTTCGGCCTGCACCGCGGTGGACGGGACGGTGACCGCAGCACCAGCGACGAGACCGCCGAGCACGCAGGCGCGAACGACGCGGGAGAGAGACCGACGGATCACGTCGGAAAATCGTATCGAATCGTCACACGTCCGTAACGTCACCCTGGTTCATCGGCACCGGCGGCCGACGGGTGAAGCGCGGGGTTCGTCGCCGTACTACTTGGCGGGGACGGCGGCGACTGCGAGGGCGTCGACGCGATCGTTCATCGGGTCGCCCGAGTGACCTTTCACCCAGCGGAACGTGACGTCGCCCGATTCGACGAGGTCGACCAACGGTTCCCAGATGTCGGCGTTCGCGACCGGTTGCTTCTTCGAGTTCTTCCACCCGTTGCGGCGCCAGTTCTTCCACCAGCCGTCACGGAAGCAGTTGACGACGTAGGTCGAGTCGGACACGACCTCGACGTGGCCGGCCTCGCTGCCGACGCCGAGCGCCCGCAGGGCTTCGAGCACCGCCTGCAACTCCATCCGCTGGTTGGTGGTGCGGTCGTCGCCACCCGACCCGTGCGGCTCGCCGTCGGGGGCGACCGCCCATCCCCATCCGCCGGGCCCGGGGTTCCCCGAGCAGGCGCCGTCGGTGTACACGGTGATCGTCGAATCGTCCATCACAGTCTCCGTTCAGGTCTCAGTTGGTCGGCCCGGAGAACGGCAAGCCGAGTGCCGCCCGGATGACCTGCTCACCGAGGTAGTTCTCCGAGATCAGCCGCGACACGTCGGGTGTCCAGTGCACACCGTCGGGCCGGATCTCCTTGTCGTCGTCGAGGCCCTCGGCCGCGTGCCACGCCGCGAACGGGAGGATCCGCAGCTGCGGGTATTGGCCTTGCAGCTCGGTGACGACGCGCCCGACGACCTCGTACCGGGCCGGGTCGGCCTGCGGCGCCTCGCGACTCATCCACAGCGGGTTCGGCGTCGGCGGCTCGACCCAGACGATCGACGACACGCCGGCGTCGACGAGATCGCCGACGATCCCGCCGTACGCCTCGACGAGTTCGGCCTCGAATTCCGGGTCGAACGGGGTGCTCTCGGTCGATCCGTCGAATCGGTGATCGATGACGTCCCAGGGCGTCACCATCAACACGACGACGTCGGGGGTCAGCTCGGCGACCTGGGCCGGGACACGGTCGTCGACCCAGGCGACGCAGCGGTCGGGGGTCTGCTCCCACCCCTCGCCGACGGCTCGTTCGCCGACGACGACGAATCCGCAGCCTCGCTCGACGTCGGTCTGCACCTGGGCGAGATCGGGGTTGGCGGCCGCCCACGACACGAGCCCGGCGCCGATCGCCTCGGCGGTCGAGTCACCCACCATCAGGGCACGCACCGGCCTCGCCAGTTCGGGGAGCGGCGGCACGGTGGTCGGCGCCGGCACGGTGGTGGCCGAGGCCGACGGCACCGACGTGCTCCCCGGCCCGGGCGGATCGGTGGCGGTGCTCCCGTCGACCGGTGTGCTCCCGTCGGTCGTGTTGCTCTCGTCGGACGGTGTGGTGACCGGCGACGTCGGCGCGGTGGTGGCGACGATCGGCACGAGCGGGGTCGTGTCGTCGGTCTCGATCGCCGCGGCCTCGGCGGTCTGGTCGTCGGACTCCCAGTAGTTGCCGAGCGCGGTCGGCACGAGCACGACCGACGCCACCGCCACCGCCGTCGTGGCACCGAGCGACGCGATCAACGTCGGCCGGAATCCGACCTTGGTCGCGTGCCGGATCGGCTGCTCGAAGAAGAAGTAGCTCGCGACGGCCACCACGAAGGTGAGCGCCAGACGGACGAACACCAGCGGTGCACCGTCGAACCCGGCGCGGTCGGCGTCGAGCACGACATAGATCGGCCAGTGGTAGAGGTAGACGCCGTACGAGATCTTGCCGACGAAGACGAGCGGCGCGATCGACAGCCCCGCCCGCACCGGCCCGTCGACCTGCAGACCGACCAGCAGCGCACCCGACACGACGGCGACCAGCGGGAGCGCGCCCTCGTAGGCAGGGCCACCGACCGTCGGAAAGAGCACGACCGAGGCCGACAACACGATCAGACCCAGCGGCGCCAACCACGCGAGCCACGACGGCAGGTCGAGCCGCCGGCCGAGCAGCATCGCCAGGAACGCACCGACCAGGATCTCGGCGAGGCGTGCCGGCGTGGCCCAATACGCCGCGTCGGCACCCCACACCTGTGCGATGATGGGCGCGACGACGGCGGCGAGCGCGGTGAGCGCACCGATCGCGATCGTGCGGCTGCGATGCGGGCCGACACGTCGGAGCAGGAACAGCATGGCGAGCGGCCAGAGCCAGTAGAACTGCTCCTCGATCGCGAGCGACCAGAAGTGCTCGAGCGGCGACGGCGTGCCACTCGTCTCGGCGAGGAGCTCCTGGTACGAACCGTCACCGGCGAGCAGGACCCAGTTGGCGACCTGGAACAGCGAGCCGATCACCTGGGGACGCAACGAACTCACGCCGTCGAACCAGTCGGTGATCGACGACAGGACGACGATGACACCGACCGTGAGCACACTCGCCGGCAGCAGCCGACGCATGCGCCGCCCGTAGAACGCCGGCAGGTCGATCGTGCCCTTGGTGTCGAACTCGGCGATCAGGAGCGAGGTGATCAGGTACCCCGAGAGGGTGAAGAAGACCGAGACGCCGAGGTAGCCGCCGTCGAAGCCCGGGACGCCGGCGTGGAAGAGCAGCACGGCGACGACCGCCAGCGCACGCACCCCGTCGAGCGCCGGCTGGTACCGGATGCGGGGCGCGGTGCCGGGAGCAGGAGTGGTCACGGTGCCGGCCATCTGCTCGGAGTGTAGGAGTCGGTCGCAGTATCTTGTGGTCTCATGCACGATTGCAGGCGCGGGCGGGTCCGACGGAGAGCGGTGTGGGTGGCGATGGCGATCGTGGCCACGACGACCGTGGCGATCGGTGTCGCCGCCGACCCCGACCCGGTCGAGGCGGCGCCCATCGAGATCGTTCGAGGAAACGACGGACCGCTCGGCGCGATCTCGGTGATCGGCGACTCGGTGATGGTCGGTTCGCTCGCCTTCGGGCCGGACCTGCCGACCCGTCTCGCCGAGCAGGGGTGGGGGCCGATTCGCGCCCGCGCCGGCGAGGGCTACTCGACCGGCTACTTCGGCGTGGGCACGACGTTCCGTGCCAGCTACTGGATCGACCTGTGGAAGTCGCAGGGCTGGGACCCCGATGCGGTCGTGGTCAACTTCGGCGCCAACGATGCCGGGCTGTGCCAGTACCGGAACGAGACGATCGACCAGTGCTCGTACAACGCGATCAAGCACCTCGTCGACACGATCGGCCCAGGCAAGCGCATCTGGTGGCCGAAGATCACCCGCTTCCCCTACAACCGCGTCTCGATGGACGCCTGGAACAACGCCCTCGACCGGATGGCGAGCGAGCACCCCGATTTCCACACGTGGGACTGGCCGTCGGTGATGTACGCCACCGGGAACTACTCGTCCGACCACACCCACCTGTCCCCGACGGGCTATCGGAATCGCTCGCTCTGGATGGCCGAGGAGATCACCGCCTCACTCGGTCGCGCCACCGACGTCGGTCTCGCCGCGCCGATCCCGACGTCGACCGGTGGCGTGTCCGAGATGGTGCCGATCGGCCCTGAACGAGTGCTCGACACCCGGACCGACCCACCGGGCCGCCTGAGCGCAGGACAGACGATCGAGGTCGACGTGTCCGACGTCGTCCCGTCCGACGCCACCGCGGTCGCCGCCTACGTGACCGCCGCCGGTGTCGCCGGCCCCGGCCACCTCGGCGCCAACGCGTGTACCGCCGGCATCGAGTCGTCGTCGTTCACGAACTACTCGACCGGCGACCGCGGGGCCGTCACGATCACCCCGCTCACCGATGACAAGACGTTCTGCGTGTACAGCCATGCTGCTGCCGACGTCATCGTCGACGTGCAGGCTGCGTTCGTCGACGACGGACTCCGGTTCACGCCACTACCGGAACTCGAGCGTCTGATCGACACCCGTGACACGACTGCGAACCGGCGTCTCGAGCTACCCGTCCCCGACGGCGCCGAGGCGGTCGCCGTCAACATCACCGCTGTGATGGGTTCGGCACCCGGTCACGTCACTGCGCACCCCTGCCTCGACCCGATCCCGAACACGGCCACGCTCAACTACCTCCCGGGCGAGGTGATCGCATCGAGCGCCTACATCCCGGTCTCCGACGAGGGCACGATCTGTCTCGACTCGTTCAGTCTGGTCGACTTGGTCGTCGACCTAACCGGAACGTTCAGCGAGAGCGGCCGGCTGGCGTTCCAGCCGGCGACGCCGACCCGCATGCTCGACACCCGTGACGCGACCGGCGGCTGGTACCCGATCCACGGACTCGAACAGACCCTCGAGGTCACGGTTGCGCCGATGGGTGCCCAGGCGGTGACCGGGACGATCACGCTGGTCGCGCCGATGCGCAACAGCCACCTGCAGGCGTGGTCGTGTGGCGACCGTCCGACCAACTCGAACGTCAACGCACTCCAGGGGCGAACGCTCGCCAACTTCGTCACGACGGGCACCACCTCGGACGGCACGCTGTGCCTCTTCGCCATCAACGCTGGACAAACCGTGTTCGACACGACCGGCTGGTGGGTCGAGTGAGGGCCACACGCGTCCTCGCCACCATCGCCATCGCCGCGCTCGGACTCGGCGTCTCGACCGCGGGTGCGTCGGGCCAGGCGTCGGAACCCGAACGCATCACCGAGGCGGCGCCACGCTCGCAACGCGTCGCCGTGTTCGCCGACTCGGTCGGACTCGGCGCCCGATCGGCGATCCCCGCCGCCTTCCCGGCCGACTGGGAGGTCAACGTCGACGGCCAGCCCGCCCGCTTCGTCGAGCAGCTCGAGAACGACTTCGTCAAGTACCGCCTCGCCGTGAGCCCGCAGTGGTTCGGCGATCACGTCGTCATCGCCGGCGGGTACAACTACCCGTACTGGGACCCGGAGCGCTTCGACCGCTCGATCGACTCGATCATCGGCACGCTCACCGCGGCGGGCGTGAAGCACGTCTACTGGGTGACCTTGCGAGAGATCGACCCGCAGTACATCTCGGGCGCAGCATGGCGGCAGGTGCAGCCGTACTACTGGTACTTCCCCACCGTCAACGACCATCTCGAACGAGCGCTCGACCGCCACGCCAACCTGACGCTGATCGACTGGGCGGCCGCCGCCAACCGGCCTGGCATCACCTACGACGCCATCCACCTCAATACCACCGGCGCGGCGCTGTACTCGAGCCTGATCAAGTCGGCCGTCGACAGCACCGCGACCACCGTCGCCGACGGATCGACGACGCGGATCCGCGTCCCCGACGCCGACGGTGCCGTCGCCGCCACCGTCAACCTGACCACGACCCACCCCCGCCGGTCGGGCCACCTGGGGGTCCACCGGTGCGACGAGCCGGCACCGACCACCTCGGTCCACAACTACTCGCGCGGCCAGGTGGTCGCCCACACCGCCCTCGCACCGCTCGATGCCAACGGAGAGTTCTGCCTGACGACACTCACCCAGACCAACCTCGTCGTCGACGTGACCGGCACCTTCGCGTCGGATGCCGGGTTCAACGCCGTCGGACCGACCCGGTGGCACGACACCCGAACCGCCGGTGCACCGCTCGGCGGCGGCGAGACCCTCCGACTCGACGTCGACGACGTGCGGTCGGCCGCAGGTTTCACCGGCGACCCCGACGCCGTGGCGATCAACGTCACGTCGGTCGCCGGCACCGACTTCGGCCACATCACCGTCACCCCCTGCGGTGTCGACGCCGACCACTCGAACGTGAACTTCGCAGGCGCCGCAGCAACGCCGAACCTGGTCGTCGTCGCACCCGACGCCGACGGCGAGATCTGCCTCCGCTCCACGACCACGACCCACGTCGTCGTCGACCTGTTCGGCATCTTCGACGAGGCGTCCGGCGTCGTCGTCGACCTGCCGCGGCGGCTGTTCGACTCACGCGACGACCTCGACGGGACGAAGGTCGCCGCCGGCAGCACCGTCGAGATCGACCTCGGCCCCGAACTCGGCGAGACCGCCGGCGGCGCCATCGTGAACCTGACCGGCGTCGGTGCCGAGGCGGCCGGACACTTCACCGCCTATCCGTGCACCGCCGACCGGCCCACTGCGTCGAACCTCAACCTCGGCGTCGGCGAGGTCGTCGCGAACGCCGCGTTCCTCACCCCCGACGCCGACGGGTTGCTGTGCGTGTCGACGCACAGCCGAAGCCACGTCGTGGTCGACCTGCTCGGCGAGGTCGGCGACGTGTTCGAGGGCCACACCGCCCAGCGAGTGCTCGACACACGCCAGCGCTGACACGCCGCCGCGACGGCCGGCATCGACCGTCACCGGGCAGACACAGCGTCTCGATCGTGTGAAATGAAACCGTTTCCAGACGGTCCGTGCCGTACCCGTCGGTAACCCTGCGATGATGGGCCGCATGATCTTCGACGGCTACGTGCACCAGCTGCCCGACATCGATCCGACCGAAACCCAGGAGTGGCTGGACTCACTCGACGCCATCGTCGAGACACACGGCAAGACCCGTGCCCGCTTCCTCCTCTCGCAGCTGCTCAGCCGGGCCAACGCCAACGGCGTGAGCTTCCCGGCGACGGTGAGCACGCCGTACGTCAACACCATCCCGCGCGAGCAGGAACCCTGGTTCCCCGGCGACGAGCACATCGAGCGCCGCATCCGTGCCTTCATCCGGTGGAACGCGGCGATCATGGTCGTCAAGGCCAACAAGGCCGCCGACGGCATCGGTGGCCACCTGTCGACGTTCGCCAGCTCGGCCTCGCTGTACGAGATCGGCTTCAACCACTTCTTCAAGGGCAAGGACGACAAGCCCGGCGACCACGTCTACTTCCAGGGCCACGCCGCCCCGGGTGTGTACGCACGCGCCTTCCTCGAGGGCCGCCTGACCGAGGACGACCTCGACCACTTCCGGCGTGAGATCGGTCGCGGCGGCCGCGGTCTCTCGTCGTACCCGCACCCGCGGCTGATGCCCGACTTCTGGGAGTTCCCGACCGTGTCGATGGGCCTCGGCCCCATTACGGCGCTGTACCACGCACGCTTCAACCGGTACATGCAGAACCGCCAACTCGACGACACCAGCGACAGCCGCGTCTGGGCGTTCCTCGGTGACGGCGAGTGCGACGAGCCCGAGACGCTCGGCGCCATCTCGCTCGCGTCGCGCGAGCAGCTCGACAACCTCGTCTTCGTCGTCAACTGCAACCTCCAGCGCCTCGACGGCCCGGTGCGAGGCAACGGCAAGGTCATCCAGGAACTCGAAGCCGTGTTCCGCGGCGCCGGCTGGAACGTCATCAAGGTCATCTGGGGCTCCAAGTGGGACGAGCTGCTCGCCCAGGACAAGGACGGCGTCCTCCTCAACAAGATGAACACGACCGTCGACGGCGAGTACCAGCGGTACGCCGTCGAGAACGGCGACTACATCCGCGACAACTTCTTCGGCCCCGATCCGCGCCTGCGCCAGATGGTGTCGCACCTCGAAGACGACGAGCTCCGCAACCTGCCGCGCGGCGGCCACGACTACAAGAAGCTCTACGCGGCGTACAAGGCCGCGATGGAGAACCTGGGCAGCGGCCGCCCGACGGTGATCCTGGCCAAGACCGTCAAGGGCTGGACCCTCGGCGAGGGCTTCGAGGGTCGCAACGCGACGCACCAGATCAAGAAGATGACCAAGCAGCAGATCCTCGATCTGCGCGAGCGCCTGCACCTCCAGGACGAGATCCCCGAAGACCTCATCCAGGCCGACAACCCGCCGTACTTCCGGCCGTCGGAAGACTCGATCGAGTACCAGTACATGATGGAGCGCCGCAAGGCGCTCGGCGGGTCGATCCCGAAGCGCACCACCCACGCCCGGCGTCCCCTGTCGATGCCGGTCGACGCCACGTTCGCCGAGATGCGCGGCGGATCGGGCGAGCAGGCCGTGTCGACCACGATGGGCTTCACCCGACTCCTCCGCAGCCTGTGCCGCGACCCGGAGATGGGCAAGCGCGTCGTCCCGATCATCCCCGACGAGGGCCGCACGTTCGGCATGGACTCGCTGTTCAAGGAACTCGAGATCTACGCCAGCCAGGGCCAGAAGTACGAGCCGGTCGACCACGACCTGCTGCTGTCGTACACGGAAGACTCCGACGGCCAGATCCTCGAAGAAGGCATCACCGAGGCCGGCTCGATGTCGAGCTTCATCGCCGCCGCGACGTCGTACGCCACCCGCAACGTGCCGATGCTGCCGTTCTACACCTTCTATTCGATGTTCGGCTTCCAGCGCATCGGCGACCTGATCTGGCAGGCGGCCGACATCCGCGCCCGCGGCTTCATGATGGGTGCGACCGCCGGCCGTACCACGCTGCTCGGCGAGGGACTGCAGCACCAGGACGGCCACAGCCTCGTGCTGGCCTCCACCGTGCCGGCCGTGCAGGCCTACGACCCCGCGTTCGCCTACGAGGTGGGTGCGATCGTCAAGGCCGGCATCGAGCGGATGTACGGCAAGGACTCACGAGAGAACGGCGGCGAACTCGACCCCGACGTGATGTACTACATCACCCTCTACAACGAGAACTACCCGATGCCGGCCCTGCCCGAGGGTCGTGAAGAGGAGTTCGAGGCGGGCGCCGTCCGCGGCCTCTACAAGTGGGCCGACGCGCCCGAGGGGCCGAACAAGCGGGCCACCATCTTGTTCTCGGGCATCTCGCACGCCGCAGCGCGCGAGGCGGCCGACGAGTTGGCCGAGCACTACGACGTCGCGGCCGAGCTCTGGTCGGCCACGTCGTACAAGAAGCTGCGCGAGGACGCACTCGCCGTCGAACGCACCAACCGACTGCACCCGTCTCGCGACGCGGAGCTCCCGCTCGTCACCCAGCTGCTCGGCGAGTCGGCAGGTCCGATCACCGCGGTGTCCGACTTCATGACGGCGGTGCCGGAACAGATCGCCCGGTTCGCTCCGGAGGGGCGCCCGTTCCACGTGCTCGGCACCGACGGCATGGGCCGCTCCGACACGCGCGAGGCGCTGCGCCGCCACTTCGAGATCGACACCGGCAACGTCGTCGTCACCGTGCTCACCGGGCTCCTCGAGGCCGGCGAGGTCGACGCCTCGGTCGTGCAGGACGCGATCGAGCGCTACGACATCGACCCCGACGCCGTCGACCCCTACATCGTCTGACCGAACCAAAGGGGGTCGGAGACCCCTTTCGTCGTTAATCCGGCCGATCGGCGGGGGCGCAACGCCTACGGTCGTGCCATGGCGGTTGCACGTGTTCTGATCGGTTCGTCCCTGCTCGTCGCTGTGGCGGCCTGCGGTGGAGGTGACGACGCTTCGAGCGAGGTGACGGCGGCGACCGCCGACACGACCGACACGAGCGACACGAGCGACACGAGCGACTCGACGGACGCCACGGCCACGACGGCGCCGCCGACCACCGCCACACCCGAGACCGCACCGTCGAACACCGCACCGTCGACCACCGAGCCCCCGGCGCCCACCACGATGCCGGCACCGGAGCCGATCGAGTTCGACCTGGCGGCCCTGCCGACCCTCGTCGAACAGATCGGCGACCTCTCGTCGGTCGACCCGCTGGCGTTCGCCGTCGAACTCGGCTTCCCGCTCGAGATCGGCGTGCCCGACGGTTCGGTCCTGTACCGCGTCGACCACACGGTCACTGCACGACAGACCGACGATGCCGAGTTCAACGACGTCGGCACCGAGTACACCGTCATCGCGCCCGACGGCGAGATCCCCGACGTCGACATCGATCTCGACGACAACGGCCCCGGATCGGTCCAGATCATCGAGATCTGGGATCCGATCATGGCCGACCTCGGGTACGAGCGGAAGAACAGCACCACGTCCGACCCGGGCGATCCCGGTGGTCCGAACACCGTGAACCACGTCTACGTGCCGACCGAAACCGCCGCTGCCGACGTCAACGGCAACCCCGCCGAGATCGACAGCGTCTTCGTCTGGGGCGACGAGGACGTCACCGGGGCGTCGTACCGCAGTGACGCGCCGCCGCTGCAGGGCGGCTACCGCATCGATCTGTCGGCCGAGGTGTCGCCCGGCATCGTCCCCGTCCCGATCCTCGACTCGCTCATCGGCGCGATGCCGGTCCCCGACGATGCGAGCTTCGCCGACGCCAGCCTGCGTCTCATCGAGCGGTCGCCCGATTCGTTCGACGCCGACAAGGGCCTCAACTACATCGAGATCATGCTCGAGTGGACGGCCGCCCCGGGCGTGACGCCCGATCAACTGGCGGCGTTCTACTCCGAGGCCGAGTTCGACGGCGACGTCCTGATCGCCGCCGAGGTGCCGCTGTCGAGCGACGGACCGTACCGGCCCGCCGAGGTGTCGAAATACGGGGACACCGACTACCGGGTCCCCGTGCTGCTGCTGCAGCGCTACGGCGGCCAGATCAGCCTGTCGGAGGCGTACGACGAGGGCGATCCCGCCGAGATCTCGTATCGGGTCACCCTCAACCCGACCGACACCGAACTCGCCCCGCCCGAGTGACCGATCCGGGTCGCGTGCGCCAGTATGGGCGCATGCCACTCGACGACGAACTCCTCAACCGAGTCACCTGGAAGATCCCGAACGCGCTCGCGCTCGTCGGGTCGCGCAGCGGCGACGAACGCAACGGCATGACGACGAGCTGGATCACCCAGCTCTCGATGGAACCCGTCCTGATCGGGATCGGCGTCGACAACTCGGCCGTCACCCATCGGCTGATCAGCGAGGGCGGCTGCTTCACCGTCAACTTCTGGGACGCCGACGACACCCGGGTCTTCGTCAAGTTCTCCAAGCCGGCCTCGTACGACGACGCCGAGGGCACCCTGAACGGACGCGCGGTGCGGGAGGCCACGACGGGAGCGCCCGTATTCGACGAGGCGATCGCCTGGGTCGACTGCGAGGTGCGTCAGGCGCACGACCTCGGCACCCACACCCTGTTCATCGGCGAGGTGGTCGACGCTGCGATCGACGACGACGACGCACGTCCGGCGTCGATGAGCGACACCCGGATGAAGTACGGCGGCGTGAAGCGCGGCGGCCACTGACCGCCTCGTGATGCCCGGCGACCTGTACATCACCGGCGACGCCGCCGCCGACGCCCTTCTCAACGACGACTTCGACGCGCTGATGATCGGCATGCTGCTCGACCAGCAGGTGCCGCTCGAATGGGCGTTCAAGGGCCCTTTCACGCTTCGCGCACGCCTCGGACACCTCGAACCGGAGACGATCGCTGCGCTCGACGAGGACGAGTTCGTCACCGTCTGCTGCGAGAAGCCGGCGATCCACCGGTTCCCGGCCTCGATGGGCAAGCGCATCCGTTCGCTCTGCGCCGCACTCACCGACGAGTGGGACGGTCACGCCGCGTCGCTCTGGGCCGACGGGTGCGACGCAGCGACGCTGTCGAAGCGCTTGCGTGCGCTCCCCGGGTTCGGGCCGGAGAAGACGAAGATCTTCATCGCCCTGCTCGCCAAACGGTTCGCCGTCCGTCCCGACGGCTGGGAGCGGGCGGCCGGCGTGTTCAGCGACGACGAACCCCGCACGATCGCCGACTGCGCCGACGAGGCCTCGCTCGCGGCGGTCCGGGCCTGGAAGGCGGCCCAGAAGGCCGCCGGCAAGGACAAGCAGGGACGGCCGACGTCAGCCTGAACGACGACGGCGCTCCCACAAGCGCACTGGTGCGCCGGCGAACCCGGCCAGCATCGCCTTGGCGTGGACAACCTTCGGGTCGTGCCGGAGCCGCCTCACCGACAACCACTTCGCACGCACGATCGTGCCGCGATCACCGTTGCGGAACGTGCACCAGAGCCGGTTCCGCTCCTGGAGGTACAGAGTGCGGTCGGGCGAGGCCGACGTGGTGGCGGAACCGATGTGATCGACCACCGACTCCGGCACGCACCGGTACCGCCACCCGAGCACGCCGCCACGGGCCGACAGATCGACGTCCTCGTAGTAGAGGAAGTAACGCTCGTCGAAGCCGCCGGTCGCATCGAGGAACGTCCGCCGGAACAGCACTGCGCCCCCGGTGAACGCCTCGATCTCGAACGGGTCGGGCGTTCGATCGGGCTCTCCGTAGGCGATGTCGTGTCCGGCCCCGCAGTCGTCGATCTGCACGCCGAGGCTGTTGATGGTCGCCGGTTCGCGATCGGCGAACAGCAGCTTGGGTTGCACCGCACCGAGCCGGTCGTCGGCGTCGAGGGCGTCGACGAGCGGCGCGAGCCACGACGAACGGACGATCACGTCGTCGTTGAGCAACGCGATCCGGTCGGCGCCCATCGAGGTGGCGAGCGAGAACCCCTCGTTGGCCGCCGCACCGTACCCGCGGTTGTCGGTGCGGATCACGTCGACAGCGTCGCGATCGCCGATCGCTGCGGCGCCGCCGTTGTCGACGACGATCACACGGTCGAGCGCACCGTCTTCGACGAGGGCGTCGAGGCACCGGGTGAGCTGCGCGGCAGGAGCCGCATGCGTCACGACGACCCCGATGATCACGGCCCGAACGGTACAGTCACCCCCTGTGACATCCTCCATCCTGGTCACCGGCGGCGCCGGTTACATCGGTTCGCACACGGTCCGAGCACTGCGAGAGGCCGGCCGACGCGTCGTGGCCTACGACACGCTCGAACTCGGCAACGCCGAGGCCGTCGGCGACACTCCCCTGGTGGTCGGCGACATCGCCGACCACGACCTCGTCCTCCGCACCTGCCGCGAGCACGACGTCGACTCGATCGTCCACTTCGCCGCCTACAAGAACGTGGGCGAGTCGATGGCCGACCCGGGCAAGTACTTCCGCAACAACGTCGACGGCACGGTCCGCCTGCTCGACGCGGCGCTCGCCGCCGACGTGCGCCAGATCGTCTTCTCGTCGTCGTGCTCGGTGTACGGCACGCCGGCCGTCGTCCCCGTCGACGAGCAGCAACCGATCCACCCCGAGTCGGTCTACGCCGACACCAAGGCGATAGTCGAACGGGTCCTGCACTGGTACGGCGTCGTCCACGGCGTCCGCAGTGTCAGCCTCCGGTACTTCAACGCGGCGGGCGCCAGCTTCGACGCGACGATCGGCGAGGACTGGACGTACGCGCTCAACCTGATCCCCGTGGCCATCCGCGCCCTGCTGACCGGCGACCAGGAGCTGCAGGTGTTCGGTGACGACTACCCCACACCGGACGGCACCTGCATCCGCGACTACATCCACGTCGACGACCTCGCCGCTGCGCACGTCGCTGCCCTCGGCTACCTCGCCGGCGGGGGTGACACCACCGCCGTGAACGTCGGCACCGGCAACGGATCGTCGGTGCTCGAGGTGCTCGGAGCGATCGAGCGGGTGGCCGGGCAGCCGGTGCCGCACCGGATCGTCCCCCGTCGCGCCGGCGACCCGGTGTCGACGTTCAGTGACACGACGCGTTCGAACGCACTGCTCGGTTGGAACGCTCGGCACGGCCTCGACGAGATCATCGAGACGGCGTTCCGCTGGCACACGACGCAGCTCGAGGCCACCCCGTCCGCCTGACCTCGGTTCGACCCCGCCATGACGTACGACCGCTACCACACGACCTTCGGACCCGACACCACGAACCATCCACACAAGTACGCGATCGACATGATCGGGACCGATCGATCGGTCCTCGAACTCGGGTGTTGGAACGGTCACGTCAGCGGAGCACTCGTCGCGGCCGGCAACCGGGTCGTCGGGGTCGATATCGATGCCGACGAGTTGGCGTCGAACCCGCACATCGAACGTGGCCACGTCGTCGACCTCGACGTGCAGCGACTCAGCGAGATCGAACACGAGCGGTTCGACGTCGTCATGCTCGGCGACGTTCTCGAGCACCTCCGTCGCCCCGACGAGGTGCTCCGCGATCTCACCGGCCTGTTGAACGACGGCGGCCGGTTCGTGATCTCGGTCCCGAACGTGTCGCACGTCGACGTCCGGCTGCACCTCTTGAGCGGCCGATGGGACTATCAGGACGTCGGCCTCCTCGACCGGACCCACCTGCGCTGGTTCACCCGAGCGGGCCTGCGGTCGCTGCTCGACGACGCCGGTCTCACCGCCACCCGCGTCGAGACCGTCCGTCACCCGATGGGCGCCAGCCAACTGCCGCTCGACGACGCGTACCCGGCCGATGCCCTCCGCTACGTCGATGCCGACCCCGACTCGTCCGTGTACCAGTTCGTCGTGGA
Organism: Ilumatobacter fluminis; assembly: GCF_004364865.1. Lineage (NCBI taxonomy): Bacteria > Bacillati > Actinomycetota > Acidimicrobiia > Acidimicrobiales > Ilumatobacteraceae > Ilumatobacter > Ilumatobacter fluminis. Next base: position 3,154,679 of record NZ_SOAU01000001.1, read on the forward strand.
GGCGGTGCCGGGAGACGGTGCGGGCGCACTCGGTACGGTCGAGCACGAGCCGATCGATTTCGCCGGCGAGCAGCGTGTCCGTGACGAGCAGTTGGCGGCGCTGCACGAGACCAACGACGCGCTCCGCCACGCGAACGAGTCGCTGACCAGCGAGATCGACGCGCTGAAGCGATCTCGGGCCGTGCGACTGTCGTCGTCGCTGCGACGGCTCCTCCGACGCGGCGGCTGAGCTATTCGGTGGGGCGACCGGCGAGCAGATCGGCCCACCGTTCGACGAACACCGACCGCTGCCGTGACACGTCGGGCACCGCCTCGGTCCAGCCGGACGACAGCTCCGAGTGGGCGGCATGCACCACTTGCACGTCGTGGACGAGATGGATCGTCCGGCCACGCTGCCTGGCCCGCAACACGAAGTCGACGTCTTCGTAGTACGCCGGGTGGTACGCCTCGTCGAAGCCGTCGAGCTCGTCGAACAACGCCTTCGGCAACAGCCAGCACGCCGCCGAGCAGTAGTCGTACCCGTCGTCGGTCGGCTGTTCGACCGCCCGGGTCGAACCGTCGGCGAGGAGTCGGAAGCCGAACTCCTGCACGGTGCCGTCGGGCCACAGCATGGCCGGCGCCACGATGTCGCCGTCGTGACGACGCGCCGCATCGACGAGGCGGCGCAGGTCGCCCGGTCGGAGGAAGACGTCGGGGTTGAGCAGGCACACGAGCGGGGCGCGAGCGATCGACACGCCTCGGTCGTTGCCCCCGCCGAAGCCGAGGTTCTCCGACGCCCGGACGAGTCGGACACCGTCGGTCGCCAGCGCGATGCGGTCGCCGGCCCACGTGCCGCGGATCGGGTGCGGATTGTCGACGACGATCACCTCGGCGTCGAGGTCGTCGCCTTCGAGGGCACTGGCCAGGTCGGTCACCGTGCGTTCGAGCACGTGTCCGGTGCCGTACGTGACGATCACGACCGACAGCTCGGGCGTGTCGGTCCAGGCGAACGTCGCCCGCGGCGCAGGCGATGCCGTGAGCGAGACCGCCGTCATCAACCGGCCGCCGGGTCGGGCCGCTCGGACGAGGCGGCGACGACGGCGAGCAGCTGATCGTTGGTCGCTCGCAACTCGAGCACCATCTGCGACATCTCGTCGACCCGTGACGTCAGGGTGGCGATCTGAGCCGAGAGTTCGGCGACCTGGGCGGTGTGCGCCTGATCGACCCGGGTGATGGCGTCGACGACCTCGTCGCGTCGCTCCCCCGCCTGCTGCCGGACCTCGTGGGTCACGGTGTCGACCCGCCGGTCGGCGAACCCGCGCACGGGAGCGGTCAGGCCCCGCAACGCCCTGGAGATCGGATTCCGCTTCACGTCGTCGAGAGCCTAGTGGCACCGGGTCGGGTGTCACAGGGAACGGCGACGGAGTCGACGTTTCCGGAGATCACCCGACTCCGGTGGCACGGGTGCGCGTCCGGGTCAGGGGGTCGTGGGTGGGAAGAAGTGGGTGACGAGTCGGTCGTCGAGGTCGGTGAGGGGGCGCAGGGCTTTCCGAGCCGCGGGGGTCACCTCGGTCCGGTCGACGTTGTGCAGGTGCTCGGCCGTCCATTGTCCACGGACGTTGCTGCGTCGCTCGGGCACCACCGAGTCGACACCCAGTTCGCCGCCCAACCACTGGAAGGTGCGTTCGAGTTCGGACACGTGACCGACGTGGGCGAACGACTCGAGTCGCCCGATCGCCTCGGCAAGCAGCGCTTCACGATCGTCGAGCGGCTCGTTCGACCGGATGCGTCCGGTGAACGTGCGCACCAGCGTGTTGTCGAGATCGGGGACGATGCGCTGATCGACGTCGCCCACGAACTCCTCGAACGAACGCTCGCGTGCGAGGCGCGGGCCGACGAGATCGTGCTCCTCGATGAACGCCGGATCGTGGGCCCGCCAGAAGTCGTAGAGCGACACGAGCATGTCGGCCGGGTCGCGCAGCACGGTGAACACCGCCTGCGGACCGGGGAACTTACCCAGATCGACGACGTCGAAGTGGCCGGCGAACGCCCGGTAGTTCGACAGACCGGCGACCTCGTCGGGTGTCATCTCGGTCGGGAAACGGTGCCGTTCGGGTGCCAGCAGCCCGGGGCGGATGGCGTCGAACATGAAGTCGCGCAAGGAGGTGCCGGCCGTCTTCGGCACGTGGAGGAACACGACGACCCGGTCGGGCACCACCCCACCGAGTTCTTCCGGCGGCACGTACCCCTGCGCCGTCTCGGGTTCGGGTCGGTCGGACGTCGACTCGCGTGTCTCGGGCGTCTCGTTGGAACGCCCACCGATGGTGCGGGACACCACGTCTTTCGCTCTCGACAACCAGCTCATACCGACGACCGTTCGATCGCTCGCAGCGTAACCGGCCGTCAGGCCGGCCGGAGGGTGCGCAGCGCCTCGAGGTATCGGCGACCGAACTCGGCCGGTTCGGGCTCGGCGGCGATGCGGGCGTGTGCTGCTTCGACGACCTGCGCCCGCCGTCCGTCGTCGGCACGCACGCGTCGCAGCTGTTCGGCCAGCTCGTCGACGTCGACGTCGGCCCACGGCGCTCCCTGTGGGTAGATCCCCTCTCCGGCGTCGACGCCGACCTCGGTGTAGCCGCACAGCCAGGCGTTGTCGTCGTCGAGGTAGTCGACGACGCCGCCGTACCGCGTTGCGACGACGGGCGTCCGGAACCACATGGCGAGCGCCGGTTGCAGTCCGAGTCCCTCGCTGCGGTGCGGTGACACCAGACAGTCGACCGCGGCGATCAGACCGTGATGATCGTTCTCGTCGAGGTGGCAGTCGACGAACACGATCCGGTCGTCACCGGCGGCCAGTGCTTCGATCGCCGCTGCGTCGTCGGGTCGACGTTCGCGGTTGATCGTCTTCACCACGAGCCGAACCGAGTCGTCCTCTCGATCGGGGAACGCCGACCGGAACGCCGCGATCGCGGCGTGCGGGTTCTTCCGCTCGGGGATGCTCAGGTAGTCGAAGCTGACGAGGTAGGCGAATGCGTCACCCAACTCGGCTCGCCACCGAGACGTCGCTGCCGCGTCAGGCTCGGGACGAGGGAGCGGGATCGGCATCAAGCGCACCGGTCGATCCGGATCGGCGACCGAGCCGTAGGCGTCGCGCACGAACGTCGTCGGCGTCCACACCTCGTCGGCGAGCCGCATCGCCTCCGCGTGCAGGGGCGGCACCGTGCTCAGCTCCCAGAACCAATACCCGATCATGCGGCGACCCGGGCCGACCAGTTCGGGGTGACGCTCGCAGAAGTCGGCGAACTCGAACGCCGTCACGAAGGCCACGGTCGTGTCGTGGAGCGGTCCCGTGACCGTTCTCGCAGCGTGCCGGCGCGGGCTCTGGCTGACGTCGTTGTCGATCTCGAGCACGTCGGCGCCGGCGGCGCGGAGACAGGCCGTGAACGAGCGGGCTGCGTCGCCGAGGCCGCTGCTGATGTGGTGGTACCCGACCACGTTGACGCCCGTCGTGGGGCGTGTCGCCATCGGATCGGGGCCCGTGCGGCGCGAGCGATCACGGAGCGACGGGGTGGACGATCGGGCCCGTTCGAGCCAACGGCGAGGCATTCCGACGGCACCGTCGAGGAGCGCCCGTCGGTGGAGCGTGCGTGGTTCGTGGCGGACCCGGCGAACACTCAGCCAGATCGCTCGCGCCGTCTCGGCCGCTCCCCCGTGCAGCGCGACGTCCCAGAGACGGTTGCGCTCCTGGAAGTAGACGAGCCCGGGGCCCAACATCGATGTCGTGGCCGAGCCGACGTGTTCGACCACCGAGCCGGGAACGACGGCGAACGTCCAGCCTGCGGCCGAACCGCGTCGTCCGAGTTCGAGATCTGCGTAGCCGACGAAGAACCGTTCGTCGAATCCCCCGACGTCCTGCACGAAGTCGGTCGAGTAGACGGCGGCCACCGAGCTCACGGCCGGCACGGCTCCGGGCGCCGCTCCGGCGAAGTCGCTCGGCGATCGTCCCGCACCGAGGTCGGACACGGCCCCGGCAGCGTCCGATGCCCGCCCGACGCTCTCGACGGTCGGTGGGTCGGCGGCGTGCCGGACGATCAGGGGCTGCGCGGCGGCCACCCGGCCGGATGCCAGATGGTCGAGCAGCGGTGCCAGCCAACCCGAGCGGACGAACACGTCGTCGTTCAACACGGCGACCGCCTCGGCCTGCCGACTCACCGCGTGGTCGAGGCCGACGTTCGCCGCGGCGCCGAAGCCGACATTGGCGTGCGTCTCGATGACCTCGACGCCGACGAGACCGGCGGCGTCGAGCCGCGCTCGAGCACTGCCACCGTTGTCGACGACGATGACCTCGATCGCTCGGCCGTCACCGGGAGACGTGTCGAGCAATGACCGCACGCACCGCTCGAGGACGCCGGTCGGTGGCCGCATCGTGACCACCACGACCGGCACCGCCGTGATGTCGCCGCGCTCGTGGCTGCTCACGGGTCAGTCGACCTCGATCGGCAACCGTGGGATGCCGCTGTAGTCGTCGTCGAGGTGGAGTCCTGCGAACACGGCCTCGAACGACGGCACGATGATCTCCCCCGCCCGTTCGATGGCCCGCATGACGGCCGGTTCGTCGAGCGGAGCGCTGAGCAGGTCGGGGCCGTGCCGCTCGATCAGGTCGGCGCAGAACCGGATCGCTGCCGCCTGCACCTCGGCGACGACGAGTCGTTCGTCCTCGCCGACTTGAGCACGCGAGTCGATCATCACGCCGACACTCGTGCCGTCGCCGCCGAGACCGGCCACCTGGCCGTGTGGTGCGGCACAGACCAGCTCGAAGATCCGTTGGTGATTGAGGATCAGGTTCGCGTCGTTCCAGACGGCGTCGTCACCGAAGCAGGCTGCGGTCGCCGGTGTTGCGGTGCCGGCCGGCGTGAGCACCGCGTAGTAGCCCGATGTCCGACCGGGCAGCGCCGTCTCCAGGAGGCGCTGCGTCGTTCCCGAGTAGCCGAGGTCGACCAAGGCGTGGTGGCCGTCGGCTCCGATCCCGAGGCTCGACACGTAATGATCGAATGCCGCCCGCTCACGACCCCCGATGGCGGTCAGCTCGTCGAGGACCGCACGAACGATGTCGCGCACGATCGGCTCGTCGCGGGGAAGGTCGACGACCCGGTCGGCCATGCCGTCGAACACGTCGGGTTCGGGCGTCCATCCGAAGCGTGCGTCGAAGAACGCAGAGACTGTGCCGCCGAACCAGGACGCCCCGAGCGCGGCATCGATGGCGATCTCCGGGTCGTCGCTGCCGAGCGCCACCCGGAGTGCCGCACGACGAGAGGTGAGGAAGTAGGAGGCAGCGACCCGCCGATCGGGGTCGACCCGGTCGAACTGCTGCATGATGCGGTGCGGGAGGTAGCCATCGCGGGCGACGAACAGCAGGCGATCGACGTCGTCGGCCAACGCCCGCCGCCGGATCCACGACACGAACGACACCATCAGCGGGCCGACGACGCCGTACCCGAACTCGGCCGGAGTACGAGCAGCGTCACGGTCGGGTCGAACCGACAGCAGCGACGCGAGCCCGGCACCGGCGACGATCGACGTCGCCCGCCGTGCCGGCGCGGCCACCGCCCCGAGATCGAACCCTGCGGCCGAGGCGATCGCACCGGCGTGCGGCAGGTACAGGGTGCCGATTCCACGGTCGGCGGCCTGCTGGATGTCGGAGAACTCGTTGTCACCGATGTGCACCCATCGCTCGGGGTGCTCGCGTTCCGCGACGAGATCCCAGACGTCGCCGGTGTCCTTGCGCGCTCGCACGTCGTTCGACACGACGAGATCGTCGAGCAGGTCGGTGGCGCCGACGGCCTCCACGAGCTCCTCGACGAACGGGCGCTCGAAGAAGGTGTCGGTGACCAGGACGAACCGCTGCCCCTCCGACTTCAGGTCGGCCAGGGTCTCGATCAGCCAGCGGCGGGGCACGATCGTCCGGCGTTCGAGCTCGAGTTCCGCCTCTCGTAGCCGGTCGAAGGCATCCGCGTCGGCCGGCCACCGTTCGGCCGCCACGGCGTAGATCTCGCCGAGGGTGCTGTCGCCGAGCCCGTGTCCGCGAACCTCGACCTCTGCCTCGATGCGGCGTCGCAGCAGATCGAGTCCCTCATCCCCGAGCCGCTGCGCAGCCGTTTCACGCAGCGCCTCGGCGTCGAGCGCCGGCCGGAGCAACAGGGTGTCGAACAGGTCGATGGTGACCAGGTCGGCACCGCGCAGGGCGTCGGCGATCTCGGCGCGACCGATGCGCCCGATCCGGTCGGACGACCGCGTCGTCCAGCCGCGACGCCACGTTCCCGTGTCGGCGTCGAACTCCACGTACTGCAGCCCGGCGGCGACCGCCGACCACGAGACGAGTCGTTCGAGTGTGTGGGCGAGGGTGCGATCGGTCTGGCCGGCCTCCGGTTCGAAGTCGTCGAGCGTGAGACCGAGGTCGTACAGCGGGCGCAGAGCCGCCGATCGGGCCCAGAACATCCCGCCGACCGGGTAGTCGACGTAGCCACGGCCGAGCGCCGGATCGAGCCCCATGCGCTCGAGCAGCTGCCGCCCCCGGCCCGAGTTGGCGAGCCAGTGGTTCGCCCACACGGGCAACGCCGGGAAGGCGGGGGCCTGCACCACGCCGGTGGTCGGGTCGTCGGCGAACGCACTCAGGATCGCGGACACACCGGCCGGGTCGGGCACGAGGTGATCGACCAGGTGGTCGCGCCACTCGGTCGCCTCGTTGCCGGTGTAGAGCGACTTCTTCGTGTGGAGGTGCAGGACGAACTCGTGCGTCAGCACCTCGTCGCCGAACTCGACGAGCAACGGAGCGAAGTTGCGGCCGCGGTTCGCCACGACGCGCACCACGGTGCGTCCGGGACCAACTCCCTGCTCGAACGCAGCATCGACGGCAGTCTGTGCGACGTTCACCGCGGCTTCGTCCACGACACTGACCAGCAACGTCCAGCCGCTCGGGAGCGCCCGCAACCGCTCGAACAGTGCCGGGAGCACGTCGGGGTAGAAACCGTGGACCATGACGCACACGCTGCGGCCGTCGAGGTCGCGATCGGGCCGGACTCGATGCCTGCCGTACGGCCGCAGCCCGTCGAGCTGTGCCGTGCGAAGGGTCGCGAACGGGCCGACCTCGGGCTGCTCGTCGATCCAGTGGCGGACGGGTCCCTCCGTGCCGACGTCGTGGTGCTCGGCGTACTCGTCGGCGTCGAAGATCGGACTCGGCGGCCGCCCGTCGGCGACGCCGTGCCGGACGTAGTGGACGTACGGATGCCACCTCGCGAGCGCGTCGTCGGCGGTCTCAGATCCGTCGTCGAGCTGTGAGCGGTACCACTCGGCGTCGAACCAGCCCGAGGCGACACGCGGGTCGGCCGGATCGATCACCTGCCACGGCTGCAGCGACCTCGACGGGTTGGCGGCGACGGTCCGCACGAAGTGCGTCAGCGCCTGGCCCTCGGCGCCGGGGTTCAGGAGCACGTACGCATCGGTGTCGAAGTCGGGGTGCGGGTCGAGCCCGGCCGACTCGCCGACCCGGACGAAGTGGCCGAGCGGGTCGTCGCCGGCGTCGGCGACCCTCGACCGGTAGAAGGCTTCGTCGAACCACGACGAGGACGCGATCAGCCGACGCCGCCGCCATCGGGCGATCGCCCGCCAGGCGCCGGTCCGACGAACCGAGGCCGGGATCATCGAACGGGCGCGAATCGACGCAGCGTCTCACGCACCCGGTCCCGGGCACCGGCGGGTGCGTCGGGCGCGGCAGGGGGCGGCTCGTGTTCGAGTCCGGGCAGCGCGACCGCTGCACCCGGATCGGTCGCCAGCCAGGTCCGGTATCGGTCGAGGTCGGCGCCGTCGATGTCGGGGAACACGGCGCGCAGGTCGGGCCGGCGGTGCCACAGCGCGACCGCCACGCGTGTCAGGTCGGGATGGTCGGCGTCGGGCGCGAGGAGCCACGGCCGGAGCCGGTCGGCGGACGGTCCGAACGCCAGCGGCACCGTCCGGTCGAACGAACCGACCTCCGACCCGGTCGCACGGCCGCCGAGCAGCGCGAGCCGGATGGTGCCGCGCACGGCGCCGCTCAGTTCGAGCCCGTCGTCGGTCGTGCCGTACTGGTACGGCACGCCGATTCGATCGGCATGGCCACTCTCGATCAGCCGCCGCCCGTACTCGTCGGCGAGCTCTCGGATCACCGAACCGTCGGCGTGCTCGGTCCGGGGCGGCTCGGCCTGGTGCTTCGACAGGATCTCGGGCGTCGACGGCGAGTAGCCGCTGAAGTGCACGAACCGCAGCGGATGTCCGTTGACGAGGATCGCTCCGTCGGCGCCGCGCTCCATCCGTCGTTCGTGGATGTTCCACCAGGCGATGTTCATACCCGGGTCGCGCGACACCACATGGTCGAACAGCGCCGGGACCCAGTCGATCCACCGCTGATCGGTGAACAGGTTGAGTTCGATCGCACTGATCGCGTCGACGAGCAATCGCTCGCGCCACCACGCCAGGAACTCGCCGGCCGGGCGGCCGACGGCGATGAAGCCGAGGTTCATAATGCCCGACTGCATGATGACCCGCTCGGTCGGGTGGTGCCCGTCGCGCGGGATCGGCTCGAGCGCGTGCGGGGTGAGGACGATGCCGACCGTTCGGGCCGGTTCGATCACGTCGGGGAACGACCCGTACACGTAGATGTCGGGGTCGATGTAGCAGGCCAGGTCGTCGTCGCGCAGCAGGGTCTGGAGCAGGGCCGGCTTCACCGCCGTCGCCAGCTCCATCACGTCGTAGATCGAACGCATCAGGTCGACCTCGTCGGACGCGAGATCGAGATCGGAGAGCCGCAGGATGTCGATCCGGTCGTCGCCGGGTTCGTCGACCGGCCGGTCGTCGACCAGCAGGATCGCGAACGTGTCGTCCGGATGCTGTTCGAGGAACGACCCGGCGAGCAGCTTCGCCATCTCCAGGTAGTTCGAAGCGATGATCGTTCCGGCGCGCATCGGCGCCCAGGCTAGTGGTCGGTGGTCGGGCTGCCCGTGAGGCCGAGACGGTGCCGGATCACGTCGACGAAGGCGGCTTCCGACATCGTCGTGCGGGCGAGCTCGGCGTGATGCCGGCGTCCTCGCTCCCCCAGCTCGACCGCACCGGCGGGGTCGTTCGCGAGGCGCCGCAGCGCGTCGACCGCCTGGTGGTGGTCGGGTTCGGCCCACGAGGCGGTCGCCGGGTAGGCCCAGCCGCCGTTGGGACCGATCGGGACGATCTCGGCATCGATCAGGATCGACGACTCGTCGTCCATCAGGTCGACGTTGCCGCTGTACCGAGTGGCGATCACCGGGACACCGAGCGCCATTGCCTCGGCGAGGTGCAGCCCGAGCCCTTCGCTGCGGTGCAGCGACACGAGCGCGTCGAACGAGCCGATCAAGGCCATGTGATCGGCGTGGGGCAGGTGTTCGTCCCAGACGATGATGTCGGGCCGGTCGCCGACCTCGGCCAGCAGCCGCTCGTGTTCCTCCCAGCACCGTCGACCGTTGATGCTCTTGACGACGAGCAATGGGCCCTCGTCGGGCGCGAACGCGTCACGGAACGCACGGATCGCGGCGCTCGGGTTCTTGCGATGGGTGACGCTGAGATGGTCGAAGACCACGCCGAACACGAACCGATCTCCGGCCGACGCGAGCGGTGCGAACTCGGCACGGGACCGTATCGACGGCGTCGGGTCGGCCATCGGCAAGGCGACGTGGACCACCTCGGGGCCCCGCAGGGCGGCGAAGGTGCGGGCCATGAACGTCGTGGCCGACCAGATCTCGTCGACATGGGTGTGCCCGACCCAGTCGGGGTCGACGGTATCGATCTCCCAGAACCAGACGCCGACGATCCGCCGCCCGGGGCCGAACACGTCGGGCATCGATCGTCGGAACCGGTCGAACTGGTCGCCGTTGACGAAGACGATCGAGTTCGCGTACTCGAGTCGGTCATCGCACTCCGGGGCGTCGGCGACGCCCGGGCCGTCGCCGTCGTCGTAGCCGACGGTGGTGTGCGGCACGCCCGCCCGGTCGAGGACGGCGGCCACGCGACGGGCGACCTCGCCAACCCCGCTCTGACGTCGGAAATAGCCGACCAGGTTGACCCCGTCGGTGCGATCGGCGGTGCGTCGCGGGCCGTTCCGTTCGGCGCTCTGCAGTGGCTCGATCAGCAGCGGCACGCGACGGTCGGACACCGCCTGACGGGTCCACGCCGCCCACCGACCGGCATCGGCACCGTTCGGGTCGGGGAAGGCCGCTCGGAGATCGGGTTCGAGATCGTGCAGCACGTCCCAGAAGTGCTCGTCGAGCACGCTCCTCGTCGGGACCGGTTCGGTCCACGGTCGCAGGGTCGGCTGGCCGAAGCGTCGCAGTGTCTCGCGGACGGTCTCGTCGGCTGTGAGACCACCGGGCAGTCGGAGGACGGCGTCGGCGCCACCGAGCTGCGACGCCAGCGCGTCGACGACGCGGCGTCGCGCCGGGTCGGAGAGCGACACTCGCGGCGGTGCGTCGAGCGACGGATCGAGCAGCCACGGTCGCTGCGGGTCGAAGGTCGGCGCCTCGAGCAGGCTGGGCGAGTCGGCACCCCAGCGCCACGCCGACGCACCGATGGCAGGGTCGTCGCACCACGACGACGGGAACAACGCAGCCGTCGTTTCGAGCGCCGCCCCTGCCGACACGGATTCGGGGCGGGTCAGGGTTTCCCGGAGCCACGCAGCGGTGTCGCCGGTGCCGGCGCCGAACCCGAGCGCCGCGGTAGAGCAACGACCATCGTCGGCGAGCCGGCTCGTCGACGGACCGAGGTCGTCGAGCGGTGGCGGCTCGAGCAGCCGCGGCACGACGACGATCTCGCCGGCCGGGGCGACCAGCGCGCCGAGCGAACCGTCGACCGCCACGGCACCACCGGTGAGCACGACGACCGGGCCGACGTGCAGACGCCCGACGGCGTCGCAGGCTGCTGCCAGGACCCGTCCGTCGGCCGGGAGGGCGGCCGCTTCGAACTCGGTGGGTCCGGCGTCGCACCACTCGACCGTCGCAGGAGCGAGGTCGGGGTCACCGGCCCACACCCGGAGGACCTGCCAAGACGGGTGCGCCGTCTCGACCGCCCGCACCAGCGCGTCGGCCGGCCGCACCGCTGCCGGTCCGGGGACGACGACGAGGACGCTGACCGGCTGTTCAGTCGGCGACATCGGCGTCCCGGCCGTCGAGCGCCGCACGACGTTCGGCCAGATCGTCGACCGCGTCGGCCACCGAACGACGGAGTCCGTCGAGCGTCGCCGCCTGCTCGCGCCGCATCGCGTCGATCGCGTCGTGCACGTCTCGGAGCTCTTGCTCCAGACGTTCGATGCGATCGTCGCCGGTGATCAACGAACGGGCCCGGGAACGCAACGTCACGTCGGCAATCGTAACGATCGACGCGAACCGCGAGCGGGCTTCGACCGCAACAGGCTCGTCACGGCGGCTGCAGCACCGTCGAGGTCGTCCGTCGTCCCGGCCCGGCGGCGTGCCGCCTCGATCATCCGGGAACGGTGGGACGGATCGTCGGCGACGCGCCGCAAGGCGGCGGCCGCAGCGTCGAGATCGGGGTCGGCCCATCGTCCCGACGTGTACGCCTCACCGCCGCGCTCGACGGTGACGAGTCGACACGGCACGAGTTCGGCGACCGGATCGCCGTCGGGCAGCGGCGAGGTCAGGTCGACGCTGCCGGAGTAGTCGGTGGCGACAACCGGTGTGCCGAGCCACATCGACTCGGCGATGTGCAGCCCGAGCCCTTCGCTGCGATGCAGCGACACGTAGCAGTCGGCGGCGGCGAGCAGCGCAGCCTGGTCACCGTCGCTGAGATAGCCGTCACGCAGCTCGATGCGAGCGTCATCTCCCGCAGCGGCCAGGAGTTCGTCCGTCTGGTCGGGGCGGAGGTGACCATTGATCGACTTGACGATCAGCATGACGTCATCGCGGCCGGGGAACGCCCGCCGGAAGGCCTCGACGACACCCACGGGGTGCTTGCGTTCCATCGCGCTGAGGTGATCGAAGCTCGTGAGGAACGCGAACCGGTCGTCGATCCCGAACGAGGCGCGGTCGCGACCCGATGGCACGGGAGGCCGGATCGGCAGCGGTACGAGATGTACCGGGATGTCGACGGCCGCCCCATAGGCATCGCGCACGAAGGTGGTCGGGGCCCAGATCTCGTCGACCATGGCGATCGCCGGGCGGTGGCTGTCGGGGATCTCGTCGAGTTCCCAGAACCAGTAGCCGACGACCCGGTCGACCTCGTCGACCAGGGGTGGGTAGACGTCGGCGAGCGCGGGGAACGCCAGGGCCGTGACCACGGCGATCGTCGTGTCGAAGATCACGTCGTCGTCGGCGCGCCGCTCGGCCGGCGTCGACGACCGGGCGCTCTCGGTCAGATCGAGATCCCAGCGCGAGTACGGCACGTCGGCGGCGGCGAGCACCCGTTCGAGTTCGCGCACCCGTTCCCCGAGACCACTCGTCGCGCCCAGGTAGCCGATGAGGTTCACCCCGTGGGGCCGCTGCATCCGCCGTCGGAGCAGGGTTCGACCGACGAACGAGCGCGTCCGCGCCACCAGTGATCGGCTCGGTTCGCTGTTCGGCGACGCCGTCGGCGCCGGCCGCCAGTCGGCCGGTCCGGAAGGGAGGTCGGGGTGGTAGTACGGGTCGTTCCGCAGCTCGTCGTGCCACCGTTCGTCGAGGCGTGTGCGTTCGTCGGGGCGGATGTCGGCGACCCGGGTACGGCTCTCGAAGTGGTACCAGGTCGACCAGGGTGTCCAGACGATGCGATGACCCGCGGCCCGTACCTTCAGCGAGAAGTCGACGTCGTTGTAGTTGTGCGGGAACGCCGAGTCGAAGCCGCCGACCTCGTCGAACACGCTGCGGCGGACCAGCGCGCAGCCGGCGGTCACCCCGGAACACTCGCGGGCGACGGCGAGCGGCGACAACGGTGCGGGGCCGGGTGAGTCGCCGGGCCAGCCGAAACAGGCGTGGTGGACATCGCCGTGGTACACGTGCCCGCCATGCTGGAGGGTGCCGTCCTCGAACAGCAGCTTCGCGCCGACCATCGCGACACCGGGGTCGGCGAGATGACCGACGAGCACCGACAATGAGTCGGGCGCGATCAGCTCCGTGTCGTCGTTCAACAGCAGCAGGAGCGACCCGGACGAGGCGGCGACGCCGACGTTCACCTTGTCGGAGAAGTCGAACGGTTCGCCGTACTCGACGAGCACGAGCCCGACGCCGACGATGTCGCGCAGCTCGTCGAGCACCGGCTCCGGCGTCGCGGTGTCGTACACGATCACGAACTCGAGGGCTCGGTACTCCGAACGCTCCACCAGGCTCCGCACCGCATCGACCACGAACGTCCGGCGGTTGCCGAAGACGATGCCCTCGGTCCCACGCGTCGGCACGATCACGCTGACCGACGGCGCGGCCGGATCGTGGTGCACGATGCGGACGGTTCGGGGCCGATCGCCCTCGGTCACGCTTGCCGACGATGCGATTCGTTCCAGGTGGGCGGCGACGGCGGAGCGATCGGCGGCGAGCACGATCGCGTCGCAGCGTGCGGCGACGAACGGCAGACGGTGCCAGCGCTGCGATGTCTCACCGACGCGAAGCGCTGCGTCGTGGATCGACGACGGTGATGTGTCGCCCGTGAGGACTCCGCCGGGGAGCGCTTCGACCACACCGGTCCGGGTCACGAGCACCGGGCCGGCCACCGGGTGATGCCGCATCCGTTCGGGCGACCACGCCGGCGTGTACGCCCGGCCGGTGGTCGAGCCGTCGGCGACCTCGTAGTCGGCGGTGACGACGTCGACGTCGCGGTCGGCATCGAGCACCGCCGCCATCCGACCGAGCGCCCCCGGGGTGAGGGTCGTACCGTCGGCCACGACGGCCGTGTGCCGGCCGAGCTCGGGATGCTCGGTCGCCGTGACCACCGAAACCCGTGCCATCCGCGGGAGTGTACTTCCGGCCACCGGGCGACCACCGTGAGTAGGCTCGGGCGTCGTGTCCGACCGGCAGCTCCCCTGGATCGTCGCGGCCCTCGTCGGCGGCATCATCCTGTCGTGGCTCCTCGTGGTCCCGCCCGGGGCGCAGCCCGACGAGCACAGCCACCTCGTCCGCTCCGGAGCCCTCGTGCTGCGAGCCGACAAGACCGACGGTTTCTATGTCCTCCCCGACCGGTACGTGATGACCGACCCGGGCTGCTACGCATTCGACCCGTTCGCTCCCGCCACCTGCGCCGCCCCGCTCGAGCACAGCGGCCAGGACCTCCTGGTGCTCACCCGAGCCGATGACTACCCGCCGGGCGGCCACGGGCTCACCGGCGCGGCCACCCTCCTGCCCGGGCTCGATCCGGTCTGGTGGGCGCGCCTCGTCGCCGGCGTCGTCGCCACGGTGTTCGTGTCGGCTGCGATCGTCCTGGCGCTCCGGCGCAGCCGACTGCTCGGAGGCGCTCTGTTGCTGGCCCTGACGCCGATGGCCTGGTCGAGCCTGCCGTCGGCGAACCCTTCGACCTATGCGATCGCCGGCGCGACCGCGCTCTGGGTCGCGCTGCTCACCACCGATCTGCGGAGCCGTGTGCCCACCGCGACGGCCTGGCTGATCGCGTCGGGGTGGGCCGCCCTCGCCGTGTCACGACGGGACGGGTTGGTCTGGGCGTGTCTGATCGTGTTCGGCGTCGCCGTCTTCCGCCGGTTTGCGCTCGTCGATCTGACACGGCGGTTGAGCGTCGGGCCGGTCGCGCTCGCCGGTGTGGCGACGCTGGTCACCCTGGTGTGGGGTGTCACGAGCGACTCGAGGACGTCGCAGTTGGTCGTGGTCGCCCCGATCCTGCTGGTCGTCGCCGAGCTCGTGCGTTCGAAGGCCGATGCGGTGCCGTCCGAAGCACGTTGGTGGCTCGTGGCGATCGGTGCGATCGCCGGGGTCGTCGCCTGGCCCCTGCTGGTCTCGACGCGGTCGAAGGGGTGGGACACCGACCTCGTCGTCGCGATCGTCAACCAGACCGACGACAACCTGGTCGAGGCGATCGGGCGGCTCGGCTGGCTCGACGCACCGATCCCCTCGTTCGCGGTCTACGCCTGGCTCCTCGCGATCGGCGGCGCCGTCGGCTTCGCCCTGATCACGAACCTCCGCGGACTCGTCGCAGCCGTCGTGCTCGTGCTCGTCGCCGCCCTGTCGTCGTGGACGTTCGAGCTGCTCCAGAACAACGACTCCGGCACCTACTGGCAGGGTCGGTACTCGCTGCCATTGTTGATCGGCGTGCCGCTGTTGCTCGTCGTTCGACCGGGCGATCGTGCCGATGGAGCAGATCCCGATGGCATCGTCGGTCGGTTCGGAGCCCGGCTCACGGTCTGGGTGACGATCACGGGGCTGCTCGTGCTGAACCTCGGCGCCTGGGCTGCGGCACGCCGTTGGGGTGTCGGGCTCGACGGGAGCTACCTGCCGTGGCGGTGGGACACCTCGCTCCAACCGGTCCCGTCGGCGCTCCCGCTCGCGTTGCTCGCCGCCTGCTCGGTCGGCCTCGGCTGGTCGGTGATCGCCCGACCGGAACGAGCCGCCGACGACCCGGCGGTAGCCTGACGCACGATGTCGGCGACCTCTTCGCAACCGCGCCCGGTGGTGCGCGTCTCGCACCTCTCCAAGCGCTTCCGGCTGTTCCACGAACGGCACCAGTCGCTCAAGCAGTCGCTGCTCAACCGGCGTCGCAGCACCCACGAGGACTTCTGGGCGCTGCGCGACATCTCCTTCGACGTCCACGAGGGTGAGACGTTCGGGATCGTCGGCCACAACGGGTCGGGCAAGTCGACGATGCTCAAGTGCCTGACGAAGATCCTGCAACCCGACGAGGGTTCGGTCTCGGTCGACGGCACGATCTCGGCACTGCTCGAACTCGGCGCCGGGTTCCACCCCGAACTGAGCGGGCGCGAGAACGTCTATCTCAACGCTGCGATTCTCGGCGTCCCCCGCAAGTACGTCCACGAGCGGTTCGACGAGATCGTCGCCTTCTCCGGGCTCGAGCAGTTCATCGACACACCGGTGAAGAACTATTCGTCGGGCATGTTCGTCCGGCTCGGCTTCGCGGTCGCCGTGAACGTCGACCCCGACGTGCTCATCATCGACGAGGTGCTCGCGGTCGGCGACGCCGATTTCCAGGCCAAGTGCGGTGACAAGATCGCCGAGTTCCGCGATCGCGGCAAGACGATCGTGCTCGTCACCCACGACATGGGTGACGTCGTCCGCCTCTGCAAGCGGGCGGCGTGGATCGACCACGGCACGCTCCGCATGATCGGCGCGCCGAGCGAGATCACCGACGCCTACCTCGACACCGCCCACGCGGGCCGTTCGGTCGAGATCAACGACTCGATGCGGTGGGGTTCGGGCGAGATCCGAATCAGCAGCGTCGAGTTGCTCGACGGCGCCGAACAGCCGATCACGATCCCGCGCAGCGGCGACCCGTTGGCGATCCGGTTCGTGCTGTCGGCCGAGCGGCCGGTGCTCGATCCGGAACTCACGGTGTCGGTGTTCGATCAGAGCGGCACTTTGATCAGCGAGATCGGTACACGCTCACGCAACGCCCGCATCGACCAGGTCCACGGCGAACGCAGGGTCACCCTCGAACTCGACCATCTCGCACTCACCGAGGGCACCTACGAGCTCAGCGCCGAGGTCCGCGACGAGTCGGGTCAGCGCGAGTTCGACGTGCGCAACCGCTTCGTGAAGTTCGACGTGCTCAAGGGCACCGACGGTGACCGCGGCCTCGTCACCCTCGGCGGCAACTGGAACGTCTGAACTCGTCTGCCTACAACCCGACGAGTTCGTAGTCGACGCCGAGCAGGTCGTAGGTGCGTCGTGCCCGCTGATCTCGAGTGAGGAGCCGCACGTCGTTGGTGCGGGCGGCCTCGCCGACGAGTGCGTCGTACACGGCACCACCCGTGATGCCGACCATGCCCAGACGAGCGATCAGCTCGGACGGGTCCGCGTCGAGCCGAGCAACGGTCGGGAACACCCTGGCGATCAGGTCGGCTGCGCTGGGCGCGTCGATCGCGAGCGGGCCCGGCAGCCGGGTGAGCACCGACAACGTCTCGAAGGCCGCGTGCCCGGCGAGACTCGGCCGGTTCTCGACCACGACGGCCCGGCACATCTCGTGCGCCGCGTGGGCAGCGTCGAGCGCTGCCACGGCGACGCTCGTGTCGACCGCGTACCGCTCAGCGTCGGTCGGCATCTCGCCAGCGCTGCACGTCGGCGTCGGTGATCATCGGGCCGTCGCCACGCTCGATGACGGGGAGCCCGTCCTTGTCGACGATGCGACGTCCGGCCGTCCGGACCGGCACGAGCCGGATCGCGTCGCCGTCGATCTCGATCTCCACCTCGGCGTCGGCCTCCAGGGACAACCGCTCCCGGATGTCTTTCGGGATCACGATCCGACCCGCACGATCGATCGATACCACCATGGATGGCATCGTACCATTCGTTCGGAAGCGGGGGTCAGAGTTCTTCGGCGAAGCGGCCTTCGAGGCGATCGAAGAGCCACCATCCGGCGAGCAGGACGACGATCGCCGTGCCGCCCAGCACCCCGAAGTCGATCAGGCGCGGCATGCGCAAGTCGTAGAGCAGGTTCCGGTACATGCGGACCGCCGTCGTGATCGGGATGTTGTTGTAGATCCGCAGCAGGGTCGGGTAGTCGGCGAACTCGTCCTCGACGAACTTCGGCGGGTACACGATCGGGGTCAGGAAGAACCACGCCTGCATGACGATGCCCCACAGGTAGTTCATGTCACGGAAATAGACGCTCGCAGCGGCGAGCGCCAGGCCCAGACCCGTCGCGAACATTGCCAGGAGTGCGGAGACCAGCACCGCCACCGGCAGCCACGGCAGCACCATGTTGCCGGCGATCAGGAGAGCGATCGAGAGGACGCCGAGTTCGACGCCCAGGGTGAAGAGTCCGGCCATGACCGTCGAGATCACGAGGTGCTCACGCGGGAACGCCACCTTGCCGACCAGGGCCGCGTTGCCGACGATGGCCCCCATCGACGTGCTGACCGCCACGCTGAAGAACGTCCACGGGACGAGACCGCAGAGCAGGAAGAACGCATACGAATCGAGGCCGCTCGGATCACCGGCCGGCGGCTCGGCGCGCAGCACGATCGAGAACGCGAACGTGTAGATCAGCATGAACGCGATCGGGTTCAGCAGCGACCAGCCCCAGCCGAGGATGCTGCGCTTGTAGCGGCCGCGCAGCTCTCGCAGGGTGAGGTTCCAGAGCAGCTCGCGGCGCGCGAACAACTCGGTCGCCGATGACATGAGCGGGGAGGTTACTGGCGCCTCGGCCCGGACCGACGTCCTGGGTCGGGAGGGTCAGTCCGCCGACGAGCGGCCGACGAGCCCGACCGTGACCCTGATCGAGCCGGCGAGCGTCACGACGGCGGCAGCACCGGCCCACCAGCGCCCGTCGGCGAACTCGAGCAGCGAGGCCGACCACGCGACGCCGAGCGCCACCGATGCGGCGGTGACGGCAATCGGCCCGCCGGCGGCCTCGTGGTCGAACCGGGCTGCCGCTGCGACGAGCACACCGGCGAGCAGGACGAAGCCGACGTCGGCAGCGCTGCTCCCCTGCTGATCGGCGATCCACCAGGCGACGACCGTGAGGACGGCGAGAGCAGCCACGACTGCGATGACGAGCGACGCGTGGCGGCCCATGATCCAGACGGCGACGAGCACGACCAGCGCCGCCCACCAGACACCGACCGATGCCAACGCCCACCCGCCGTCGCCTGCGCCGAAGACCGCGGGAGCGTCGCGAACGAAGGCGAGTGCTCCGTCGCCGGATCCGGCGCGGTCGTCGGCGGCGAGCCACCACACCCCTGCGTCGACGAGCGTCACGGCCCCCGCCAGCGCCCAGGCGACGGGAGGACGGGCGCGCGAGACGGGTCCGATCAGCGTTGCGACCAGCACGGTGCCGATCCACGCCACCGCTTCCCGACCGGCGAGCGCCAGATGCCCGCTCGCCGCCGGCGCAGCAGCCAGCAACACCGCGGACGCCAGCACCCATCGACGCCGATGGAAGGCCAACGCGAGCAGCAACGTCCAGATCAGCACGGCCCCGCCGGTCACTCCGATCCGGCGCAGCGGATTCGGCCCGGCGCCGACCTCGGCCGCCAGCGCCCACGACGTGACGAACAGCGCGAGCGCGAGCATCGGGGCGCGCCACCAGGCGGAGCTCGACGAGCCCGAGATCGTGCCGCCGAGCCGGTCGAGCAGCCACGACCCGAACCCCTGGTCGGCATCGGCCTCCTCCAGCGCCGGGGCGCCCGAGTGCCAGGGCCGTTCGAGCCAGTCGGTCCGGCGTGGCGCGAACCGGGGGTTGTAGTACGGGTCGGCGTTGATCTCGTCGTGCCAGCGCCGGTCGATCTCGGCCCACTCCTCCGGCTCGGCGCTCGCTTCGCGGGTCTGGCTCTCGAAGTGGTACCAGCTGGCGAACGGCGTCCAGACGATTCGTCTGCCGGTCGCCCGGATCTTCAGGCTGACGTCGACGTCGTTGAAGTTGATGTACAGGACCGGATCGAACCCACCGATCTCGTCGAACACGTCACGGCGCAGCATCGCCGAGGCAGCGGTCACGCCCGAGACCTCGCGTTCGACGGCGAGCGGGCGCAACTGTCCGGGGCCGGGGCTCGCGCCGTGCCAGCCGACCAGGCCGGCCAGGACATGTTCGTGGTACACGTGCCCGCCGTCCTGCACGGTGCCGTCGGGGAAGAGCAGCTTCGGGCCGACCATCCCCACCGTCGGATCGGTGAGCAGCGCCGCCATCGTCTCGACCGCATCGGGGGTGATCAGTTCGGTGTCGTCGTTGAGCAGGAGCAGCAGCTCGCCCGACGACGCCTCCACGCCGACGTTGATCTTCTCCGAGAAGTTGAACGGCTTGGTGTACTCGGTGAGGACGAGTCGGTCGCCGGCGATCGCCCGGAGGTAGTCGAGCACCGGCTGCGGCGTGGCCGTGTCGTAGACGACGACGAACTCGAGGTCGGGGTAGGACGAGGTCTCGACCATGCTCCGCACCGCCTCGGCGACGAAACAGTGATCGACACCGAGGACACGACGGGAGCCGCCACGCGTCGGGATGATCACGCTCACCGTCGGGGTCTCGGCGAGGCGGCGACGGACGCGATACGTCCCGGGAAGCCGGCCAGCCGTCACCTCGGCGTCGATCCCGACGCGGTCGCAGTGCTCCTGCACCGCCCGCACGCCGGCGTCGTACGCCCACGTCTTGGCCGACGGGTCGGCCGCGACGCTCGTCGCCGCCTGGCGCCAGTGGTAGAGCACGTCGGGCACGTGCACGATGCGATCGGTCCGCTCGCTGATCCGGAGGAGGAGGTCGTGGTCCTGGGCGCCGTCGAAGCCGGGCCGGAAGCCGCCGGCCGCCTCGACGACCGATCGGCGGGCGACCACGAAGTGGAGGATGTAGTTCTGATTGCGGAGCTGCTCGGGCGAGAAGTCGGGCTTGAGCGCCGGGGTGGCGAACATCCCGTCGGCTCGGAGGATGTCGTGATCGCTGTAGGCCAGGTCGGCGCCGTCGCCGGCCGTGAGTGCCGTCACCATGTCGGCGAGCGCCGTCGGCTCGATGACGTCGTCGTGGTCGAGGAGGGCGACGAACTCCCCCGTCGCCGCCGCCAGCGCATCGGTGCTCGCAGCGACGATGCCGCCCTGCTCGCGACGCCGGATCACGACGACACGGTCGTCGGCCGCGGCAGCGGCGGCGAGCGCATCGGCGACGTGGGGTTCGGTCGAGGCGTCGTCGACCAGGACGTGCTGCCACTCCCCCAGTGTCTGGTGCCGCACCGAGGCGATGCAGGCGTCGAGATCGGCTCGGGTCGGATTGAACACCGCCGTCAGCACCGAGACGGTCGGTGCCATCACTCGGCGCTCTGGCGCAGTGCCCGCAGCAGGCGCTGGGGTCGGGCGACCAGCTTCCACAGGTGGTACTGATCCTGGCGAGCCCGGCGGAGGTCGACGCGCAGCTCGGTGATCTCGGCCCGCAGCTCGCCGTTGGCGGCCTCGGCGGCGCGAACTGCCTGCTCAGCGGCATCGAGCTCGGCCTTGAGGTCGTCGTAGGCGTGCTCGTGCGGGCCGACGAGGCGACGCAGACGGGCGATCTCGGCCTCGGCCGCCGCCAGATCGGACGGACCGACGGGGACCTCGGCGGCGCGGTCGACGGGGTCGGTGCCGGACATGGCCGCGAGTGTACGGGCGGAGCCGTGCGGGGTGTCGGACTCCCGGGGCGTCGGGCGGCGTAGGCTTGGGCGACGCCATGCGGGAGATGACCAAGCCCAGCGACGACACGTCGTCCGACGGAACGCAGCTGTCGTTCCCGCCGATGCTCGAACGCGCCGTCGGCACCTTCGGTCGTCCCCTCGGCTGGATGTGGGATCGCGGTTTCCGGTTCCTGTTCGTGCTCGACGCGATCGCCCTGTTCGGCTCGATGGTGCTGATCAACCTGGCCCGCTTCGGCTGGACGTGGCCCACCTACCCGCGCAGCCACTACTGGATCGGTTTCTCGATCGCCACGCTCATCCACCTCGGCGTCAACTACTTCGCCGGCCTCTACGAGCGCGAGCCGCGCCTCGGCTACCGGCCGTGGCTCCCCCGCATCGCCGTCGCCATGGCGGTCGGCATCGCGTTCGACGGTCTCGCGGCGGTGCTCACCGACCGCTACCTGATGCCGCGCGCCAACCTGTTCGTGCTGTTCGTCGTCGCATCGCTGTGGTTGAGCGCCAACCGGACGGTGAGTCGCCACTTCGCGAACCGCCGTCGCGGACCATCTCGAGTGCTGCTCGTCGGCCACGGTGAGGCGGTTGCGCTGGCCCAGCGCCACTTCGCCGGCGACGCCGACGCCGAAGTGGTCGGCCAGGTCGAACACGCCACCGAGCTGTTCGACGTGGTGAACACGACGGGCGCCACCGACGTGTTGCTGCTCGATCTGTCGGCATTCGCCGCTGCGTTCCCCGAACCGCTCACCGCGCTCGACCGTGAGGGCGTCGGCGTGCACCAGCGAGTCTCCGCCCGCGAGACCTTGCTCGGGTTGCAGTCGGTACGCGAGATCGCCGGTATGCCGTTCACGCGCATGCGCACCCACGCCATGGCGGCGCACCAGCTGCGCCTCAAGCGGCTGTTCGACGTGATCGTCGTGGTGTTGCTGGCGCCGTTCGCGCTCATCGCGCTCGCCGCGTTCGCGCTGTGGGTACGCGTACGCGCCGGGTCGCCGGTCCTGTACCGCCAGACGCGTGTCGGCTGGCGCGGACGCCGCTTCGAGGTCGTCAAGTTCCGCACGATGGTGCACGACGCCGAGCAGGCAGGCCCGCAACTCTCGGGCAAGGAAGACGGGCGTGTCGTCAAGGGACTCGGATGGATGCGGGGCACCCGAATGGACGAACTGCCTCAGCTCTGGAACGTGCTCAAGGGCGAGATGTCGCTCGTCGGTCCGCGCCCCGAGCGTCCCGAGATGATCGCCGAGTTCGAGAACGACGTCGCCGGTTACGCCCGACGTCACGAGTTGCCGCCCGGCATCACGGGGTTCGCCCAGATCAACGGCCGCTACGAGACCGATCCTGCGTACAAGCTCGGCTACGACCTGCAGTACATCGTCAACTGGTCGCTGATCCTCGACGTGCAGATCCTGCTGCGCACGATCCTGGTCGTCG
Source organism: Ilumatobacter fluminis (assembly GCF_004364865.1). Lineage (NCBI taxonomy): Bacteria > Bacillati > Actinomycetota > Acidimicrobiia > Acidimicrobiales > Ilumatobacteraceae > Ilumatobacter > Ilumatobacter fluminis. The sequence continues at coordinate 3,177,378 of NZ_SOAU01000001.1, forward strand.
TCACTCGTCGCGTCTGACATGGCCCTGACCGCAGCGTGCTTCGGCCACGACGTCGAGCGAGACGGATGGCCGTCGGTGTCGGTGATCATGCCGATCCGGAACGAAGCCGAGCACCTCGAGACGGCGGTCGCTTCGGTACTCGCTCAGAACTACCCCATCCCATTCGACGTGTGCCTCGCCGTCGGACCGTCCGACGACGACACCGAGTCAGTCGCCGCACAGTTGGCCGAGCGCGAATCCCGAGTGCTGGTGGTGCCGAACCCGGCGGGCGTCACCCCGGTTGCGCTCAACACGGCGATCGCCGCGACGAGCGGCGAGGTGGTCGTGCGGGTCGACGGACACGCTGCCCTGTCCGACGGATACATCCGGCGAGCGGTCGAGACGATGATCCGCACCGGCGCCGTCAACGTCGGCGGCATGCAGGTGCCGACGCCCGAGACGCCGTTCGAGGAGGCGGTTTCCGTAGCGACCACGTCGTGGCTCGGCACCGGCGGTGCCAGCTACCGGGTCGGCGGCGACGAAGGCCCCGTCGACACGGTCTACCTGGGTGTCTTCGACCGGGCGGCGGGCGACGCCGCCGGCTGGTTCGCACCCGACCTGATCCGCAACCAGGATTACGAACTCAACATCCGCCTCCGACAGCAGGGCGGAACCGTGTGGTTCGACCCGGAGCTCTCCGTCGGCTATCGACCGCGCCGCACGTGGCGAGCCCTCGCCAAGCAGTACTACGAGTACGGCTACTGGAAAGCCGAAGTGCTCCGCCGACACCCCGAGTCGCTTCGCGTCAGACAGCTCGCTCCGGCGCTCCTGCCGGTCGTTCTGGTCGCATCGGCCCTTGCCGGGTTCGGCCGGCGGAGATACTGGTTACCGATCGGCGGATACGCCGCCGCGGTCCTGGCGGTCGCCCGCTCGCCCTTCGTCGCCGGTGTCGCTGCGGTGTCTCATCTCGCGTGGGGCGCCGGTGCTGCGCATCAGTCGTTGCGACGGACGCTACGGAGGTAGCGGGCGGCGGTCGCGGCGACCTCGCTCCAACCGCCCCGTCGCTGCGCCGCTCGCACGCTCGCGACCACCGGCGGCCTTGGATTCGTCGACGAATCGCACCGTTTGAGTTCCCGGGACCAGTGGGACCAACGGTCGGCAAAGTCGCGGTCGAGTGGGCTCGGGGCGAGCAGCCAATCGCGATCGGTCGTGCCGCTGCCTCGGATGTCGCTCCGGGCTTCCCATGTGGGGTCGGCCGACAGCTCGTAGTACGAGTAGCCGAGACCGTCGAAGAACTCCTGGATCTCGACGCCGTGGTCCCGACCCTTTCGTCGCAGTACCTCGATGACGACAGACGGACGGGCACGCTCGATCGTCGCCCGTGCTCCGTCGAGGACGGCTCGCTCGTGAGTCTCCACGTCGAGCTTCATGAGGTGGGGGACGATGCCCTGTTCCTCCACGAACGAGTCCATCCTGAGGGTCGGGACCGTGACCGATCGGTCGGTGTCGCGAAACCCGGCCACCAGTGAGTTCGAAGCATCCGACACGGGCGAAAGGAACAGCTCGGCTTCACCGTCGTGGTCGGAGAGCGCGGTCTGATGCACTTCGACCGGTAACCGGTTCCGCAGCGCAATCTCGCTCGCCACCTCGGCGGTCAGCGGTGTCGGCTCGAAACAGTGCACGGCGGCAGGTGCAAACATGCTCGCTGCGAGCGAGCCGTAGAGGCCCATGTTGGCGCCGATGTCGAAGAACACGAAACCGGGGTCGTGACGCTCCACGAGCGCAAGGACGGCCGCGACCGTCGAGGGCTCGTAGTTGCCGAGGCCGTGTCGTCGGATGTACCGCTGAACGGCTGTCGAGTGGGGCTCGATCAGATCGAGTGTGGAACAGCGACCGCCGGGAGGCAGCGGAACTCGGTACGACACTGTGGTCAGTCAATCAGCCCGGTCCGTCGACGGCATGCTCGGCCGCCGTCAGCGCGACCTCCACCGCCCCCACGAGGAAGTGGTCGACAGGAAGGTGCCACGTGTTGTCGCCGCCGCGGTGCTGAACGAAACCGAACCGATCGGCCGCAAATGTTGACAGGCCACGGCGGTGGCACGCCCGCAGGAACGCACGATCCTCTCCGAGCGAACGGTCCTCGAAGGTGAGGTCACCCGTTCGATCGCGATCGACGACGAGCGTCCCACCGGCGAGCGTCCCCGAGTAGCGGAACTCGTTGCCGGGGAAACGAAGGTAGCGCGCCCCCGTGGCTGCGACGTCTGCATAATACGAGTGCTTGCCGACCACCGCGGCACCGGCGTACGAGTGCGCCCGGAGCGAATCGACCAGGTAGTGCTCGGTGTAGTAGTCGTCGTCGTCCATCTTGGCCACGAATCGGTTCGAGCATGCGGCCATACCGCGGTTCAGGCACGCACCGAGCGAGGTCGCGCCCGGCTCCGACAGCACGGTGCAACGTTCGAGCGTCGCCGTCGCCGACTCCACAGCCGCGGGATCGAAACCATCGGCGTTGGTCACCACGACGAGCTCGACGTCGATGCCGCATTGCCGAGCAACGTTGTCGGCCACGGCGGTGATCATGGAGGGACGGTGTGTGACGCACACGACCGATACCTCGTGCGCTGCAGGCGGGATGCTCGATCGGTAGTCATCGAACTCTTCGAACGACCGCGTCGGCCAGTCGGGATGGTCCGGAGCGACCGAGAACACACGGTGCGCATCACGCGCCGAACCGCCGCGGGCAAGTCGGCGCCGCAGGTCCGCGTACGTCCGCAGGCCACGTCCCGAGAGCGCGCGGGAAGATGCCATCGGTCAACGCTCCCAGGGCGCCGGAACGGGGAACATCGCCTCGAAGAACTCGGCGAGACGACGTTCGCGCTCGACCGAGTCGGCTCCGTCGTCAGCGGTCTCGTTGACGCAGCACGTGACGATGTCGTCGCCGAGTCGGATGCGGTCCAGGTGCCAACCGAGCCGTTTCGACTCGACGTGCACATACTCACTTGCGATCTCGTCGAAGGTTGCTCGCTGCGTTGCAATGGCGTAGTGCTGCGCGAACGACGACGCCGTGCTCACATCGGTCGACGATCTGAACCGGCTGTGTCGTGTCCGCTCGATGGCTTCGGAGAACTCCTCGTCCATCTCCGCCATGGCCGAACGACGAAGCGGGTACGGACTGTGCAGCTGCTTGTCGGCAACGACGCGCCCGAACCTCGCTCGGAGCAGCTCCCGACCTCGTCGTGCTGCGGTGTCGACCGCCTGCATTCCCTCGTCCTCGTGGCCAGGGACGCGTGCCCCGCTCATGAACACGCGAGCCAGCCCGTTCGGGTGGAAGAACGTCTCGGCGGTCGTGGGCCTCGTGACGAACATGTCGTCGTTGAGGTAGACGAAGTGCTCGCTCAGACCCGGGATGTGGTGCAGCGAGGCCTCGATCGCGTGGGAGTTGAAGGTGGGCAGGGCCGTCTCGGGCATGATCGCTCGATGATCGACGACGGTGACCTTCTCGTGGTCGGCGAGCCAGTCCGGGCGCTGGCCGGCGGTTACGACATAGACCTGGCGAACCCACCCACAGTTCATCCAGACGGACCGGAGCGAATACTTGAGCTCGTCGCGCGACCGGTAGCGAGCCGGATCGAGCGCGGGATCGCTCCGCTCACGTCCGCACTCTCGAGCAGTCCGACGAAAGGCAGCACGCCATTCGGGGTCGGCACCGTCGACCCACGTATAGACGAGATCGACGGGCTCGTGGAGGCGACGCAGGTCAGATGCGACGGGGAAGGCCACAAGCCCGGGAAACTCGCAACCGTCCAGCTCTTCGGTTGTTCGAGCGCTGCGTTCGTCGAAACGCTCGTGGCCACGTGTTCCGACCAGCTCGTGGTGGCCGGAGGGTCCGAGCGCCCAGAAGGTCACGACGACCCCTGATTCGGGCCCCGTCGATCGCTCACCGACGGCAAGCGGGCGAAAGATGCACCATCGGCGAGCAACTGCGACTCGTCGGGTCGCTCGCATCGCTGCATCCAGCCCCGTCCGACCTCGATCGGTCCACTCGACGAGCAAACCCGGCGCGTTCGCCGCCAGTGCTCGCAGTGCCGCAGGTCGGTCGTCAGCCAGCAACCCGAGCACGACACGGCCCTCGGACAAGTCGACGACGAACGGCTCGAGCCCTGCGCTCTGGAAGACTCCGACCACATCCAGCGCCGTCGCAAAGGCGAGCTCGCGGATCGAGGTGTCCAGCATTCCATCGGTCACGATTCTCCGGCCGCCCAATCGTGCGACCGGCCCTCGACCGGTTCCGAGAGCAGGACGGGCTGACGCCGTCCGACGCTCGACCGCGTCTCGCTGCCTCAATCGCAGCGTCGTCTGGTACAGCTCACGCGTCGAAGGCGGGAGGCGACGGTCGACTCGATATCGATCGACCAAACCGGCCGCCCTCGCCAAGCTCTCGTGCACCCAGCGGATGGTACCGGTACCGGTCCCGGGCCGGTCGGATCTCGTTGCGCCGGGTCGGGACTCGCTCCCGTCCGTCCATCCCGAACAAGAGGCGCCGTCCCTCTCGCTCCACTCAACTCGCAGGATCGAGCGGACCGGAGCGCAGTTCGCTCAGGACCTCGACCGCCCGCTCATAGGCTTCGACCGCTTCAGCGAGTTCGGCGGCGGGCACCTCGATGTCGGAGTAGTCCTGTCGGGTCCGAACGATATTGCCCGACTTGATGTACTCGCTCGGGTCGCCGTACGTCGGCACGCCAGTGAGCTTCGACGTCTGGTATTCCTCTCTCAGGGGTTCGGACAGGTCGAGGAATGCAGTGAGCTCGGACAGGACACGGGGTGTGTCGTCGATGAGGTCCTGAGCATCGATGTACGTGGCATGGCTGTACTCGAGGAGCGCGAGACGACGAAGATGGTCGACCCGCTTGATGTAGTAGCGCACGACGCGAAGCGGATCGACTTTCCAGTCGTCAGGATCGAGCGACCGAGCCATTGCGACGGTGCTCTGCACCGTTCGAACCGGCTCGCGCAGACTGAAGACGACGTACACGTTGTCGCGACGGAGCAGGACCGGATCGATCGTCGACCGATTATGCAGCACTTTGTCGAGAACGTATCGACCGCCGGTTTCAGCTGCTGCTGTATCGAACACGGTTTGCTTCAACCGCCAGAGGTCGCTCGTGCCTTTGTAGCTGCGATGGGTCTCGACGTATCCAGCGACCTCAGGATTGGAGTTGAGGATGTGACACAGCAGGCTCGAGTAGCTGCGCATGTGGCTCTGGATGAAGATGTAGCGCTTGGGTCGAACCACTTCGAGACCGGTCCGCGGATCGCTCACGAGCGCTCGCGCTCCTCGGGCATACCGCTTGAGTCCGTTCATCGTCGATCTCCTCGAATCTTCAGGAAGTGGTTTGCGGTGGTCCGTTTTGCCGCCGGCGGCAACCCCTCGTAGTCGTTGTACGTTCTCGTCAACACCCGTCGCGGGTCACGCGGCGCCGCAACCTCGACGCTCTCGAACTGCAGCGTCGTCGGCGGCAGCATCCAAGCGACCGGATACGACGCGCGCCTCGGGGGGTAGGCGGAGAACCATGACGTCACGTTCGTCGGCCGTCGCGGCAGGCGCGCCGTGACGACTGCGTTCAGTATTCGGTGCCAGCAGTAGCCCGGCAGGAGCCGACCGATGAGTATGCGGCTCAGACGACGATTCGCCTCGGGGAATCGGTACTTGGCCCGGAGCACCTGCCTGAGGAACCGAACGGCGCGGGCGCGAAGGCGTTCCTGCAGATACTCCGGCGATGCGGACGAATCGAGCGGGAAGATGTCGACGTTCGCACCAGCAGGATCGAGATCGGCCGGGAAACTCCACTCGAACACCGAATCGAGATGAACTACCTTCGCAAACGGAAGATGGAAACGACGGTTCGTCGTGTGGTGCAGCACAGCAAGGCCGTCGGGCATCTGGCTCGTGACGAGCCGCTCGAAGTCCGGACGCGTCATCCAGAGATCGATATCGTCGTCCCACGGGATATAGCCCCCGTGGCGCACGGCTCCGAGCAGGCTCCCATCGCCCAGCATCGGCTGCAGACCCTCCGACTCGCAGAACTCCAGGAGCCGCCGCAAGATCGACATCTGCTCAACGCGCGCCCGATCAGCGAGCGACGGATCGATCGGCGGCATCCCATCGTAGAAGCAACCTGGTTCGTCCGCGATGACGACATCGGGCAGTGTGGTTGCCAGCTGCTCGAAGTCGCGCGGGCGTGCGAAGTCAGGAGCCGTTCGCGTCGCAGCGAAAGGATCACTCGGCTCAACCGCCCGAACCGGGCCGGCGAGCGCGACTCGACGGTCGACGACAGGCCGTGGCGCGACCGAGTGCAACTCGGCGACCGCTCCCTCGTTCGCTGCGACACCATCATTGCCACCGCTGTCCCGAAAGAAGAACCGAGTCTTCGTCGAGCCGTCGGGCTCGGTCGCGAGGTATCGCACCTCGACCAGCGTGGCGCCGAGGAAGCGTCGGCGGACCCGCCACCTCTGAGCGAAGCACCGGTCGTCGTGGACATAGCTGCGAATGAGCCGGAAACGCTGTTGACGAAGAGCGATCGACACATCGCCGAGCTCGTACTCGCCCGGCAGCACTGCGATCTCGAGGCGGCCGCTGAGACGCTGGTGCTCGTTCGCCTGCTCGAGCGAGGAGAGATCCAGTGTGTACGGGATCGATGCAGCTCGGAGAGCCCGATCGACCCGCCGCAGCGCTGCGGCGGTGCGAAGGTCGGCGCGCATCGAGTCGGATCGCCGTCGAATCGGCGACGTCAATCTGCGGTATCCGCTGCGAATGACCCGTTGGACCGGCCGAGCGAACGAGACGGCAACGGCGATGCCGGAACTCCGCCGAGCCCAGTAGCGGCGCCGCGACTGTCGACCGCGGTCGTACCGCGACCCCCAACCCGGATAGTGCTCGTCGAGATACGCGAATACGTCTCGTGTGAAGCGCGCCGACCGAAGCGGACTCTTCGACGTCCGCATGACCGGCAACCGAGCCAACAAGTGCGTACGCGCCAGGCGCTCCATCACGTCCGACTCGGCGACGCTTTCGATGCTGCTCAACGACACCCGGAACGACTCACACGAGTCGAAAATATCGTAGATTCTCGGATCGGCGCGCCGGGTGATCGCATCGGGGCGTCCGACGCGATACTGGTAGAGCCCCTCGTCGACCGCCTCGACACGGTTGGCCCGTGCGATGAGGCCGTACACGGCCGAGCTGTCTTCGAAGAGCTTGCCGGGCGGGAATTCGAACGACTCGCGTTCGAGGAGAGGACGAGCGTAGATCTTGTTCCAGGCGTAGCTGTGCGAGCCCCAGAGGATCTCGGGGTTCTCGGACACCGACACGCCGAACTCCTCGACAGGGATCCGCAACCGGACTCGACCGCGCTTCTTGTTCCCGGATCGTTTGATTGCTGCGCAGACCACGACTTCGCTCGATGTCTCGAGAGCCCGCGCGTACAGCTTTTCGAACATCTCCGGAACGACCCAGTCGTCAGCATCGACGAACCCGACATATCTGCCCGATGCCGCCGCCATACCCGTGTTCCGGGCGGCGGACAGACCACCGTTCTCGCGGCGGATGCAGGAGATCGGATGGCCGTCGCCACCTGCGAGCTCGGCGATCAGGTCAGGGGTCGAGTCGGTCGAGCCGTCGTCGACGACGATGATCTCGATCGACTGCAGCGTCTGCTCCTTCAAGGAGACGAGGCATTGCTGGATGTACGACTCGACGTTGTACGCCGCCACGATCACCGACACGGCCGGTGTGTCGCTGTGTTCAGGGTGCATGTTCACTCACTTGACATTCGCTTCGACGAGTCGAGATCCGCCGCCCGCTTCCGGCATCTCGTGGTCTGGCGCCGCCGACGTACCAGTCGAGGTACCGCCAGCGCTTCGGAGGGTTGGGTCCCAGCGGAGGGTACCAGCTGGTCACCCGACTCAACCGGTACGCCACGGGTTCGCCGGGGAGACGTCGTCGAGCGCCGTCCGGAGCGACTCGGCGCGGTGCACGATCGCAAGCCGTTCGATCCGTACCGTCGCGTCCGGGCCGCACGGCTACGATCCAGGCGCGCCGATCTACCGGCCAGCCGGTTCGATCGACCGATGCGGCCGACCGGATGACACAGGTGGAGCTGCGAACATGACGACCAGGGCGATACTGCACGTAGGAATGCACAAGACCGGGAGTTCTTACCTTCAGAACACCCTGCACTCGAACCGCGACCGGCTGGCCGACGTGGGGATCCTGTACCCAGACGCTGGGCTGCATCTCGACTCACCTCAAGCGGGTTATCGCCACCTCGGGCTGCGTCGGAGTCTGGCTCAGGAGGGACCCGAGTGTTTCGCGATGCGATCGCTCCGTGACGAGATCGCGGCGGGCGACTTCCACACCGTGATCGTGTCGTACGAAGGCTTCTTCACTCCCGATACCGACGCTGCGGATCTCCGGAGTGCGTTCGAGGAGTTCGACCCGACGCTGATGCTGGTTCTCCGGCACCCGGTCGACTACATCGAGTCGAAGTACCGCGAGTGGGTACGCCTGCTGAACGACACTCGCGATATCGATCGATTCCTCGACTGGCAGTGGCCATTTCTCGACGTCGTGGATCGAGCGGACGAATGGGCAGCCGAGTTCGGCGCCGAACGGCTGTACATCCGGTCCTACGATGGCTTGGCTCAGCCGAGCGGCATCATCGAGGCACTCTTCGATCTCGTCCCGGGTCCCACCCCGGAACTCGAACCGAGCGCGCAGAGCAACCCGGGGCCATCGAACGAGTACACGCTTGCCAAACTTCTTGCGAACCGGCTGCGGCTCTCGGGCGTTCCGACCGGTGACCGTGCGGCTCGGGCGCTGGACAACGCCGACGGCCACCAAGGCCGCCTTCTGTCGGATGCTGATATCGCAGAGCTCGAAAAGCGCGCGGTGCCCCAGTTCCGTTCACTGTTGGAGCGCTACGGTGAGAACCCTGACTTGCGTTCGCTCCGAGCAGAAGAACCCCGCGACGAGCAGTTCTTCGACGCAGACCACCGACGGGCGGTACTCGACCGACTGCGCGCCGAACGGGCAGCTCACCAGACACGAACCGAAGAGCGGGCGCGGGAGCAGCATCGGCGCGTGGTCGAAGCCAAGCGGAACGTCGAACGTCTGCAAGCGGCTCGCGAGCGGCTCGGTCGCAAGACCGAACGAATCAACAGGCTCGAGGACACGTTGACAGACACGCGCGCCCAGTTGACGAGAACGCAGGCACTGGCGGAAGAGACGCAGCACTCGCTGGACGACACGAAGGCGCAGCTCACCCAAGCGCTCGATCGCCTCCAGGCCGTCCAGGCTCGCCTCCAGGAGACCACTGCCGAGCGGGCGTCACTGCGACGACGCCTCGACTTGCTCCAGTTCTGGAGGCCGAGGTCGTGGGCCGCGTACACGGGCGCCCTCAGCGCATCCGTCCGGCGCCTGACTCGTCGGCGCAGCTGATGGCAGCTCTCTGCGGTTGGCGGGCGAGTACCGCTCAACGACCGAGGCTGCGGGCCAGAACGCCGACCAGCTCGTCGGTCGAATAGACCACAGGATTGTTACCCAGGCGTTCGACGTTCACCGTCGCGGCCAGCTCGGTCAGCTCCGACTCGGACCGGACGCCGGCCTCCATGAGGGTCGATGTCAGCCCGAGCCGTCCGAGTAACTGGTTGATCTCTCGTCCGACCGATGCCGCGTCACTCGTGCCGAGGGCCCGACCATATGCGTCGACGATCTGAGCCATTGCTCGCTCGTGGCTGGCCCTGTCGAGGCCGGGCTGGAGCCGGTCGACGAGCACAGCGTGATCCGAGACGAACTGCCCGAGCGTCAACGCGACGGCGTTCCCGTGGTCGATGCCGTACCGCTTGGTGATGCCGTACGACAGCGCGTGCGCCGCGGTCGTCTTGGAGACGTCGATGGCACGCCCGGCCAGATGACTTCCGAGCGCCATGCATCGTGCCGTCTGCGGCGTCGGATCGTCCACGAATGGTTCGATCGCCGGGAGCAGCAGGCCGAGCGCGTGGCGTGCCGAGCGGCGACTCCGGTCGGTTGCGCCCACTGCCCACAAGCTCTCCGTTGCTTGGCAGATCGCGTCCACTCCCGACGTGGCACGTTGGTGAGCACTTCCGCTCAGGGTCAGCCCCGGGTCGAGCGCAACAGCAGCTGGGCGGAGACCATCCCCGGCTACCGAGTACTTGTCGCTCCCGATGTAGACCACCGCGAAGTGGGTCGCTTCGCTGCCCGATCCCGACGTCGTCGGCACCAGGAACAGCGTTCGAGAGCTGAACTCGACCGGACTGCCGGCGACAATGGCGGATTCGACAGCGCGTTCCCCAACGCCGTCGAACGCGCACAGCAACTTCGCCATGTCCATCGGGCTGCCACCGCCGACCCCGACAATCAATTCGGGGTCGTGATCTCGGAGAATCGCCAGGCCGCGGCGCAAGTCGTCGACCGATGGGTTGGGATCGAAGTCCGACCACCGGCGGACCGATGCGAACATCTCGAGCTCGGCCAACCGAGCAGCGGCGCCGCATCGTTCATACGACGAGCGACCCGTCACCAGCAAGACACGCGAAAAGCGTTCGTCCCGAGCACGGTCGACCAGCGCGTTCAGCGCCCGCTGTCCGTAGTAATGGGCGGTCGACGCCATCAGTTCCGCAGTGCAGCGACGAACAGGTCGAGACTCTCGCGCGGCGTTCGAGTCGGCCGACCCAGATCGCCACGAGCTCCGGGACGCACCTGCACCTCCAACAATGTCGGTCCTTCAACGGCCAGCATCTCGCTGATCGATTCTCCGACACGTTCGACATCGTCGACCGTTGCCGCCCACCGATATCCGACTGCTGCGGCAAGCGCTGGGATGTCGACCGATCCGATCGACGTCGGCTGGCCGCCGACGCTGTCGTGCACACCGTTGTTGAACACGACGTGCCGGTAGTTGGTCGGCGCGATGTCTCCGATCGTCGCCAGCGTCCCCGTATGCATCAAGAGAGCCCCGTCTCCGTCGAGGCACCAGACGTCACCGTCGCGCTGGTGGGCGAGTCCGAGTGCGATGGCCGATGCGTGCCCCATCCCGCCCACGGTGAGGAAGTCCTGGTCGCCACGCTCTCCAGCGGCGACGCGGAGCTCGAACAACTCTCGGCTGAGCATTCCGGTCGTCGACACGATCGCTGCGCCAACAGGAACGTGGGCGACGACGGCACCCAAGGCGTCCTCCCGAGTCGGGAGTCGCTCCGCTCCCTCGAGCCCGAAATCGAGGGTGCCCCCGGCCGGCTCGAATGTTCCCTTCTCGACCAGCAGAACGAAGGGCGACCGGCGTTCGAGCGCCGTGGACACGGCCGATTTGACGACGGACTCGGCCTCGGCGGGGTCGCTCGGAAGGACCGTGTGCGGGACTTCCATTGCCTCCAGCATCGGAACCATGACACGCCCTTGTTTGACGTGCTGGGGTTCGTCCTTGACGCCCGGTTGTCCACGCCACCCGACGAGGACCACCATCGGGACGCCGTACACCTCCGGATCAGCGAGCGACAAGAGCGGGTTGACAGCGTTGCCGACACCGGAGTTCTGCAGGTAGACCAGCGCCGGTCGGCCAGACGCCAGGAAGTGGCCCATCGCGACACCGACCGCAGCCCCTTCGTTGGCGGTGATGAGGTGTGACTCGCGAGGCAACTCGGCCATCACGTGCTGACTGAAGGCCTTCAGCAGGCTGTCCGGCACACCGACGAAAAGGTCGACGCCCGCTTCTCCGACGGTCTCGACGAATCGTTGTGGCGAGATCATCCCATGTTCTCCGGAACGATCTGGAGGACGTCGGCGATCGACGCGAGCATGGACTCGGCCTCGAAGGATCGTCCGTGCTCGAGGATCGTCTGGGCGACACGCTGCATCTGGGGGTAGGACGCTCGAAGCATGTGATTCGCGTAGATGACGACACGAACTCCTGCGTCCGCAAGCCGCTCTTCGGTGATCTCGTTGTACGAGGTCGGGACAGCCACGATCGGCACTTGCTTCGAGAAGCGGCTGGCGTGATCGCAGAACTCCAGCACCTCGTCGGGTGACTTCTGCCGACTGTGGATCATGATGGCGTCGGCGCCTGCATCGATGTACGCCTCGGCACGTTCGACGGCGTCCTGCATACCGGCCTCGAGAATCAGGCTCTCGATACGGGCGATCACCATGAAGTCGTCCGTGATCTGAGCCTGCTTGCCGATCTGGATTCGAGCGCTGAAGTCGTCGATCGAGGACTGTGTTTGTGAGACGTCCGTCCCGAAGAGAGAGTTCCGCTTCAGGCCCTCCTTGTCCTCGATGATGACGGCCGACACACCCAGCCGTTCGAGCGACCGGACCGTGAAGGGGAAGTGCTCGGGCTTCCCACCGGTGTCGCCGTCGAAGATGAGGGGTTTGGTCGTGACCTCGAAGATCTCGTTCACCATCTGCAGACGAGAACTGATGTCGACCGCCTCGATGTCAGGCTTCCCCCGAGAGGTCGAGTCGGTGAGCGAACTCGACCACATGGCATCGAACTCAACCTTGCGGCCACCCCGTTCGACCACCGTGCTCTCCACGACGAGGCTCGACAGACCACTGTGTGCCTCCATGACGCGCACGATCGGCTTATTGGCCAGGAGCCGGCCGAGTCGACTCAGACGTACGTTCGGGGTCGTCCCGATCTGCTTCAACGAGGTGTTCAGCTGGGTCGACGAGATTCCCTCGGTGTAGGGAACCTCGACGAGTCGCCCGCCCCAGCCCGACAGCGTGTCGATCACACGCTGCCGGGTCTGCTGCTGCACACCGGTTCGCCAGTCGTCGCCGTGCACGACGATGTCCGGACGGATCTTTTCGAGGTTGGGCACATAGTCGAGCGTGTCTTGTGCAACGACCGAAGACACCGCCTTCAGATTCTCGATCACGGTCTTGCGCTGCTCGAAAGTCATGTGCGGCAATCGCTTGTAGCTGGCGATCGCCTGGTCGGTCAGGAGGCCGACGGTGACGTCACCGAGTTCGGCCGCCTGTTGCAGGACGTTGATGTGGCCGGGGTGTACCAAGTCGGCGCTCATACCGACGTACACGCGAGCGCGTTCGGACATTCGATGTTCTCCTCGGGGTTCGAACGCGACAGGTTATCCCGTCGGTTGCCGCCATCGGCTCCGCTGTCACGCTCCGTCGAGAACGGTCGGGACGGGATACATCGCCTCCAGGACGCGACCGACGCGGTCGTCGGCGATATCGCGGCCCACCTCGTCACGATCGGTCTCCCCGATGCCGAACATCGAAGGTCTTCCCGACACGGTCGCTTGGAGACGGTCCAGGTCGGCCGCCCGCCCGACATCGACGAAGAACTCATCGCACTCGGTTCGTTCGACCGCACGGGCGTGTGCGAGTGCCCAGTACGGAGCAGCGTCGAGTCGGAGTGCGGATGGCTCGCCTGGATAGCGGTCGTCCATCTCTTCGAGAATCGATCGAGTCATCGGCTGAGCGACGCGTGCGAGCGGACGGTCGGGGCCACGCCCCCAGCGCTCGCCAGCGAAGCGCACGACTCCGTCGTGCGCACCAGGTGAAGACGATGTCAGGCAGGCTCCGAAACGGCGGTCTGCGGTCAAACGGAGCTTCGGTAGCCCGCCGACGCCGAAGAAGTCATCGACGAACGTTTCACGACCGAAGTATGTGTGGTGTGTGACCAGGATGAAGTGTTCCGACAACCCGGGTATCCGGCGGACGGCTGATCCGATGAGGCGGGGATCGGGAGATGCCAGAGCACCTTCCGGAACGAGTTCGCGCGGGCCGACGACGATCAGCGCTGACTCGTCCGACGCCCACGACGGCCGCGGCTCTGCTGTCACGAGGTAGACGTTCCGCACGAATGGCGCAAGGAGTGCCAGCGACCGCATGCTGTAGCGAAGACGGCAGTCGGCATGCAGCCGGCTCGACGGTGACCGGTCGACCGACCCGGGCAGGAGATACGCCACGTCGACAACTGATGCTCGGTGGCCCGGCCAGAGAGTGCCGCCTCGAACGTCGGACCCGGCACCGACATCGCCAAGGGCGCCCCAATCGGCCCGACTTGCCCGAGGGTCGATCGCCACCAAACCCGACGCAGACGGCGCCAGCAACTCGATCTCGAGGGAGGACTCGGGTGCCTCGCTGCCCGCCGGTCCGACTCGAATCGCAGTGGCTCGTCTCAGGACGTCGGCGTCGAGCGCACCGACGTCGCCGATCACGACGAGTGTGTCATCGAGTCGGCAGCAGATCATGAATCCGCCCAACCTGGGTCCCGTCGAGCGCAGCCCTTCGAGCAACTCCAGCCGGCGAGACTGCTCGACACCGACCGAGAGCTTGCCGCGAGCCGGCGCGACCAGCAGCCCAGGTACCGATCTCGAGAGCTCGTCGACCAACGTGCCGCGCCACGTCGACGGCGGTTCTCTGACCGAAACAACCGATGAGCGAGCGGCGACACCGACCTGGGCCGCCTTTCCGAGGCGATGGCTCGTCTCGACAAGTGCACGCTCGATCCGGGGCGAGCGGGCCGCGGCTCGACGAACGGCGTCGGTGGCACCGTCGCGGAGCTGCACCATCGCCCCGAAGCGCGAGGCACGGGCGGTAGCGAGCCGACGACGAGTTCGACGGAGGTCCCCGCTGAGTTCTGTTGTCTGACGGAGCAGCGCACGCTGCGACTCCGCGACTCGCTCGCGGCCGAAGTGGCGGTCAGGACCACGCTCGAGGAGTTCGATGATCGCTCGCGCGCACGCCTCCCCCGCCGTACCGCGCTCCACGAGCTGCGTACCGACCCACGTTTCGTACGCCGAACGGTCGGCGGCGATCGCCGCAGCGTCGATCGCCGCCCGTTCGAGGTCACCACCAGGCTGCCAGCCGACGCTCCGAGTCGAGACCGAACTCTGGCTCCACTCGGCGGGGCTGAGTTGCCGGTGACGATCGCGGGCTACCGACGGTCGGTCGACCACGACCAGCGGGAGGCCGGCACACGCCGCATCGAATGCCGCCCCCGAGACGTCGCTCAGCACGAAGTCGTGCGACTCGAACAAGTCTGCGACCGAGGCCTCGGCTCCGACGATCTCGCAGCCGTCGGGAACATCGCCGCGACCCAACCGTCCACGGTCGGCGTGATGCAGCTTGATCGTGACGCTCCCCTCGAACTCACGGAAGCCGGGGAGCACCGAGTCGATCGACGACAGATCACCGTACGTGGGCATGTACAAGGCCCGGATCGGTTTCGAGGCCGGTCTTCTCGGTCGATCGCCATCCTTTCCGAACACGGCGTCGAGCGCCGGGTTGCCACAGGTGCGCGTCACTGCGAACCCGGAGACCAGCGATTCGGATGCCGGCCCGTAGAGCAGGTTCAGGTCCGGCAACGATCGCCACGCACCGAACTGGTATGCCTCCTTGGCGACGCTGTACTGCTGGGCCACCACGAGTGTTCGCCGGAGCAGCCGCTGAGGCAAGACCGGCGTCTGGCACACGATGAGCCGAAACCTTCCGTCGAGCAATGCCAAGTCGCGATGGTCGACCCAGGTCACGGCCGCACCTGGAAAGTGTCCGGCGAGGAACTGGTCATCGACACCGAAATCCTGCTCACGTCGGTCGACGATCACGGTGACATCACCGAGGTGCCGAGCGATGGGCGCGTAGTGATGGGCCTGATACTGATTGCTGAGCAAGAACGCGATGTCGTTCATGAGGGGCTACTCCCGACGGGCTCTGACGGCCAGTGCCGCCGTCACGCCGCCATCATCGCTCATCCGAGTACTCGGACAGCACGGCCTCGGTTTCCCCGTCCATGCGAATCTCACCCTGATCGAACCAGATCGATCGCGAACAGGTCTTTCGAATCTCCGAC
Organism: Ilumatobacter fluminis; assembly: GCF_004364865.1. Classification (NCBI taxonomy): domain Bacteria; kingdom Bacillati; phylum Actinomycetota; class Acidimicrobiia; order Acidimicrobiales; family Ilumatobacteraceae; genus Ilumatobacter; species Ilumatobacter fluminis. Next base: position 3,193,250 of record NZ_SOAU01000001.1, read on the forward strand.
AAGTTGTGGGTCACCATCACGATGGTGCCCGCAGCCTCGCGGATCTCATCGAGCCGAGCCAGGCTTCTCTCGCGGAAGTCCTTGTCGCCGACTGCGAGCGCCTCATCGATCAGCAGGATGTCCGGTACCCGGAGGGTGGCAATCGAGAAGGCCAAGCGTGCTCGCATTCCCGATGAGTAGGTGTTCATCGGACGCCCCATCGCGGACCCAAGTCCAGAGAACTCTGCCACCTCGTCGAGTCGCTCGTTCACCTCGTCTTTGCTGAGCCCCAGCGCAAGCCCGCCGAGCATCACGTTCCGATAGCCGGAAAGGGTCGGCTTCAGAGCAGCTCCGACGCCGAGCAGGCCAACCTCCCCCCGCACCTGAATCGAACCGGCGGAGAGGGTCTGCAGCCCGGCGATCGCACGCAGCAGCGTCGATTTGCCCGACCCGTTCGAGCCGACGATTCCTACTGCTTCTCCGACGTTCACCTCGACCGATACGCCTCGGACGGCGTGCACCTCCGTCGATCGCCGGCCCCGCATCGCCCGATTGAACAACCCGCGCGCCGTGAGTTTCGGTTCTTCGTACACCTTGTATCGCACGTGCGCCCCGTCCACGGCGATCGCGACGGGACCGAGCGTCTGCTTCGACTCGGACACTGCGGTCGGTTCAGTCTCGGCCATACCGTTCCTCTCCGCGTCGGAACCACACGAAGCCGACGAACACGATCGCAAGTGCCCACAAGATCGCGTAGACGAGCTGGTCGGACCGGAAGGTGCCGCCCATGATGGCCCACCGTTGCAGCGTGATGAACGAGTACATCGGGTTCGCCGTGAAGAGGTAGCGGTACGCGCTGTCGCTGGCCACATAGGCGTCCACACTGAAGAGCACACCCGAGGCGTACAGCAGGAGTCGGAAGAAGAACGGAAGGAGCTGAATCGTGTCGACGAAGTGGTTCGCCAGGCGGGCCGCGATCATCGCTGCGCCGAGCGTGAAGAAGACCTGTACGGCGAACAAGGGGACGACCGCCAGCCACCGAATCGACGGTGGCTCGTTCGTCACCACCGCTACGAAGACGATGACCACGAAGTTCGGTACGAAGGCGAGCGACTCCGTCAGCGTCGTACTCATCGGCAGCATCGCTCGCGGGAACCGCACCGCCTTGATGACTCCCTTGTTCGTGACGATCGATTTCGCGCCGGACATCGTCCCCTTCTGCGTGAACTGAAACACGAACAGCCCGACGGTCAGAAACAAGATGAAGTTGTCGACGCCGCGGTCGGACTTCAGGATGACACCGAAGATCAGATAGTAGACGCCGATGCTCAGAGCTGGGTTGAGAAGGTGCCAGACATTGCCCAACACGCTCGTGATCTGTCGGTGGCGCAGCTCATTCGTAGCGACGTGCCACATATAGCTCCGCCGCTGAACGATCTCTCGGAGATACACGGGCAATCTGGCCGACGCGTGTGCATCGTGCAGCTCCGGCAGCCCTTGGTCACTCACGGCGCCTTGCATCGAGGCGAGCCTACCGATTGAGGGTCAGGGCCGGTCGGAAAGCCGGACGGATAGCCTCACGCCGGTGTCGCCTCTTCATTGGATCATCCTGACGCGGGGTGACCGTCCGGCCGAACTCGCTGCGGCGGTTCGATCGGTCGATGCGCCCACGACCGTGTTGGTCAACGGCGACGCCGAGGTGAACGCTCCGGGAGCCGAGGTGATCAGCACGGGCCAGAACCTCGGCATCCCGGCCGGGCGCGACTGGGCCCTCCGGCAAACCAACAGCGATGCCGTGGGGTTTCTCGATGACGACGCTGTAGCCGGCGATGGGATCGGCGACCTGATCCGTCGGGCATTCGCAGCCGACCCGACGATCGGGGCCGTCGCGCTGCGAATTGTCGATGAGCACCAGGCAACGGCGCGCCGGCACGTTCCGCGTCTCGGCGGCCGGCGGGCCGAGATCGGCGGCCCGGTGACGCTGTTTCTCGGTGGTGCATGTGCGATCCGACGTGACGCATACCTCGATGCGGGCGGCTACTGGGGCGAACTGTTCTATGGTCATGAGGAGGTCGAGCTCGCCTGGCGATTGATCGATCGCGGGTGGCGGATCATGTATCTCCCCGATGCCTGTGTCTTCCACCCAAGGACCGACATCGGCCGACATCCGGACGGCTGGCGACTGACCGGCCGAAACCGGGTGATGATTGCTCGTCGCACTCTGCCCTGGACCGTTGCCGTCGCTCACACGACCGCTTGGCTCCTGATCGGCCTCGCCCGTGCACCGGGGCGCTCCCAACGATCGGCGTACGTCTCCGGCTGGCGCCAGGGTTGGCGGCGGCCGGTCGATCGATCCCCGATCGCGTGGAGCACCGTCTGGAGACTCAGTCGTCTTGGAAGGCCGCCCGTCGTCTGAGAATCGGGGCTCGGCTAGGCAGCCTTGACCCGCTCCAGCCACCCCAGCAGGATCGCAACGGCCCGGGGGTCGTGTCGCAAACGATGGCCCGCACCAGGAAGCAGACTGAGTTCGGCAGCACCGTGTGCTGCAGCCAGCTGCCTCGCATCGCTCGTCGGGACGCTCTCGTCATCGTCGCCGTGCATCACCATGAGCGGGCGCGGAGCGAAACGTTGGGCAGCCGCCACCGGTCGGAACCGCCTGAACGCTCGCGACCAATCGTCCATCGAGCGCGGGAAGCCGGGCGTTCGGACCGCTCCGATCTCGCGGGCGTGGTCGAGGAAACGGCGCGGATGGTCCGCCCAGTCGTCGAAATCGGCACGCGGCGAGAGCAGGGCGGCCGCGGACACACGTGGGTCGTCGGCCCCGACGCAGACGGCGATCGAGCCGCCGGTGTTCGTACCGACCAGGACGACCTTCGTGACCCCCGAGACCGAGCACAGGTGTCCGATCGCGGCGCGGAGGTCGTCGATCCATCCCTGGAGCGAGAAGTCGCCGGTGCTCTCTCCGGTGCCACGGAAGTTGAACGTCATCGCCGGCATACCGACTTCGATCGCAACCCGGTCGACGAGCTGTGGGAAGGTCCCGGCACTCCTCCGGGCGTCGAGCGGACCGATCGGGAAGCCGTGACACAGGATCATGCCGGCGATCTCGCCGTGGGCGTCGTCGTCGGCGTGAGGGGGCAGCTTGACGTGACAGGACAGCGTGTAGCCGGCGTTGTGGAACGTGCCGTCCATGTGTGCCGATCAGGCCCGGGGCTTGCGGTGCAGGCGGTGCTTGCCCGGCGTCGCGAGGGTGTAGCCGCGGTTGCGAGCCTCGACGAGGGTGTCGGGACCGAACTGGAGACCGACACCCTGCTCGACGATTTCGTCGATGATCGCCTCGTCCTCCCACTCGTCGAGGTCGTACACCAGCTGGGTGCGCTTGTCGCCGAGGAAACGGGCGTGCTCGAACCGGATGGGTCGCTCCATGCCGAACACGATATTCGCTGTGATGCCGTTCCGCCGCAACGATGGCCACTCAGTCCTGAACGCGGAACGAGGGAGCGCCCGGAGGCACTCCCTCGTTCACGTTGACTGTAGAGACCGAACGCTCCCTTGTAGGCCGGTGGGACGAGCTCCGGCAGAGCGCTCAGCGGGGGTTGGCGAAGATTCGCCAGGCAGTCCAGCCTGATTGACCTAGCGGCCAACCACCTCCAGGGTCCCGAAAAGACTGTCATTCATTGTGTTGGACCACCTCCTCTCTCTGGTATGCGAGATGTTAGCCCAACTCACGCTGCCCCGTGGTTCGGGTTTCCGCCGGACGACCGCCGGGGATATAACTGTGATCTAGGTCGGGGTCAGGGGGACGCCCGCCAGGGGGAACGAGTTGGCTCCAATGCCGAAACGACAGCACCGTCTCGGACCGATCCGGCGGCCCTTGATCGCAACAGTGGCCGGATGTGCCGTAACGGCGTGCGCGAGCGCCGACGCCAGCCCGCTGCGATCCGAGACATCAGCCACGGACGCTCGTGCATTCGCAGAGCCCACCGGGGCGGACGACCTCGTCACTGAAACGGCCGCTCCGATGATGTCAGCGCAGACGTCCATCCCGCCCACGACCGTCGCACTCCTCACCAACGGCCCCGGGCCGGTCCACCTCGACGGCGACGACCTGGTTCACAACCCGATCGGATGTCTCCCCGATCTCGAGCCGGAAACGCTCGACGATGCCTTTTCGGGACGCGTCGGGCCGTTGATCGGCTGGGACAATCCGCATGTGATCACGCTCGACGACGACCGGTGGATCTGGATCGGCCAGGACGCGTACTTCGACTACACCGGGAATGCGAACGATCTCTACCACGACGGTCGGCAGATTCAGAACTTCGCCATCGACCAGCGCGGATCCTGCCTCGACCTGATCTACCGAGGTGCGCCCGACGCCCGACACAACTTCGAACTGGGCGACGTCTGGACGGACTGGACCCGCTTCTTCTGGCCACTGGGCGGAGAACGACACGGCGACTCGTTGTGGATCTTCTGGTCCGAGATGGTGCTGTCCGATCCACCTCCGGGGCCATGGGAAGGCATCATTCGTCACCCGGTCGGGATCTGGCTCGCTGAGTACGACCCCGAGACACTCGCACGTCGATCGTTCGAGCCGGCTCCCGACCCCGGTGTCTTCCCCGGCTACGGTTTCGCGATCGCGTCGGACGAGCATCACACGTATCTGTTCGGCAACTCGAACCTGTTGAACCTGGCTCGGGAGGGTGGTCGGGATGCTTTCCACTCGGCGACGCAGATGTTTCTCGCTCGCGTCCCGCTCGGCGAGATCGATGAGCGGCCGGAGTACAGAACCGCCGACGGCTGGTCGCGCCGTGCATACGAGGCCGCGCCGATCTCAGAGCGATTCTGGGCCGAGAACACCATGCAACCGAGGTACCTCGACGGCCGATGGATCGCCGTGACGAAGGAAGACGGCTTCTGGGGCGACGAGGTGTTGATCGACGTCGCCGAAGAACCGTGGGGCCCGTGGCGGACGGTCGACCGTTTCGTCTACGAACACCGTCCCGGATCGACGGGGAAACTGTCGTACCAACCGATCATCCTGCCGTGGAGCAACCCGACCGATGGCTTGGCAATCGCGATCTCGGAGAACGCCGAGTTCTGGGAGCACGCTGTCGCCGATCCACCGATGTATCGGCCGGCTGTCATACACCGACCGTGGCCGGAACCGTGATGAGTCGCCTCGGTCAGGTCGCAGCGGTCAGATGGTGTAGGGCAGGTTCTCGAGAACTCGTCGGCCGAGTTCCTCGTCCCCCTCGATCTCGCAGTGCGTCATGTGCAGCTCTCGATCGAGTCGCCCTCCCGCGATGTGAGCGAACGAGATCACGGGCATCACGAGCCGCGCCGTCGCCAGCCCGTCGAGGTCGTCGACGACCTGTGCCCGTTCCCCCACCTGCACATGGATCTGCCGCGACGTGGCTCCTCGCAGGTCGAACGTGACCGACGATCCCGCCGGGGCACCGGCCTTCTTGCCGACGACGTACCCCATGGCGTTCGACATCTCGTCGAGTGACACGTCGACGGGGGCGCCCTGCTCGTGACCGGGCATGCGGATCGCGTAGCGGATGTCCTGTTCGTGCATCCAGCAGTCGAACACACGGATCTGCATGAATCGTCCGTACGGTGCCTGGCCGGCGGGGGTGAACCCGACCGTGTTCCACTCGTCGTCCGACATCGCCTCGAGCGCCGCGAGTCGCTCGGTGGTCAGCGAGCGGAACTCCGCCAGCAGGTCGGACGGTGAAGCGTTCGAGTACGTCGCGATCCAGGCCTCGTTCGCCGCTCCGATCGGATTGGTGACGTGATCGGGCGAGTCGTCGGGATCGACCGACGGCGACCGGCCGAGGAGCATCGCCTCGGTGCCGAACATGTGCACGACGTTGGCCCGAACGTCCCACCCCGGGAGCGGCGAGGGCCACGACCACTGCTCGTCGTCGAGCCCCGAGACGAGGTCGTCGATCGATGCCCACTCGTCGCGCAACGCGCCGACGATCCGTTCCTTGCCGAGATCTGACATGTCCTCCATGACACCAGACGGCGACCGGTCACGACGACACGGTCGGTGGCTCGGTTAGCCTCCGGGGCGAAGCGGGAGCGTCCCGCACGGAGGCACGATGAGCACCCCCAGCACCGCCCCTCGCATCGCCGTCATCGGCACCGGCTACGTCGGACTGACCACCGGGGTCTGTCTCGCCCACCTCGGCCACGACGTGATCTGCTGCGACATCGACCAGCGCAAGGTCGACCTGCTGCGAGCCGGCACGGCACCGATCGTCGAGGCCGGCCTCGAAGACCTGATGGCCGACGCTGTCGCCGCCGGCAACCTCGAGTTCGCACTCGGGAACGACCCGGCGGTTCGGACCGCGGACGTCGTCTTTCTCTGCCTGCCCACCCCACAGGGTGATGACGGCTCCGCCGACCTCACCTATGTCACCAGCGCCGCCCGTGAGATCGGCCCGCTGCTCCCCTCTGACGCGGTCGTCGTCAACAAGTCGACCGTCCCGGTCGGTTCGCACAAGGTCGTGAAGGCGGCGCTCGGTCGTGACGACATCGCCGTCGTCTCGAACCCGGAGTTCCTCCGGGAGGGCTCGGCCGTGCACGACTTCCTCCACCCGGACCGCGTCGTGGTCGGCGCCGACGTCCCCGACGCGCGTGAACGCGTCAGCGCGCTGTACTCGTCACTCGACACCGAGATGATCGAAACCGACGCCGCCTCGGCCGAGGCGATCAAGTACGCCTCGAACGGCTTCCTCGCCATGAAGATCTCGTTCATCAACAGCGTCGCAGCGCTGTGCGAGTCGGTCGGCGCCGACATCGAGGCGGTCGCCAGGGGCATCGGCACCGACGATCGGATCGGTCCGAAGTTCCTGAAGCCCGGACCGGGTTGGGGTGGCAGCTGCTTCCCGAAGGACTCGCGGGCCCTCGTCAGCATCGCACTCGACCACGGCTACGACTTCTCGCTGATGCGCTACGTGATCGAGGTGAACGAGCAGCAGCACCAGCGCATGGTGCACAAGATCACCGCTGCCGTCGGCCGCAACGACGGCGACCGCCTCGATGGCGTGACGGTCGCCGCGCTCGGGCTCACGTTCAAGGCAGGCACCGACGACCTCCGCGACTCGCCGGCGCTCCGCATCCTGAGGAAGGCGCAGCAGCGTGGTGCCGCGATCCGTGCGTACGACCCGACCGTGCAGGGCGACCTCGACCCGTATCGCGCCGGGCAAGTGCAGAACTTCGACCTGGCGACGACGGCGCTCGACGCGGTCGACGGTGCCGACGTCGTGGTGGTGCTCACCGAGTGGCCCGAGTTCTCCACCCTCGACTTGGCGAAGGTGAAGGAGTCACTCGCAGGCGACACCATCGTCGACTGCCGCAACACCCTCGACCCGGCCACGGTGCGCGCCGCCGGACTGCACTACTCGGGCATCGGCCGACCGAACCTCTGACGGTCAGAGCAGGTCGTCGAGCGGGGCCTGTGGGCCGACTGCGCCGATCGCCTCGAAGTAGGCGAGGTGCGCCTCGACGACGTTGACAGCGTCGACGTCGTCGAGCAGGTCGACGTCGCCCGCTTCGGCCTCGGCGAGCAGATACGCCACCAAGGCATCCTCGGTCACCACGACGTCGTCGTCGATCACTTGCTTCGCGTCGACGGCCTTGTCGGGTTGGAGCCCGTTGTCGTGCATCCAGCGAAGGTGGGCCACCAACAGCGTCTGGACCTCGGCCGGGGTGAGCCGCGCCTGGCTGGCCTCGGGGAGCCGGTCCGCGACGAAGTCGACCGCCTCGTCGAGCTGATAGACGGCCCGAGGCGCGATCGCATCGAGTCGATGCGCCTCCCGCCCGATCGTGCCGGCCGCGATCGCAAAGACCAGCAGCGCCGCCACGACCATGAAAACCCAGATCACAGGGAGAGTCTACGAACCACCGGTCGGTTGAGGTCAGACCCCAACCGACTGGTTGGCGACGGGTCCCAGTCGCCGGGACGGTCGGTTGGGGTCTGACCTCAACCGACACCCCGACCGCGCAGAAGGTGGGCCCTCCACGACAAGTCGTGCAGAACCCACCTCCTGGTGTTCGTCCAGCGGATCAGATCGGGCGATCGGCCCGACGGCTCAGATGCCGATGCGGGTGGCGAGTTGCTCGCGGTGGTAGGTCGGGTCGCCGAAGAGCAGTTCGCTCGACTTGGCACGCTTGAAGTACAGGTGCGCCGGGTGCTCCCAGGTGAAGCCGATGCCACCGTGGATCTGGATGTTCTCGGCGGTGGCGTGGAAGTACGCCTCCGAGCAGTACGCCTTGGCGAGCGAGGCGACCGACGGCAGTTCGTCGTTCATCTCGCTGGCGCACCACAGGCCGTAGTAGGCGGCCGACTTGGCCGACTCGACCTCGAGCAGCATGTCGGCGCACTTGTGCTTGATGGCCTGGAACGAGCCGATCGGGCGGCCGAACTGGACGCGGTCCTTGGCGTACTGGACGGCCATCTCGAGCACGAACTGTGCACCACCGACCTGCTCGGCAGCGAGGCCGACGGCGGCGAGGTCGAGCACGGTCGAGAGCGTGTCCCAGCCCTTGCCGTCCTCGCCGATCAGCGTGGCCGGCGTGTTGTCGAAGTCGAGCTTGGCCTGCTTGCGCGTCTGGTCCATGGTCGACAGGGCGGTCTTGGTGAGGCCGCTGGCATCGCCGTCGACGGCGAACAGGCTGACGCCGGCGCTCGTGCGGGCGGCGACGATGATGAGGTTGGCCACGTGGCCGTCGATCACGAAGCTCTTCGTGCCCGACAGGGTGTAGCCGTCACCGGAGGCGGTGGCCTCCATGGTGATGCCGGCCTCGTCCCACTTGCCCGAGGGCTCGGTGAAGGCGAGGGTGGCGATCGTCTCGCCCGAGGCGATGCCGGGCAGGTGCGCCTGCTTGGCGGCGTCGTCGCCCGACTGCAGGAGCGTGTTGGCGGCGAGCACGACGGTCGAGAAGTACGGGGCGCACAGGAGCGCGCGGCCCATCTCCTCGAGCACGATGCCGAGCTCGACGTAGCCGAAGCCCGAGCCGCCGTACTCCTCGGGGATGTGCAGGCCCTGGAGGCCCATCTGCTCGGCCATCTGGCTCCAGACGGCGGAGTCGTACCCCTGCTCGGTCTCCATCTGCTCTCGGACGTCGCTCTCGGGGCTCTTGGCCTCCATGAACGCACGAATCGTCGAGCGGAGTTCTTCTTGTTCCTCGGTGAAGGCGAAGTTCATGTCGAGCATCGTCGTCGGCGTTGACATCTCGCCGCAAATCGAGTTGTGTACACGTGTGCACACATCCGGAGTCCGCGATCTGCGTGCGTCGCTCCCCGACGCCATCCGCCGGGCCACGAGCGGCGAACGCACCGTCATCACGGCCCACGGCCGCCCGGTCGCCCAGCTCGCACCACTCGACGAGGCGGCACCCGACATCGACCGGCTGATCGCGGCGGGCGCCTTGATCCCACCGCGCCGGACCGACTGGCGACCGCCCGAGGCGGTGCCGGTGTGGTCGGGTGTCCGAATCGACCGGGCGCTGCGGGAGCTGCGCGGATGACGCTCGCCCTCGACACCAGCGCACTGCTGGCGATCGTCGTCGACGGCGACCAGCGCTCGGTCGCGCTCGAAGCGCTCGACGACGACCCCACGTGGTGTGCGTCAGCGTTGGCGCTCACCGAGGCACTGCCGACCATCGACCGGCTGTCGGACGAACGGATCATCCGTGCCGACCTCGAGGACGCGCTCCGGCTCACCTGGGACCGCGTGCACGTCGTGCCGGTCGATCAGCGCTGCCTCGACCGGGCCGCCGCGCTCTCACGGGAACAACCGGTTCGACTCACGGACGCGATCCATCTCGCCGCCGCCGAACGCCTCCCCCGTCCGGTGCGCTTCCTCACGTTCGACCCGACCCAGATCACCGTCGCCCTCGGCCTCGGCTTCGACGTCGTGTCGGCCTGACAAGCTGCGAGCCATGGAACGGCCGCGACCCCAGTACTTCATCCACCTCGAGCAACAGGTGTGGCAGGCGCTCGTCGACGGCGACGCCGAGGCCGATCGGTCGCTGCTCGCCGACGACTTCCTCGGCGTCTACCCGGACGGCTTCGCCGGACTCGACGAACACGTCGACCAGTTCGCCAGCGAACCGACCGTGTCGACGTTCTCGGTCAACCGCCCGCGCTGGATCGAACTCGGCGACGACGCCCACCTGCTGTGCTACGAAGCCCGGTTCCGACGGCCGGGCTCCGACGAGCTGCACCGGATGTACGTGTCGTCGCTGTGGCAGCGGATCGACGGGCGGTGGGTCAATACGTTCAGCCAGGACACCCCGGCTGCCACGTGAGAGCATGCAGGCATGGCTGACATCCCGTCGACGACACTGCACTGGGCGAACGGCGACGTCGAGGTCCACCGCGTGGTCGTCGGATCGTTCGACAACAACGTGTTCATCGTCCGCTGTCGCCGAACCGGCGAGGCGGTGCTGATCGACGCCGCCAACGAGCACGAGTTGCTGCTCGAACTGTGTCATCGCCTCGGCGTCCGACGCGTGCTCGAGACACACGGCCACTGGGACCACATCGGCGCCGTGTCTCAGATCCGCGAGGCCGGCTACGAGGTCGGCGTCACGTCGGCCGACGCCCCAATGCTGAAAGACTGCGGCTACGACGTCTTCTTGGACGACGCCGAGGTGATCGAGGTCGGCCGGCTCCGCCTCCACGCGATCCACAATCCCGGCCACACCCCCGGTTCGATCTCGTTCGATCTCGCCGGCACCCCCCTGTTGTTCACGGGCGACACCCTGTTCCCGGGCGGCCCCGGCAACACCTCGTTCGAGGGCGGCGACTTCACGACGATCATCGACTCGATCGACAACCGGCTCTTCACCTTCCCGCCCGACACGGTCGTGTTACCGGGCCACGGCGTCGACACCACGATCGGTGCCGAGCGCCCGCACCTGCAGGAGTGGGTCGACCGGGGCTGGTAGGCGCAGCCGTCAGGCGTCGCCGTCGGTGATCCGACGTTCGTCGAACGCGCGACGGCGTTCGCGCACACGGGCTTCGGCGAGGAGTCGCCGGGTCGCAGCCTGGAGGTCGCCGAGGAAGCCGACGACCCAGAGCTGCACACCCACGATGGTGAGCACGGCACCCATGATCAGGCTCGGCAGCCGCGGCGAGTACACGTCCTCGACGAGGTACAGCGCGAGCCAGCGCACGAGCAACGCCATCCCGAGCAGGAACGGCACCAGGCCGACCACCAGGAAGAACCGGAACGGGTAGTAGATCGCGAAGCTGCGCACGATCGTCTGCGCCGAACGTCGCACGTACTGCATCGAACTCTTGACGAGCCGCGACGGCCGGGTCTGCGGATTGGTGCGGATCGGCACACCCGTCACGCGCAGTCCTTCTGCGTTGGCCTGCACCAAGGTCTCCATCGTGTAGCTGTACCGGCCGTACACCTGCAGGCGCAGCGCGGCGTCTCGGCTGAACGCCCGGAACCCGCTGGCGGCGTCACGGACCGACGTGCCGGAGAACTTGCGGACGACCCACGACCCGGTGCGCTGGAGTCGCTTCTTCGTACCCGAGAACTCCGGGGTGTCCTCGATCGGACGTTCACCGATCACCATGTCGGCACCGGCGAGGATCGGCTGGATGAGATCGGGGATGCACGAGCCGTCGTACTGGTTGTCGGCGTCGGTGTTCACCACGATGTCGGCACCGGCTGCCAACGCTGCGTCGAGCCCGGTCAGGAACGCCGCAGCGAGACCTCGGTTGCCGCGGTGCGACACGACGTGATCGACGCCGAGCTCGCGTGCGACCTCGACGGTGCGATCGGTGCTGCCGTCGTCGATCACCAGCCACTCGACCACGTCGACGCCCGGCACCTCCCGCGGCAGATCAGCCAGGGTCTCGGGCAGAGTCGCCTCCTCGTCGAGGCACGGGATCTGGATGACCAGCTTGACGCCCATGTCGGCGGTCACCCTACGCCTGCTGATCTCGCCCGCCGTACACCGGCAGGGTGATCAGTGACGTCTCGTCCGGGTACGGCAGCGTCGGCGTGAGTCCGCGGTACCGGTCGCTCGTGACCCCGGCCGCGTCGATCGCGTCGCGGTACCGGCGACGGTGGGTGTTGTCGAACACGACGATCCCGCCGTCGGCCAGATGCGGCAGGGCGGCGGTGAGGCACGCTTCGCGGGCGCGCCCGTCGATCACGATCAGGTCGAACGAGCCGCCGACGTCGTCGATGCGGCCGACGTAGTCGGAGAAGTCGAGACCCGACATCCCCTCTTTCTTCGAACCCACCTCCGGGGCGTCGGACTCGACGGGTTCGATCACCGTCAACTCGACGTGCGAGGCCCTGGCGACGTCGAGGTCGCCCAGTTCGGCCTGCATCATCTCGCCGAACCCTCGATGGTGCTCGACCGAGTCGACCGAGTCGACCCGCTTGGCGAGCCAGATCGTGCTCGCCCCCGATCCCCATTCGAACGACCGGACGGGTGCATCACGTGCGTCGAGCCATTGTTCGACGGCGTCGATCGCTCCGTAGGTCCACCAGGGCACATCGAGCTGGGCGATCGCCAGCGAGTCGTGCGCGCAGAACAGGCTGTAGGCCCAGTGCCGTCGACGATGCTCGCGCGGTGGCGGCTCGTCACCCAGCACGCCGACGCGTCGCAGGCCGCGCCCGACGCCGCGTGCACCCGCCGCGTAGGCCGACTTCACCGTGCTGACCGCATTCATGGGTCCGGAGTATGCCTGGCGTCGAGCCCGCTCAGTACCCGCTCGCCGTTCCCTGGGCGATGGCCACGCGCACCTCGCCGACGATCTCGGCCATGCGCTGCACGTCGGGGCGCTTCACGTTGATCAGCGGCGGCACCAGACCGACCGATTCGACGATCGCCGTCTCACCGCCGATGAGGGCGACCGTGTCGGCGAGCTCGTCGGGGGTGAGCGAGGTGCGCAGCGTGCCGCCCACGGCGTCGAGCACCTGGTCGTACCGCGAGAGCACCTCGACGGCGGAGATCTGCTGCGCCATCGCGGCGAGGAGGTCTCGCTGGCGTCGGGTTCGCTGGTAGTCGGAGTCGGCGTACCGGCTGCGGACGTAGCCGAGCGCCAGCGTGCCGTCCATCTCGATCGTGCCGGGACCGATCGTCGGCGGATAGTCGTACTTCGCGCCGGGCACGTTGCCCGGCATCGGGATCTGCTTGGTCACGCGGACCGTGACACCACCGAGCGCATCGACCAGATCGAGGAAGCCCTGCATGTCGACGAGCACGTAGTCGTGGATCGGCACGTCGAGGGAGTAGCCGATGGCCTGCGCCGTCGCCACGATGCCGGGTCGGATGTCGCCGTCGGTCTCGTACGCCGAGCGCAGGCTGCTGCTCGCCGACACGATCGGGTACACGGCGTTCGCGAGTTCGGTGAACCCGTACGGGTAGCGGGCCTCGAGTGCCGAACCCGGTGGGAACAACAACCCCTCCATGTCGCGAGGCAGTGAGACGAGGCTGGCTCGACCCGACGGCGTGTGCACGCTGAGCAGCATCATCGTGTCGGTGCGCAACCCGCTGCGGCCGGGTCCGGCGTCGCCGCCGAGCAGCAAGATGTTGCGAACGTCCGCGACCACTGCCGGATCGACCCCCGAGCGGGGGCGGGCCGGCTTCACACGGGGCTGCGTGGTCGTGGTGCTGCCCATCTCGATCGTCGGCAGCGGTCCACGTTCCCACGGCCGCTCGACGGCATCGACCGACGTGACGGGCTCGACGTCGACCGTCGGCAAGGTGGTTCCCGTTGGGTCATCATCGTCGCCATCGCCGTCGGGGTCGAACACCGCTCCCCCGTCGGCCGTGGGGGTGAAGACGGGCGCGATGTCGGAGCGGGCCTGGGCCACGTCGACGATGCCGACACTCAACGGCACAACGGCGACGAGCGCTGCGAGTGCTCCGGCGACGGTCCGCTCCCGGGAACGCGACCCGGCGGCGAACCACATCGCGAGCGCGACCAGCCGCGCCGCAAGCGCGGCGACGAACGCCGCCAGGACCCAGGCGAGGAAGGTACGGTCGAGGCTGAGCGCCACCCAGTTCCGCCCCGAGACGACCGCCCAGACGGCCACCACCAGCGGGAACGCGACGCCGACGACGAGCAGGGCGATCGCGAGCGGGAGGCGCGCGCGGCGTTGCGACCAACCGGGCAGCACGAGCGCCGTCGCGAGTTCACGGACCAGTTCCATTTCTCCTATCCGCGTAGTGTTAATGCCGCAGCGGGCCTCGTAGACTCGAGCCTATGTCGGAGCTGTTCCGTGTTGACGGACTTCATGCACGCCCCGCGACCGAGCCGGGGGTGACCCCGGGCGACGAGATCCTTCGTGGCATCGACCTGACGGTCCAGCAGGGCGAGGTGCACGCGATCATGGGCCCGAACGGCTCGGGCAAGAGCACGCTCGGCACCACCCTGCTCGGCTCGCCCGAGTACGAGGTCACGGCCGGGTCGATCAGCTTCCTCGGTGACGACGTCACCGAATGGCCGACCGACGAACGCGCCAAGGCCGGCATGTTCCTCGCCTTCCAGTACCCGCAGGAGATCGCCGGGGTCTCGGTCATCCAGTTCCTCCGACAGGCACTGTCGGCCCGCAAGGGCATCGACTTGAGCGTCCTCGAACTCCGACTCGCCACGATGGAGTGGATGGGCCGCCTCGGGATGGACTCCGGCTTCGTCGATCGCTACCTCAACGAGGGGTTCTCGGGCGGCGAGAAGAAGCGCAACGAGATCATGCAGATGGCCATCCTCGAACCCGAGCTGGCGATCCTCGACGAGACCGACTCGGGTCTCGACATCGATGCGCTCCGCATCGTCGCCAAGGGCATCCAGGAGGTCCGTACCGAGCGCCCGAACATGGGCGTCGTGCTGATCACCCACTACCAGCGCTTGCTCGACGAGCTGCAGCCCGATCACGTCCACATCCTGGTCGACGGTCGCATCGTGCAATCGGGCGGTATGGAACTCGCCGAACAGCTCGAACGCGACGGCTACGAGGCCTTCCGCGCGACCGCCTGACGTTTCGATGAGGAGCGTTCGATGAGCACCGACACGGCGAGCAACACCACGACGGACTGGAGCGCCGTCCGGGCCGACTTCCCGGTCCTCCAGCGCGAGATCGACGGCGCACCGATCGTCTACCTCGACTCGGGCAACACGTCGCAGAAGCCCCGTCAGGTGATCGACGCGATGGACGAGTTCCTGCGCAACGAGTACGCGCCGATCAACCGGAGTGCCTATCGACTCGCTGCGGCCGCCACCGACCGGTACGAGGGCGGCCGCTCCGCCGTCGCCCGTCTGGTCAACGCGCCGCACGCCGACGAGGTCGTGTTCACCAAGAACGCGACGGAGGCACTCAACCTGATCGCCTCGTCGTGGGGCGGCGCCAACCTGTCTGCCGGAGACGCCGTGGTACTCACACACATGGAGCACCACGCCAACATCGTCCCGTGGCAGATGCTCGCCGAGCGTGCCGGTGTCGAGATCCGCTGGGTACCGCTCACCGACGACGGCCAGCTCGACCTGACCGACCTCGACAACCTGCTCGACGGCGCGAAGGCGTTCTCGTTCACGGCGATGAGCAATGTACTCGGCACGATTACGCCGGTCGCCGAACTCTGCCGACGGGCGCACGACGCCGGCGCACTCGCGATCGTCGACGCCTGCCAATACGTGCCCCACAACGTCACCGACATTCAGGCGTGGGACGCCGACTTCGTGGCGTTCTCCAGCCACAAGATGTGCGGCCCGTCCGGCATCGGAGCGCTCTGGGGCCGGATGGAACTGCTCGACGAAATGCCCCCGTACATCGGTGGCGGCAACATGATCGCCGACGTCAAGCTCGACGGATTCACCACCGCGCCGGTGCCGGCCAAGTTCGAGGCAGGCACCCCACCGATCGTCGAAGCCGTCGGGTTCGGCGCGGCGGTCGAGTACCTCGAGTCGATCGGCATGGCCGAGATCCGTCGCCACGAGATGGATCTCACCCGCTACGCCCTCGACACGCTGACCGAGCGCTACGGCGACGAGATCACCATCCACGGCCCCGACAACGTCGAGGTGCGCGGCGGCGTGCTCAGCTTCGCATTCCGCGGCATCCACCCCCACGACGTCAGCCAGGTGCTCGACGAACGCAACGTCTGCGTCCGCGCCGGCCACCACTGCGCCAAGCCCCTCATGCGACTGCTCGGGGCCAACGCGACGGCACGTGCGAGCCTGTATCTGTACAACGACCGCTCCGACGTCGACGCGCTGGCCGATGCGCTCGACGGCGCCACCGATATCTTCGGGTTCTGACGAGCCCAGCCCGCCGGGAGGACACCAATGCCAGGCCTCGAAGACCTGTACCGAGAGATCATCCTCGACCACTACCGCACGCCCCGGAACCGCGGCGAGCTCCCGGTGCCCCCGGCACGCCACGCCGAGGGCCACAACCCGCTGTGCGGTGACGAGATGACCGTCTACCTCGACGTGACCGGCGACGGTGACGACGCCGTCGTGAACGACATCAAGATCGGTGGCCAGGGCTGCTCGATCTCGCAGTCGTCCGCCTCGATGATGAGCGCCGCGGTGAAGGGCAAATCGGTCGGCGAGGTCAGGGCCCTCGTCCACAAGTTCAAGGGCATGATGTCGATCGACGTCGAGGGCGAGCCGTCCGTCGACGTGCCGCTCGGCGACCTCGAGGCACTGCAGGGCGTCGTCAAGTTCCCGGTCCGCATCAAGTGCGCGACCCTCGCCTGGAACACCCTGATCGAAGCGCTCGAAGCGAACGACTAGCGACCTGTCGACCCGACCGGCCGGAGCGCCGACTCGATGAACAGGTCGAACGTGGACGAACTGCTCGAAGCGATGCCATCGACGAGACGCCTGACGGCAGGCGAAGCGCTCGGTGCCCACCAGTAGGCTGGAACATCCCAGCACTCGAGCCGGACGTCGGGTGCCACGAGCGGAACGGTCATCACGGTCGTCGACGGCAGCGTGACCACACGGGTTCCGGGAGCCAGGTTGCGTGCGACCAACTCGACCGGCAGGCCGCCCGCCGACCCGACCGTGCCGCCCAGCCGACGGATCTGACGGCTCCGATGCGTCGCATCGCGTCGATGCGGCAGATACACCGCCCGCCCTCGCGAGCCGTCGAACTGTCTCCGCAGCCACTCGTCGTAGTGCTGTCGACCGATGAGTCCGTCAGCGGCCAGCGCGGTCCCGAGGACGACGAGATCGGTGTCGGGGAAACCCACGTCGACCCGTACCGAGCGCGACCACTCGAAATCGTGGCCGTCGACGCGGACTGCGATCTGCGACCCCGGGAGGATGGGGAGACCGCTGACGGCTCGCATCCGTCCCCTCGACCGGGCGCGAACGAGTCGGTGGGCGATCAGGCCGGCAGCCCAGCGTGCCGGCGCATCCGATGACCGTGGGCGGACCAGCGAGGCCGTGCGACGCCCGACCAACTCGAGCGCCCGGTGCGTCGACGAACCGTCGTCGAGGACGACGAGATCGAGGTCGCGGCATCGGGCGAGGATCGCTGCCGCCTGGCCGGAGAACAGGTCGCCGATCGCCAACTCCGTGGCCCATTGCCCGGCGTCTGCCGCAACCGACGGTTCCGACGCAGCCCAAATCCGCAGGCTCGGAACGGGATGACGGGCAACGAGGTCGAGCAGGGGTCGGTACGTCGATGTCGGTCCGCGCAGGTGGACCTCGACCGGCGGAACGAGCGCCCCGGCGAACGTCGCTTCGATCGCCGAGAGCAGCTGGAACGGCGACTCGACCCATGCGATCGTGCCGACGTCATGACGTGTTGACGACATCCGAACCTCCCCGCTCGTCGAGAACATGTGCCGCCCGTGCCGAACGACGCACCGCTGCCTTCGTCGCCGACCACCACGCTCGTCGTGACGGACCGGGACGGGCCGAACCGGGTGTCGGCGCGGTGTCTGCGATCACCGCTGCCCAGTCGTCCAGCTCGGCCGGATGGAAGTAGTTCGAGCGGCGCCACGCAGCATGGGGCATCTTCGGGTCGGAGAACGACCCGTCCGCCAGCCTCACGAGGCACCCCGACGACTCGAACACCCGATTGAGGTGGGTGTCGTCAACGCCGAAGTCGGCAACGATGCCGATCGGGACATCGGCCGCGACGGCCTCGAGTGCCGCCGTCGAGCTGATCGTCACCAGGCCGGACGCCCGACGCAGCGAAGCCGACATCGGACCGTGCCGAAAGGACAGTCGGTCGGCATCGAAACGACCGGCCGAGACCAGGCCGTCCCACAGGGGGCGATACGGATGTTCCTCGGCGTGCGCGGTCGTTTCCGAGCCGATCGTCCGCTCGTGCACGACGATCTGTGGCGCGGACGAGGCGGCGAGCCGTTCGAGCAGCCAGGCCCGCTCCGCCGACGAGCGAGGCACGGCTGCCTGGGTCGCGAACACCAACTCGTCAGCATCTGCGTCGCGGGGTTGCGCCCGACACGACGGCAGGTGTGCCAAGGCGACACGGGTGGCGGCTCCCCGTGTGTCGAACAGTGATCGATACGCGGCCTGCTCGGCCAGCGAGTGGACGATGAACACGTCGATACCCGCCCTCGCTTCCGCAGCGCGGGCACGGGCCGGGAGCGCGATACCCGGCGTCGCCGCCACCGTGACCGTCGGCGGCGCCTGCCGGATCGCCCCGTAGTGCAAGGCGACGAGCGTCGGGCCGTCGCAGGCGAGCACCACGACGTCGGGCGCCGTCATCTGGAGAACTGCGGCGAACGCTCGTATCCCGACCGTGGTCGGGGCGTCGACGCCCGTTCCCTCGGTCGCAGCCACGATCTGACGTGCGGACACGGTGCCGCCGAGCACGTAGTTCTCGAACGACCATTCCGGAGGCGCGCCGGAGGCGAGATGACTCAGCCACTTGAGATGTGAGTCGGAGCTCGCGACCGCCACGACCCTCATGCGGACGTGAGCGTCTCCACATCGGGACGCAGGCGGCGACGAGGCTCTTCCTCGCCGGGATAGACGCGCATCACACCGTCCCCGAACGCCGTCTCGACGACGCGGATGTCGCGCACGAGCTGCCGAAGCCCCTGCGGCTCGAGCGACGCCGCGTGATCCGAACCCCACATGGTCCGGTCGAGGGTGATGTGCCGTTCGACGACGCAGGCTCCCATCGCAACCGCAGCGACCGAAATCTGAAGACCCCGCTCATGGCCCGAGTACCCCACCGGTACGCCGTACCGCTCTCCGAGCGTGCGGATGCCGAGGAGGTTCGCCTCCTCCGGCGGACACGGATAGGTGGACGTCGTGTGCAGCAGGATCAGTCGCTCGGAACCGACGACGTCGACGGCGCGATCGATCTCGTCGAGCGTCGACATGCCGGTCGACAGGATGACCGGCCGACCAGTGTCGCGAATCGCTTCGAGCAACGGCACGTCGGTGATGGACGCGCTCGCCACCTTGTGGCACACCACATCGAACTGTTCGAGGAACTCGACCGACGGGATGTCCCAGGGCGACGCGAACCAGTCGAGCCCTCGCGCCGTCGCGTGCCGACCGATCGCCGCGTAGGCGTCGGCGTCGAACTCCATCCGTTCCTTGTACTCGAGATAGGTCATGTCGCCCCACGGTGTCGAGCGGATTCGTTCGCGCTGGTCGACCGGAACGCAGATACTCGGCGTCCGCTTCTGGAACTTGACCGCATCGCAGCCCGCCTCGGCAGCGACGTCGATCAAGGCTCGGGCGATCGCGACTTCGGCGTTGTGATTGATGCCGATCTCCCCGATGACGTAAGCCGGGGTGTTCGGGCCGACCAGTCGGTCACCGATGGGGACGCGTCGTTCAGACGTTGACTGCATGGGGGGATTCCTCCTTGTTGGCGGCCGGATCGGGTCCGGTCGCTCGAATCGATCGCAGGACGGCATCGGCAACCTCTCGCACAGCCCCGGCGCCGCCGACCGCGCTGGTCACCGCTCGAGCGAGGTGCCGGACACTCGGATGGGCGTCGGCGACGATCGTCGGCCATCCGACGATCTCGAGGCAGCCGGCGTCGTTCTCGTCGTTGCCGACGTAGACGGTGTCGGCTGGGTCGACGCCGTTTTCGCGTAGCCACTCGGTGAGCGCGGTCGGCTTGTCCTCGCAGCCCGAGACACAGTCGACTCCCAACTTCTCGGCCCGGCGCGCGACCACCGGATTTCGTTCGGTCGAGAGCACGAGAACAGGCACCCCGGCGCGCCGCAGCGAGGCAATACCCCAGCCGTCTCCCCGGTGCACCGAGACCGCTTCGCGGCCGTCTTGATCGACCGTCGCGCGGTTGTCGGTGTGGACACCGTCGAAGTCGGTCACGACCGCTCTCACCGGCGACTCGTACTCGGCGCCGACCGGCTCGACCAGGCGCCGAGCGACATCGAGGTCGAACTGCTCGTCGATCTCGATGGTCGGCGACTCGCAGATCGCCGGGACGATGTGGCCGAAGAAACGGTGGCCCAGCCGCCCGAAGCCCTCCCGACGCATTGCGTAGAAGGCCCCCGTCTCCACGAACTCCGCCGGCCGGTCCTGACGGCGCTGCCGCTCACTCGAGTCGTGGTTCACTCCGACTGCCCCCAGATCGGCGTCGAACTGCCAGACGAACCGATGGAACGGAGCGGCAGCGAACACGACGTCGACCGCACCGCCTCGCACTCGACCGATCGAGTCGGCGAGCGCAGATGCGTCGATGAACGGGCTGGTGCACTGGACCAGTACGACGACATCGACGTCGTCGTCGTCGACCTCGCTCAGGGCGTGCACGACGGCGGACTCGGAGGATGCGGTGTCGCCGGAAATCGACGCTGGACGGCGAATCGGCCGAGCGCCTGCCGACTCGGCCTCCGCGAGGATCGCCTCGTCGTCGGATGAGACAACGATCAGGTCGATCGCTCCACTCGCTCGGCATGCGTCGACGGCTCTGGCGACGAGCGTTCGACCACCCACGCGCTGGAGGTTCTTGCCGGGAAGACCCTTCGAACCGCCGCGAGCCGGAATGACGGCAACGGCTCTCACGACCGCGCCCACCGATCGACTCGTCGATACCAACGTCGCGCCGGACCGCGAAGAACGGACCGGAGCAGCGTCTTCCCACGGCCGACCCGGCGGTCCGACTCACCGGACGCGCCAGTCGGAGCGATCGACCGAGCGTGGAGTCTGGGGGTCGACCGCTCTGCGACGTACGGGGACGGCAGCGGCAACGACCCCTCGGATCGCTGCTCGAGCAGCTGACGAACTCGGACGGCGAGATTGGCCGGATCGTCATCGTCGTCGAGACCGTTCGTGGCCGCCCACCCGGGATCGAGATCAGGACGAACGTCCGCATCGACGTCGTTCATGCTCACCAACAACCCCGACCCGATGAAGGCGTGATTGCCGAGCGACTCACCGAGACCGACGTCGGTCAAGACACCGGCCGGTACGCCCATGGCAGCCGCTTCCAACGCAGCGGTCGAGCTCACGGTGAGGAGGAGGTCGGCGACGGCGAGGTAGGTCGACATGTGGCCGTACTCGATCCGGAGATTCGGCGGCCGGTCGACGACGCTGCGCTCGTACAACTCGCCATAGTGGTGCCGCTCGCGGTGTGTCGTCGCCTCGTCGGGGTGCGATCGGAGCTTGACGATCACGTCACGATCGGGGAACGCCCGTGCGTAGCCGACCAATCGTTCGAGCAGGTAGAGCCGGTCACTCCGGTGGCGCGGCACATCGGGCTGGACGGCGAAGACGACCGTATGCGGCGGCCACACCGGCCGATCGCGCTCGACCTTCGCAGCGGCAGTGACGACACTCGCTCCGGTCCGGACGAGGCACGACGGGTCGGCACCGAGCTGCTCGGCGATTGCGCCGAACTGCTCACGATCGAGCGCCGAGTTGCAGCAGACGACGTCCGCGCCGAGACGCCAGACGAGCCCTTCGACGTGCTTCTCGTAGACCAGTCCGGCGTAGCCGGTCACGACGATCGGTCGGCGGCCGGTCCGCTGCTGACGATCGGCCACGAGCGAGAGCAGACGGGCGAGCCGCGATCCGACCGTGTTGACGACGAGGATCTCGACATCGAGCAAGTCGTCGAGCCCGTCTTCGTCGACGACCAGATGCGCGGTCGTCACTGCGTTCTCGGTCAGCTGCCGCTCGCTCGGAACGGCGCCGTCGGCGAGCGACACCAGTGTGATCGACACGGGCGTGTCGGCGACGAGCGAGTCGGACAGCGCTCGCGCCGTGGTCTGCGTCCATTTCAACCGGGTGTCGGAGTCCGAGATGCACAACACCGTCGTCGTCGAGGTCCTGAGATCCGAACCCGACGTGGTGGTCAGCGTCATGGCTTCCTCCCGACGTGGAAGACACGCCAGTTCTCGCGAAAGCCTCCGAGCCCGTCGATGGGTACCTGATCGCGACGGCCGCGGCCTCGGATGTCCCGCCGCCGCTCCGTCGTGTCGAACCCGGAGTCGACTCGATCGAGGTCGGCGAACAAGAAGTCCAGACAGTCAGGCGTGAAGCGCCAGAAGTCGATCGGCACCGGGTGATAGCGCCAAGCGAAGAGCGTCGACGTGTACGAGATGCCGCCGGGGCGGAGCAGACGGCTGATCTCCTCGGCCGCCAACCAGGGGCGATTCACGTGCTCGAAGACATCGACACTCACCGCGACGTCGAACGACTCGTCAGGGAGCTCAGGGCACGATGTGATGTCGCCGACCACGACGGGGACCGACGACGAACCGGCCTCGATGTCCATCACGGAGTAGTTCCAGGCCGACGCTGCGAACACGTCGGTTCGTGGGTGCTCGCGAGCCCCGATCTCGAGCACATCGCCCGCCGAGAGTCCGGCCGCGGCCAGGACGGCGCGAATGTGGGCGTTGATGCGGTCGTTACGCCGCGGACCTCGCTTCCACTCCTGCTCGAGCAACTCGAGTTCTCGGATCCTGGCGGCGGGTTCGAGCGGTTGGGCGGCGGTTCGCGCAGCGTGCACGGCCTCAGGTTGCGGCCGCCGTGCGATCGCCGCAAGGGATGTCGGCGACTGTTCCGCCACCGTTCAGATGTCGTCCGCCGAGTTGTCTTCGACGGCCATGAGCGGTTCACCGAACGTCCATCTCCGCGACCCTTGCACGCACGATTCAGCGAACCGAGACCCGGCGTGAAACAGTCGGGTTCGTGACGGAGACTGCCGACCCCCCGCCATCGTCCGACGACGTCCGCGAATCACGCCAACGCGCCGGACGCGCGATCCGCGACCTCAGCCACGCGTTCATCGGACGACACGCGTCCGTCGAACAGATCGACCGGTTGTCGGAGGTGCTCGAGGGAATCACCGCCGAACTCTGGCCGCAGGACCACCGCTCGCGCTTCGACGCGTTCGACCGGGAACGAGACATCGACTACCCGCAGGGTCGGTTCACCCACGACTTCGACGACCGTCCCGTGTCGGGCACGGCCTCGCCGTACGGGCTCGATCTCGAGCTCCATCGGGTCGGCGACGAGATCGAGGCCCTCGTCACCCTCCGTTCCGCCCACGAGGGCGCACCCGGTCGGAGCCACGGCGGAGTCGTCGCGGCGTTGTTCGACGACGTGTTCGGATTCGTGCTCGGTGTGATCAAGCAATCGGCCTTCACCGGCGAGCTCACGATTCGCTACCACGCTGCGACCCCGCTGTTCAGCGAGTTGGCGTGCCGCGTCCGGTTCGACCACCAGGACGGGCGCAAGATCTATCTCGTCGGCGAGCTGACCGAGCGGTCGTCGGGCAACCTGATCGCCACTGCCAAGGCGACGTTCATCGCCGTCGATCCGGAGATGTTCGCCCGCCTCACCGCCGAGCGGCCGCCGCCGCCCGACGAATCGTCCTCGCCGACGGCGTGATCAAGTACCTCGGCTCGAAGCGGCGGCTCGTCCCGGCGCTGACCGAGCTGTTCGAACGCTCGCAGGCACGCACGGCACTCGACCTGTTCACCGGCACGACCCGGGTCGCGCAGGCGTTCAAAGCGGCCGGCGGCGAGATCACGGCGGTCGACGCCGCCCGCTACAGCGAGGTGTTCGCCCGGACCTGGATCGAGACCGACGGCGAGTCGTTCGATCTCGACGCACTGTCCGCCGAGATCGACCGGCTGAACGCCCTCCCGGGCCTCGACGGCTACGTGACCGACACGTTCTGCCGGTCGTCGCGCTTCTTCCAGCCGTTCAACGGTGAGCGGATCGACGCCATCCGACAGGCGATCGCCGACGAACACGCCGGCACGGTGCTCGAACCGATCCTGCTGACGAGCCTGTTGCTGGCCGCCGATCGCGTCGACTCCACGACCGGGCTCCAGATGGCGTACGTGAAGGAGTGGGCGCCACGCTCCTACAAGCCACTCGAGCTGCAGGTGCCGGCGCTGTTGCCCGGCACCGGCCGTGCGGTGCGAGGCGACGCCTCGACCATCGCCGCCGAACTCGGCCGGTTCGATCTGGCCTACCTCGACCCGCCGTACAACCAGCACCGCTACTTCACGAACTACCACGTGTGGGAGACGCTCGTCGCGTGGGATCACCCGGAGCACTACGGCGTGGCGTGCAAGCGCGTCGACAGCCGTGACGACGACACTAAGTCGGTGTTCAATCGCAAGCGAGAGATGCCCGACGCCCTGCGCCGAACGATCGCGTCGGTCGACGCCGACGTCGTCGTCGTGTCGTACAACGACGAGTCGTGGGTATCGCTCGACGACCTGCGAGACATGTGCTCCGTCCACGGTGATGTCGTCGCCTTGGCGTTCGACTCGAAACGCTACGTCGGCGCCCAGATCGGCATCCACGGGCCGACCGGCGAACGGGTCGGCCAGGTCGGCAAACTGCGCAACCAGGAGTACGTCCTCGTCGCTGGTCCGACCGACCAGGTCGCCCACATGACCCACCCCTTCGCCGCCAATCGCGTGACCTGAAGGGTCGGAGACGTTTCGTCGGTCGCGACGAAACGTCTCCGCCCCCTAGGCGAGGAAGAGTTGGTAGGCGGGGTGGGCGGTCTCGTCCCAGTGGCGGTAGCCGAGATCGGCGAGGAAGGCGGTGAACGCGTCGTGGTCGTCGTCGGGCACCTGCATGCCGACGAGGACGCGGCCGACGTCGGACCCGTGATTGCGGTAGTGGAACAACGAGATGTTCCAGTCGGGCGACATGCTCGTCAGGAACCGAGTGAGGGCACCCGGCCGCTCGGGGAACTCGAAGCGGTACAGCCGCTCGTCGTGCGCCAGCGGTGAATGGCCGCCGACGAGATGCCGGATGTGCAGCTTGGCGAGCTCGTCGTCGGTCAGGTCGAGCGTGTCGAGGCCGGCACGGCGGAACTCGGCGGCCAGAGCATCGGCCTCGCCACGGTCGGCGACCTGGATCCCGACGAAGACATGCGCCTCGGCGCTGTCGCCGATCCGGTAGTTGAACTCGGTCACCGATCGGTCGGGCCCGATGATCTCGATGAAGCGGCGGAAGCTCCCCCGCTCCTCGGGGATCGTCACGGCGAACACCGCCTCACGCTGCTCACCGATCTCGGCCCGCTCCGACACGAACCGCAAGCGGTCGAAGTTCATGTTCGCCCCGCATGCGACGGCGACGAACGTCTGATCGTGTGCGCCGGTCCGAGCGACGTACTCCTTCAGGCCGGCGACGGCGAGCGCTCCGGCCGGCTCGAGGATCGCCCGGGTGTCGGTGAAGACGTCCTTGATCGCTGCGCACACGGCGTCGGTGTCGACCCGGATGATCTCGTCGACGTAGCGCTGCACGATGGGGAACGTCTGCTCACCGACCAGCCGCACAGCGGTGCCGTCGGAGAACAAGCCGACGTTGTCGAGCTCGACCCGCTCACCGGCCTCGACCGATCGGGCCATCGCATCGGAGTCTTCGGTCTGGACACCGATCACCCGGACCTCGGGGCGGAGCGCCTTCACATAGGAGGCGACACCCGAGATCAGTCCGCCTCCGCCGATCGCGACGAACACCGCATCGAGCGCGCCCGTGTGCTGTCGCAGGATCTCCATGGCGATCGTGCCCTGACCGGCGATGACGTCGGGGTCGTCGAACGGGTGGACGAACGTGAGGCCACGCTCCTCCATCAGCTCCGAGGCACGGGCCTGGCTGTCGGTGTACGACTCACCGGCCAGCACCACCTCGGCGCCGGCGGCTCGCACGGCGTCGATCTTCACCTCGGGCGTCGTGGTCGGCATGACGATCACGGCTCGGCAGCCCAGCTCGTTCGCCGCCAACGCGACGCCCTGCGCGTGGTTGCCGGCCGACGCGGCGATCACGCCGCGGCTCCGCTGCTCCTCGGTGAGGTTCGCCATCTTGTTGTAGGCGCCTCGGATCTTGAACGAGAAGACCGGTTGGAGATCTTCGCGCTTCAACAGCACCCGGTTCCCGATCCGTTCCGACAACGTCGGTGCGGGTTCGAGTGGGGTCTCGTCGACGACGTCGTATACACGAGAGGTCAGAATGCGCTTGAGGTAGTCGGTGGCGTCGTGGCCGTCGGACATGTCTGCATGCTGGCAGATCAGCACCGCTGACACCTCGCCCCGTACAGTGACGATCGTGGGTTGGGTCGACGACGTGATCGAGCGCACCGAGGCCGCGCTCGACGGGCAGGGCGATCCTGAACGGGCGGCGGGTGCCGAGCACTACATGAAGGGCGTCGCTCCGTTCCTGGGTCTGACGGCCGGCGAGCGACGCTCGCTGCTCCGAGCAGCGTGGGCCGGCCTCGGCACGCCGACGAGCGACGAGCTCGGTGATGCGTCGACGCAGCTGATGACGTTCGACGAACGCGAGTTCCACTATGCGGCGACCGACCTGACGGCACGATTTCGACGCGCTGCCGACGCCGACTTCCTCGATCGATGGGCCGAGCGCCTGCTGACCACGAAGCCGTGGTGGGACACCGTCGACGGGTTCGGCAGTTCGATCGTGTGCCCGTTCGGACGCGACCACGACGTGACGGCGACGATCGATCGGTGGTCGGAGTCGGGCGACATCTGGCTGGTGCGCTCGGCGATCCAACACCAACGGGGTTGGAAGGACGACACCGACATCGTTCGGGCCCTCGAACTGTGCGATCGACACTGGTCGAACCGCGAGTTCTTCGTCGCGAAGGCGATCGGCTGGGCCCTGCGTGACCTGACTCGCCTCGACCCACCGGCGGTCCGCCGGTTCCTCGACACGCATCCGGAACCCAACCGAGTCGCGGTCAGAGAAGCCGAACGAGGCCTGGCCCGAACCTGACCCGCTGGCTCGACCTGGGTCGGATTCTTTACTTCTTGAGGTCGGTGACGGTGCCGTTGCTGACGCGGACCAGGTCGTCGGGTGTCAGGGGGAACACGTCGTGCCAGGTGCCGGCGGCTGCCCACACCTCCTCGTACTGGAGCAGGTCGGGATCGACGAACACGGGCAGCTCGCTGGTGTGACCGAACGGCGGCACACCACCGATCGGATAGCCGGTGGCGGCCCGCACCGCGTCGGCGTCGACACGCCCGCACTTCGCCCCGCCGGCGGCAGCGGCGAGCTTCTTCTCGTCGAGCTGGTTCGAGCCGCTCACGTACGCCAGCACGATCTCACCGTCGACACCGAAGATCAGGCTCTTCACGATCTGGCCGACATCGCAGCCGATCGCCGCCGCAGCATCGGCGGCGGTCTTGGCACCGTCTGGCTGATGATGCGGGACGACCTCGATCCCGAGCTGTTCGCCCGCTTCGACGACCCGCTGGACGTTCTTGTGCCACTCGCTCATATCGCGCCGAACGTAGCCCGCCGCTCGCCCGCCGGGACAGCCAGTTCCCAGGCCTTGGCGAAACGCATCAACTCGACGTCGCTCCGGGGTGGCCCCACGAACTGGACGCCCACCGGCAGCCCGTCCGGTGTGAAGGCGGCCGGCATCGACATCGCCGGACAGCCCGTGAGCGTGATGTCGGAGCACGAGCGCATCCAGTCGACGTAGGTCGGCATGGTCGTGCCGTCGATCTCGGTGGGCCACTCGGTCTCGACCGGGAACGGCACGACCTGGACGGCGGGCAACGCCAGCACGTCGTAGCACCCGAAGAACCGGCGAGCTCGTTCGACGAGGTCGGCGTGGCCGGCGGCGGCACGGGCGTGATCGGTGAGGGTGAACGAGCGACCGAGTTCGACGTTCCAGCGAACCGTCTCCTTCAGCTGCTCGGACACCCGGTCGTACAGCTCGCCGGCCGCCAGTTCGAAGTGCCAGGCCCGAAGCACCTGGAAGATCTCGCCGGCGTCGCCGAGGTCGGGTGCGTCGTCCACGACGTCGCACCCCAGTTCGCCCAGTCGGTCGGGCACGAATGCGAGCGCGTCGCGAACGGCACGATCGACCGGCAGGCCGAGGTCGGGCGTCCAAGCGACGCGGAGCCCGGTCAGGTCGGCGGGCTGCTGCGTGAGCACCTCGGCGAACGAGTCGCCCGACTGCGGCAGCGAGATCGGGATGCGATGGTCGGGCCCGGCGAGCGCCTGCATCTGCAACGCCAGGTCGTCGACCGAACGAGCCATCGCCCCGGCCGTGGCGAGCGGCGACCAGGGCGCACGGTTCGGCCACGACGGCACCCGTCCGGCCGACGGCCGGAGGCCCACGACGTTGCAGAACGACGCCGGGTTGCGCAACGAACCGCCCATGTCGGACCCATCGGCGATCGGCACCATGCCGGTCGCGAGCGCGACCGCCGCTCCTCCGCTCGAGCCGCCGCACGTGAGAGACGGGTCGTACGGGTTGCGGGTGGCGCCGAAGACCGGGTTGAACGTGTTCGATCCGGCGCCGAACTCGGGCGTGTTCGTCTTGCCGATCGTGACCGCGCCGGCGGCTCGCAGCCGCTCGACGACCAGCCCGTCGATGTCGGGAACCCAGTCGGCGAAGATCGGCGACCCCATCGTGGTCCGGATCCCGGCGGTCGGCTCGAGGTCTTTGTGGGCGATCGGCAGGCCGTGCAGCGGACCGAGCTCGTCGCCGCGTGCGACCGCTTCGTCGGCCTCGTCGGCCCGCTCGGCGGCCCGGTCGGGGACGAGGGTGACGACGGCGTTGAGCCGAGGGTTCACGGCGTCGATGCGTGCCAGACATGCGTCGAGCAGCTCGCGTGCCGATACCTCCCGCTGCCGGATCATCGAAGCCAGCTCGACGGCCGAGTGATCGCAGAGGTCGCTCATGCGTACTCGGGTTCGGCGGGAGCCGGCTCGGGCTCGTTCGCCGGTCCGGCCATCAGGAAGACGAACAGTGCAAGGGCGGAGCAGAGTCCGGCGATCATGTACGACAGCTCGTAGTCGCCGGACAGGTCGTGGAGCCAGCCGAGCAGCAACGGCCCACCGGCCGTACCGATCAAGACGTAGAGCTGGGCACGGCTGTAGATGCGGGGATAGTCGCGGACCCCGAAGCGTTCGGCGATCAGCAGCGGCTGCAGCATCAAGATGTTGCCCACCGTTGCGCCGAACAGGATGATCGCCATGAAGATGGCGGTCGTCGTGTCGGCGAACGCGAGGAAGAACATAGCGACGCCCTGCAGCCCGGCGAGTACGGCAGTGAAGCCGGTCATGGGCACCGAGGTGACCACGCGCCCACCGACCAGACGGGCGACGACCGACGTGGCCGCCAGCACCAGCGTCGCCAATGCTGCCGTGTCGGCGGTGGTGCGTTCTTCCACCAGCTTCACGAGCTGCTGGATGCCGCCGACCTGCGAACCCAGGGCGAGGACGTAGGCGGCGGTGACGGCGATGAAGAAGCGCGATCGCACCGCTTCGTGGAACGGGGTGCCGGCCGGCGCAGCTGCGGCGACGCCGGGCGTCGCTCGAAGCCCGTCGGGCAGCCAGCCGAGTGCTGCGGGGTCGGGCTTGATGAGCCAGTACGCGACCGGGATGATCCCGACGGCCCACACGATCGCGAGCCATGGCGTGCCGGCTTCGAGGCCCTCCCGATCGAGGAGCCACTTGGCGGCCGGTGTGATGACGATGCCGCCGGCCGACAACCCGGTCGAGGCCACCGACAGGGCGACACCGCGGCGTTGGTGGAACCAGCGGGTCACCACGGTCGTGACCGGGACGAGCCCGGCGAAGGCGAACCCGAACGCAAAGACGCCGTAGACGACGAACAGTTGCCAGGGGGCCGTGACCCGTCCGAGGCCGAACAACGCCACGCTGCCGATGACACCGCCGGCCGCGATGACGTGGCGGACGTCGTAGCGACCGATCAGGCGTGCGGCCAGCACCCCGACCATGCCGCCGACGAAGAAGAAGAACGTCGTCGCGAGCGAGATCGACGAGACCTCCCAGCCTCGTTCCTTGCTGAGTGCGTTGAGGTAGACGGCCAATCCGTAGAAGCCCAGGCCCGAGGACGTCATCAGGACGAGGAAGGCGCCGGTGACCACCCACCAGCCGGGGAAGCGCTCGCTTCTCAGTTCTGGTTCAGCAGTCCCGCCCACGCCCGAACGGTACCGATCGGGGCGTCGATATCGTGAGTCGTACGATGTTCACCAACACGCTCAAGACCGGAGTCCTCCTCGCTGGCATGGGCGGTCTGATCGTGGCCGTCGCCGGCATCCTCGGCGGCGGGAGCAGTGCCTCGCTCACCATCGGCGTCGTTCTGGCGCTCGTGATGGTCGGCGGGTCGTACTGGTTCAGCGACAAGCTCGCCCTCAAGGCGGGCGGTGCGCGCCCGATCACCCGCGAACAAGCCCCCGAGTTCTACGACATGATCGCCCGCCTCGCCGAGCGGGCCGACCTCCCGATGCCGACCGTCGCCATCGCCGACAACCCGCAACCCAACGCCTTCGCCACGGGCCGCAACCCGAATCACGCCGTCGTGTGCGCCACCCAGGGCCTGCTGTCGTCGCTCAGCCGCGACGAGGTCGAGGGTGTCATGGCGCACGAGCTGATGCACGTCAAGCACCGCGACATCCTGATCGGATCCGTCGCCGCTGCGATCGCGACGGCGATCTCGTACATGGCGCAGATGGCGATGTTCTCGCAGATGTTCGGCGGCCGAGACCGTCGAGACAGCAACCCGGTCGCGATGCTCGCCGTGGCGATCCTCGCCCCGGTTGCTGCGACGCTGATCCAGATGGCGGTCTCGCGTTCTCGCGAGTACGAGGCCGACCGTGGCGCCGCCGAGTTGATCGGCACGGGCGAGCCGCTCGCGAGTGCGCTCGAGAAGATCGAGGTGCTGGCCAAGCAGCGACCGATGGCCGTGCAGCCCGCTCAGGCGTCGATGTACATCCACAACCCGCTCGCCGAGGCCCGGTCGAGCCAGGGCGGTCCGAACATGTCGAAGATGTTCAGCACCCACCCCCCGACCGCCGAACGCATCCGCCGCCTGAGAGAGATGAACCCGAGCCCCATCGTGTAGCCGTCGGTTGGGGTCAGACCCCAACCGACGAGCATGCTCGAAGCCTCCAGAGGTCGGTTGATGTCAGACATCAACCGACAGCTCGGCTCGACGCTTCAGGATCCGGTCGGTCGGTTGATGTCTGACATCAACCGACTCAGCCGTTTTTGGGGAGGTCTTTGAAGGGGGTGTTCTTCTCCGGCCCGGGTTCCTTCGGGAGGCCGAGGACCCGTTCGCCGATGATGTTGCGTTGGACCTGGTCGGTGCCCCCGTAGATCGGCGGGGCCTGCGCGAACAGGGCCAGTTCGGTGACGAACCCGTTCATCGGCTTGCCGACGGCTTCGTCGAGCACGGCCTTCGCGTCGCTCTCGTAGGCGTGCAGCATGCCCTCCGGTCCGAGGATGCGCAGACCCAGGTCGCGCTGGAGCCGCATCATGTCCGACATCGACAGCTTGCCGATGTTGCCGAAGCCGGGGATGTCGCCACCCGACGCCTTGAGCGCCTTGAGCCGGAGGGTCTGCATCCGACCGATCTCGGCGAGGGTGTGCAGCCGCATCAGGTCTTGGCGGATGGTCGGGTCGTCGATCGCACCGGTCTGCTTGGCGAGTTCGATCAGCATCTTGCCGGCGCCGCGGAACTGAGCACCGCCACCGCCCGAGCGGCGGCTCTGGACGAAGTCGCCGGCTCGCTTGTCGAGGTGCCCCGCGACCGTGCCCCGGATCGCCGCGCTCGAGGCGGCGCTGCCACCGCCCGCCCCGAGACCGGCGCGTTCGAAGGCCAGGGTCGTGTTGGTGACGGCCCACCCGTTGTTCTGGCCGCCGATCATGGCATCGGTCGTGGTGACGGCGTCGGACATGAACACCTCGTTGAAGAGTGCTCGGCCGGTCATCTCCTTGAGCGGTCGGATGTCGACGCCGTCCTGGTGCATGTCGAGCGCGAAGTAGGTGATGCCCTGATGCTTGGGCACGTCTGAGTTGGTGCGGGCGATCAACATGCCGAGGTCGGCGTAGTGGCCACCGGAGGTCCACACCTTCTGGCCGTTGACGATCCACTCGTCGCCGTCCTGGACGGCGCGGGTCTGGAGGCCGGCGAGGTCGGAACCGGCGACCGGCTCGGAGAACAGCTGGCACCAGGCCTTCTGCCCGGTGACGATGTCGCGGACGTACCGATCGATCTGTTCCTGGGTGCCGTGCATCGCGATCGTCGGTGCCGCGAGCAGCAGGCCAAGGCCACCGGGTGCACCGAGCGCACCGTGTTCGCCGATCGTCTCGGCGACCTTGACGGCGTCGTTGCGGGAGAGGTCGCGCCCGTAGGCGTTGGTCGGCAGGGCCGGTGCGGCCCAGCCGGCGAGACCCAGGCGTTCCCACCACTCCGCGACCGTCAGGTCGGGATCCCAGTTCTCGTCGAGCCAGCTCTTCAGTTCGTCGATGACGTCAGCCATGCGACGCATCGTGCCAGACCTGACCCGCCGGTCAAGAGTCGAAGGGTTGCGGGCCAGAAGGGGTCAGGCACCTTCTGGCCGACGGGTCACGGCGACCATGCACTGCATCGCCAGAAGGTGCCTGACCCCTTCTGGTCTGACCCCAACCGACGGGTTACATCGAGAAGAGGTCGTCGAGGGAGCCGGGTTGGGCTCGGGGGCCGGCGGGTTCGTCGGCGTCGTCGGCGAGATCGGCTTCGGGGGCGAAGGCTGCGTAGCCGTCGCGTTCGAGGACCTCGGCCAGTTCGGGGCCACCCGACTCGACGATGCGGCCCTTGACCAGGATGTGCACGTGGTCGGGCTTCAGCTCTTCGAGCAGGCGGTTGTAGTGGGTGATGGCGATCACGCCGAGCGGCGACTCGGCGTCGTTCGACATCTCCTCGACGCGGCGCGAGCAGTCGCGGAGCGCGTCGATGTCGAGGCCGGAGTCGAGTTCGTCGAGGATCGCGAACGTCGGTCGGAGCACCGCGAGCTGCAACGTCTCGTTGCGCTTCTTCTCGCCGCCCGACAGGTCGACGTTGAGCGGACGGTGCAGGAATCGCTCCTCGAAACCGATCTTCGCGGCCTCGGCCGCCAGTGCATCGCGGAGGCCGTCGGTGGTGCGGCCACGCGTGGTGAGCGCTTCGCCGAGCATGTCGTCGAGCATGACGCCCGGGACCTCGGTCGGGTACTGCATCACGAGGTGGAGTCCGGCAGCGGCACGCCGCCATGCCGG
This sequence comes from Ilumatobacter fluminis, assembly GCF_004364865.1. Taxonomy (NCBI): domain Bacteria; kingdom Bacillati; phylum Actinomycetota; class Acidimicrobiia; order Acidimicrobiales; family Ilumatobacteraceae; genus Ilumatobacter; species Ilumatobacter fluminis. Next base: position 3,226,740 of record NZ_SOAU01000001.1, read on the forward strand.
CAGCGAGAGCACGTCGGTGCCGTCGAGGTCGACCGAGCCACCGGTGACCTCATAACCCGGCTTGCCCATGAGCACGGCCGACAAGGTGCTCTTGCCGGCGCCGTTCGGGCCCATGATGGCGTGCACCTCGCCGGAGGAAACGGTGAGGTCGATGCCGTTCAGGATCTGCTTGCCGGCGACGGTGGCCGACAGGCCGGAGATGGTCAGGGTGCTCACTGTACGGCCTCCTGGGTGATCGTCACGTGGACGTGACCGTCGATCACGGTCGCGTCGTACACGGGCACGGGTTGGGTCGCCGGCAACGTCTGCGGCTCACCGGTGGTGAGGCTGAACGCGCTGCTGTGCTTCGGGCATTCGATCTCGAGCTCGTCGCACCAGACCTCACCCTCCGACAGCGAGACGTCGGCATGGGTGCACGTGTCGCCGATGGCGTAGACGTCGTCGCCGATGCGGACGATGGCGACCTTGACGCCGCCGATGTCGGCCTTGCGGGCGGTGCCGGGCTCGAGGTCGTCGAGTTCGAACAGGGCGTGGCTGGTCGTCATGAGTCGTCTCCGATCTTGAGCTTGGCGGCGACACGGGCCCGCAGGTCGGCGGCCAGTTCGGCCGACGGCAGCTGCGAGATGACCTCGTCGAAGAAGCCGAGCACGACGAGGCGCTCGGCGATCTCGGGCTGCACGCCACGGCTCTCGAGGTAGAAGCGCTGGTCCTCGTCGATCGGGCCGACGGCGGACGCGTGGGCGCACTTGACGTCGTTGGTGCGGATGTCGAGGTTGGGCACGCTCTCGGCCCACGCACCCTCGCTCAGGGTCAGCGTCCGGTTGGTCTGGTAGGCGGCGGTGCCGCGCGCCTCCTCGCCGATCGCGATCAGGCCGGTGTACACGCTTGCCGACCGGTCCTGCACGGCGCCCTTGAACAGCAGATCGCTGTTCGTGTGCGGTGCGACGTGATCCTGGATCACGCGGAAGTCGTGCATCTGGGTGCCGTCGGCGAAGTAGAGCGCAACCTGCTTGGTGGAGGCGCCGCGTCCGATCGAGCGGGCTTCGGTGCGAACGCGTGCGTAGTCGCCGCCGAGCGACACCGTCGACAGCAGCAGCGTGGAGTCGCGGTCGCTCTCCGCACGCTGGTGTCCGATCGACCAGGCTTCGTCGTTCAACTCGTTGACGGTCAGGTACTTCACCCGCGCGGCGGCGCCGACCCGGGTGTGGAGCACCGGCAGGGTGAGCGCCGCTCCGCCGCTCGCCGACCGGAAGATCTCGATGACGGTGACCTCGCTGTCGGCGCCTGCGTCGATCAGGAGACGGGGCGTCGTCAGGGCGCCGCCGCCCGGGATCGAGTGGGTGACGACGATCGGCTCGGGCACGACGGTGCCTGCCGGGATGACGAGGTGAACGGCCTGACCGCGAGCGGCGCTGATCTCGGCGAACACGTCAGGCGGACCGTCGAACAGGGACACGACGCCGTCGTCGGCGACGTAACCGTCGCCGTTGCGGATCGACACCTCGTGATCACCCGGCGTGAAGCGGGCGAGGTCGAGGTCGCCGATCCGGCTGTAGCGCCAGATCTCCTGGTCGGTCGTCGGCAGCTCGATCTGGTCGAGCCGGCTCAGGTCGAGGGACGGAGCAGCAACAGACATCGGACCCAATTCTACTATCGGGATAGTGGAAATAGGTCGGTCGAATCGGGCGCCGGATCGACCCGCGTCAGGAGCCGCGGCGACGGAAGAAGCGCTTCAGTCCCTTGCGCTTCTTGGACGCCGCTTCGCGCTCGGCGTCGACCTCGGCCTTGATGCGGTCGCCGGCCTGGTTGAGGATGTCCTCCGCCTCGTCGAGCAAGGCGGCGGCGGTGCCGTCGTCGAGGCTGCTCGGCTCGGGCGGGGTCGGCGGCACGACGAGCGATCCGTGGGTCCAGGCGACGTCGGCGAGACGCCGTTCGTACTTGGGACAGTTCTCGGGGCACCGCCACGGCGCGTCGGGCGCCAGGTCGAGGTTGCACTTCCGGACCGTGTCGCCGTTGGGGTACGTCCGTGATTCGAAGTTCTTGCACTCCGTCCGCATCGGCATGCGGGTCAGGCTAGCGACGCGTGAGGCGACGCGGTGAGCACCGCATCCGGGGTCGGAAGATCTCCCTGAACGTCGACTCCGTCGCCGTCCGCTACGACACCCGACCCGATCTAGCCCACGGAACCTTCCATCTGGAGCTCGATCAACCGTGACCATTCGACGGCGTACTCCATCGGCAGGGTGCGGGTGATCGGCTCGATGAAGCCGTTCACCACCATGCTCATCGCCTGCTCCTCGGAGAGGCCGCGGCTCGTGAGGTAGAAGATCTGCTCGTCGGCGATCTTCGAGACGGTCGCCTCGTGGCCGATCTGGGCGTCGCGTTCGCCGACCTCCATGTAGGGCAGCGTCTTGCTCACCGAGTCCTCGTCGAGCAACAGGGCGTCGCACTCGACGTGGCTCTTGCAGCCGTGGGCACCCTCGTCGACCCGGACGAGTCCGCGGTAGGTGGTGATGCCGCCGTCCTTGCTGATCGACTTCGACACGATCTTCGACGAGGTGTTCGGCGCGGCGTGGACCATCTTGGCCCCGGCGTCCTGGTGCTGACCCTCGCCTGCGTAGGCGACGGAGAGCACCTCACCGGTGGCACCCTCGCCGACCAGGTAGACGGCCGGGTACTTCATGGTGAGCTTCGACCCGATGTTGCCGTCGATCCATTCCATGTGGCCGTGCGCTTCGACCTTGGCCCGCTTGGTGACCAGGTTGTAGACGTTCGGCGACCAGTTCTGGATCGTGGTGTAGGTGACACGGGCGTGCGGCTTGACGACGATCTCGACGACAGCCGAGTGCAGCGAGTCGCTCGAGTAGACCGGCGCCGAGCAGCCCTCGATGTAGTGCACCTTGGAGCCTTCGTCGGCGATGATCAGGGTGCGCTCGAACTGGCCGGCGTTCTCGGAGTTGATGCGGAAGTACGCCTGCAGCGGCATCTCGCATTCGACGCCCGGCGGCACGTAGATGAACGAGCCACCCGACCAGACCGACGTGTTGAGCGCGGCGAACTTGTTGTCGCCCGGCGGGATGACCGTGCCGAAGTACTCCTTCACCAGGTGCGGGTACTCGCGCAGGGCGGTGTCCATGTCGCAGAAGAGGATCCCCTGGGCCTCGAGGTCTTCGCGGTTCTTGTGGTACACGACCTCGGACTCGTACTGCGCCGTGACGCCGGCGAGGTACTGACGCTCGGCTTCGGGGATACCGAGCTTCTCGTACGTCTTCATCATCTCCTCGGGGAGCTCGTCCCACTCGGAGACCTGGTCGCCCTTGGGGCGCAGGTAGTAGTAGATGTCCTGGAAATCGATGTCGGGCATGTTGACCGCGAACCATTCGGCCATCGGCTTGCGGTCGAACAACCGCAGCGAACGCAACCGCATGTCGGTCATCCAGCGGGGTTCGCCCTTCCACCACGAGATCTGCTCGACGACGCCTTGGTTGATGCCCTTCTCGGGCGTGAAGGCGTACTCGACCTCATCGCTCCAACCGAGGTCGTACTTGGACAAGTCGAGATCGAACGTCGTCATCGGTCACTCCGTTCCGTGTCGTCCGTGGCGGACGAGGGGGTCTGGTGGATTTCCACTACGGCCATAGTAACAATCCGGCGGCCCGTTTGACGACGGGCGACGCAGGGTTTCGGGACGTCCTCGACGCTGCGATCACGCAGCGGCTTCGTCGTCGCGCACGTCGATGCGCCCGGCCATGCGCACGTCGACGTCGTAGTCGATGTCGGCATCGACCGGTGCGTCGATCTCGATGAAGATGCACTCGCCGGGGCACACCTCGGCGGCCTTGATCACCGACTCGACGTGCTTGGGTGCGACGGCGGCCAGACTGCCCGACCCGCCCGGGTCGTTCTGGGCCTCGCCGTCCTCGACGACGTACGCAATGCCGTCTTCGAGCAGGGTGAACACGTCGTGACAGTGGTCGACGCAGAGACCGTCGCCGGTGCAGAGGTCTTGGTCGATCCAGACACGCATGTTCGAGCCAACCTAACCGGGCGCCGTTCCGTTCCCACGTCGGCGCCCGGTGTCGGTGGCGTTCTCAGAGTGCGTTCAGGAGGAACTCAGCTCCACTTGTCGCGAGCGGTCTCGTAGACGCCCTGGTCGTACGAGAACTCGATCATGTTGCCGTCGGGGTCGGTCAGCATGCAGATGTAGCCGATCGGGTCGGGCATCTGACGGGCCGGCATGCCGAGGCAGCCGGCGGCTTCGCCCTTGGCGGCGACGGCGTCGACGTCTTCCTTCGTCGGCAGCTCGATGCCGAGGTGGCTGAACGGGGTCAGCGTGGCCGTGGTGGCACCGGCGAAGGGATCCTTGTCGGGCAGGAACTGGGCCAACACGAGGATGAACGGGTTGTCGGGGTCGGGGTGGCCGAGCCACGCACCGAACCCGTCCTCGTCCTCACGCCGCTCGAGCACCTCGAGCGGCGTGAACGTGGTGTACCAGTCGACCGTGGCGTCCATGTCGGTGACACGGAGCGCGACGTGGGTCCAGCGCGCCGTCTTCGGCCGCAGGTCGTGGAGCGCCTCACTCATTGGTCCATCCTTCCGGGATCTGGGGGTCGTCGCCACCCTTGACCCAGAGCACGAAGGTGTTGCCCCACGGGTCTTCGAAGGCGGCGTTGAAGCCATTGAACTCGGCCCAGTAGTGGTCGCGCCAGAGTTCTTTGGCCCCACGCTTGACGGCCTCGCCGAGGATGCGGTCGATCGAGTCGTCGTCGGAGACCAGGATCCACACTCGGGTCGTGCGGCCGTTCGTCGCCGGCTCGCGGGGCTCGGCGCCCTCCGGGTCGGGGTACGGGCGGGCATTCGCCGTGTTGTGGATGCCCATGTGCAGGTTGCCCGTCGGGCCCTGTGAGCCGTCGTCGAGCTGGAAGTTCTGGCCGGGCACGATGCGGTGGAACACACCGGCGGGGCGGCCCTCGACTTCCCAGCCGAAGACGGCCTCGTAGAACTCGGCGGTGGCTTCGGGGTCGGCCGACGGGAAGTCGACGAAGATCAAGGTGTTCGGATACGACATGACCGAGACCCTAGCCCATAGGTCCGATGGTCAGACCATTCGACCGTTCGAGCTGGCCACCGCACCGTGCGACTCGAACGTCACCACGATCTTCCCGAAGAACCGACCGGCCTCCATCCGGGCCTGGGCGTCACCGATCCGGTCGAACGGCCACACCGAGTCGATCACGGGTTCGAGCGCATGGTGTTCGACGAATGCGAGCATCTCGGTGAACTCGTCGTCGGAGTACCCACCAGACCCGATCAGGGATTTCCCCCAGTGGTACACCGAGGGCAACGACATCTCGATGTCCGTGCCGGTCGTCGTCCCGCAGAACACCATCCGGCCCTCGGGCCGGAGCGCAGCGATCGACGCCTCGAACAGAGCCGGACCGACGTGGTCGACCACCAGGTCGACGCCGCGTCCCCCGGTCCATTCCATGACCCGAGCGACGACGTCGTCGTCGTAGTGGTCCACGACGAACTCGCACCCGAGTCCCAGCGCGTGATCGATCTTGGCGGCGCCGCCCGCCGTGCCGATCACGCGAGCCCCGTGGGCGATCGCGAGTTGCACCAGCGCCGTGGACACACCGGAGGTCGCTGCGTTGACGAGCACCCACTCCCCCGGCGCGACGCCGCCAGCGGTCACGAGGGCCCGCCACGCCGTCGCATACGCGACGGGCAGACAAGCGGCCTGGATCTCGTCGAGACCGGCCGGCACCGCGTGGCAGCTCGCCGCCGGGACGGCCACGAACTCGGCGAATCCGCCGTCGCGCGTCGAGCCGATCGACCGGACGTCGCTGCAGTACGGGTCGAAGCCGGCTCGACAGTTCGCGCACTGGCCGCACGAGCTGACCGGGTTGACGATGACGGTGTCACCGATCGCCGGGCCACCGGCACCGACGTCCGCCCCGTGGCGGACGACGGTGCCGGCGACGTCGAGTCCGGCGATGTGGGGCACCGAGAAGCCCCGCACGAGCGGCGCCTCCTGCTGCAACAGGTCGAGGCGATTGAGGGAACAGGCCTGCACCTCGATCACCACCTCTCCGGTGCCGGGCACGGGCACCGGGACGTCGACGATCCGCACGTCGGCGCCCGACGCGAACCCGTGTTGAACCTGTGCTCGCATCGATGAACGTCCGAGCAGGCTCATCGATCAGCCCGGGAAGATGACGGTCTCGCCGTCGTACACGCCGGCAGCGATCGAGGCGTCGTACGCCTCGAGGAACGGCGGCGCACCGTCGGGCCAGACGCCGGATTCGACGTACGAGTCGTACTCGGCCCGGAACAGTTCGGGATCGACGATGCCGACGCCCTCGCCGTCGGGCGTTGCGCCGACGACCTCGGCGATCTCCTGCTGCCAGCGGTAGAGCTCACCTTCGTACGTGAGGTAGTAGCTGTTGCCGGCGGCTTCGATGCGGGCAGTCGCCATCTCGACGGCGGCTTCGGGGTCGGCGATCGCGTCGGCCATTCCCATCAAGGCCGCGCGGGTGAAGTCCTCGACCACTGTCGGGTTCTCCTCGGCGAACGACGCCGAGGTGTAGAGGAGTCCGAACGAGCCGGGAATGCCCGCTTCGGCGGGGTCGAACAGGGTGTACGGCACGCCGGCGGTGTCGAGCTGGCCGGGTTCGTTCGACTTGTACACCGGCAGCGCTGCGATCCCGGTCGCCAGGTGCGCCTGCGGGTCGAAACCGTCGAGCAGGATCTCTTCGTAATCGGCGCCACGTTCGAGACCGGCCTCGGCGAGCATCGCGACCAGGGACGGACCGAGGTCCCCCTTGATACCGATCTGCTGCCCCTCGAGTTCGGCGAGGTCGGTCGCTCCGCCTTCCGGCGTGATCAGCGCGTTGATCGGCGTCTTGCCGTAGTCGGCGATGACGACGAACTCGGCGCCTTCACCCGAGAAGTTCAGGACCTCGGTGAAGCTGCCCGCCGACGAGAACTGGGCCTGGTTACTGGCCACCAGCGGGTAGTTCGCCGTCGAGAAGCTGGGCTTGAGGTCGACGTCGAGGCACAGGGCGTCGAAGTACCCCGAATCCTCGGCGACGATCACGTCGATGATCGACGCCGCTGCAGCGAAGTCGAAGCTCGACAGGTAGGTGAGTGTGCCGATCTCCTCATTGGCGGCGCAGCGCTCCGGATCGATCTCGCCGTCGCTCGCGACCTCGGTCGTCTCGGTCGTTTCGGGCGCCTCGGTGGTGTCGGGCGCCTCGGTGGTGTCGGCGGCCTCCGTCGTCTCGGTCGTGGTCTCGACGGCCTCGGCCGACGCCGTGTCGTCGCCGCTGTCGGCGTCCTCGTCGTCGTCGCCGCACGCCGTGACGACGAGCGCCAGCGCGGCGAGTGCGCCGACGGCCCGACGCGTTCGACGCCGGGGGTGGACCGGTCGGTGGTTCGAGGGGGTCATGGGGGTTCTCCTTGCGGGTATGGGGAATGGGAGATCAGTGGCGGGTCGACTGGTGCCAATGGAGCGTGATCCGCTCGAGCCCGGCGATCAGGAGGGTGGCGGTGGCACCGATGAAGCCGAGGACGAAGATGCTCGCCCACAGCTGGTCGAGGAGCTGGATGGGGCGGGCCTGCGCCGTCTTGACGGCGTAGCCGAGTCCTGACGTCGTCCCGGCGAAGAACTCGCCGAGCACCGCGCCGATGAGCGCCAGCCCCACGGCGATGCGAGCGGCGGAGAACAGGAACGGCATCGACGAGGGCAACCGCAGCCGCCAGAAGATGACACGACGCGGCGCATCGACGGACCGGGCGAGTTCCAGCAGGTTGGGGTCGACCGAGCGCAGCCCGGCGATGGCGTTGATCAGGAACGGCACGAAACACACCAACGTGGTGATCACGATGATCGGCTTCAGCCCGAATCCCAGCCAGACGACCACGGCGGGCGCGTAGGCGATGATCGGGGTCACCTGGATGAGGACCGCCAGCGGGAGGCCGGCCCGCTCGGCGAATCGGGAGTGCGCCATCACCGTCGCAGCGACCAACGCGAGGACCATGGCGATGGCGAAGCCGAGAAACGCCTCCCACATCGTGGTCTTGGCGTTGTCGACGTAGAACCCGGGGTCACCCGCGAGGTGCCGGAAGATGTCGATCGGGGCGGGCAACACGAAGCGCTCGACGTCGAACAGATCGACGAGGAGCTGCCACGCGGCCAAGAAGCCGACGACCCCGACCACCGGCGCGACGAAGGCCATGATCCGATCACGCCTCGCACCCTTGGCGTCGGCGAGCAACAGCGACTCGACATCGACCCCGTCGGCGATCGCGCCGATCTCGTGGGTGGGGTGCACCGCTCGGTCGGTCATGCGTGCTGGTCCAGCAAGTGGGTCCGCAGGATGCGGACGTGATCGTGGAACACGTCGGTGTCCTCCATCTCTGGGGTGCGGGGCCGGTCGAGCCCGATCGTGTCGAGCGCAGCGATGCGACCCGGGTGCGCCGCCATGACGGCGACCCGATCGGACAGGATCACCGCTTCGGTGATCGAGTGGGTCACGAAGATCACCGTGGTGCCCGTTCGCTGCCACAACTCGAGCAGGAGGTACCGCATGTCGGCACGCGTGATCTCGTCGAGCGCAGCGAATGGTTCGTCCATCAACAACACCGGTGCGCCGAGTGCGAAGCCGCGCACGAGCGAGACCCGCTGCTGCATGCCACCCGACAACTCGTGGGGGTAGGCACCGCGGAAGTCGCGGAGTCCGACCGTGTCGAGCAGGTCGTCGATCTGATCGTCGTCGAGGGGGTCGTGACCACCCGACCTGCGGGGTTCGAGCTGCGACAGGAACCTCACGTTGCGGTCGACGGTGGCCCAGGGCACGAGCGACGACGCCTGCGGCACGAGCCCGAACGACTTGGCCGCCCGAGCGTCGAGCGGCGACAGCCCGTCGACGGTCACGGTGCCGGCGTCTGGTTCGACGAGACCGCCGATGATCCGCAACAGCGTCGACTTGCCGCACCCCGATGGCCCGAGCAGGCTCACGAACTCGCCGGCCTGGATGTCGAGATCGACACCACGAAGCGCGGGGACGGCCCGCCCCTTTCGACGGAAGATCTTGTGGACCCCGTCGACGCTGATGAACGAGGCGACCGAGGTTCCGGACGCAGCGTCGTCCGGAGCGATCCGACAACTCGATGACATGGCGGCGAAACCTAAGACCACTCTGTTTCCGGGACGTTTCGTCTCCGGGTCGATCCGATACGAAGATGGTCCGACCATTGGACCGAAGCCTCCGACGGACGTCGACGACCAGGGGAAACCCCGGCGATCGGCCACGCCGACGCTGCGTCGCGTTGGTCAGACCATCCGACCTCGTACCGCCGTTTCCGCCTATGCTGTGGAAGCGCAACCACGGCGCACGGTCGGCCCATCGCCGACACGGGAGCGGGAAGTCACAGCACCACACGAATGAGCACCACCGACACGACCTTCGGGTTCGCACCGGTCACCCGGGAGACCCTCAGTTCGCAGATCCGCGAGCAGCTGCTCCAACGGATCACCGACGGCACCCTCGCGCCGGGCGCGCGCGTCCCGTCCGAACGTGACCTGTCCGACCAGTTCGGCGTGGCGCGCACCTCGGTGCGCGAAGCGATGCAGGGCCTCATCTCGATGGGCGTCGTCGAACGTCGCGGCAACCGGTCGTACGTCGTCGAGCACCTCCCCGACGTCAGCTTCGACCGGATCGACGGCCGCAAGGAGTTCGTCCGCCAGCTGTTCGAGACCCGTCGCCTGCTGGAGTTGCCGATGATCGGCCTCGCCGCCGAGCGGGCCACCGACGAACAGCGCGCCGAGATCCGCGAGCTCGCGGCCGAGTTCCGAGCCGACATGGAGCTCGAGCGGTTCCGCCCGCTCGACCATCACTTCCACTCGGTGATCGCGCGTGCCTGCGGCAATCCGCTCTTGGTCGAGGTTCACGGCAAGGTGATGACCCGACTGTTCCACTCCGACGAGATCGGCCAGATGCTGTCGAGCGATCTGAACCGCGACGCCGTCGACACGATCGTCGCCGACGCCACGGCGCAGCACGCCGAACTGGCCAGGGCGATCGCCGACGGCGACGCCGACGCCGCAATGGCTCGGGGTACCGAGCACCTGGCTGCCGTCGAGCGCAGCATGATCGACCGCCTCGTCTGAGATCACCTCGATCACGTCGCGCCCGGCGCGACACCATCCGGTAACCCGGGATTCACAACTTCGACTGGCGCGGTTCGACGCCCTGCGTTATGGTCTGACCATCAGACCGAGCGCCCAAGGTGGCGCCGACCCCTCGAAGGAACCGATGATCACCGGAATGAACCACGCCGTGCTCTATGTGCGAGACGCACGGCGCCACCAGAAGTTCTACGAAGACGTGCTCGGCTTCTCGACCGTCATCGACCACCCGGAAGGCGCCTTCGTCTTCCTGCGTGCCCCGGCGTCGACGAACCATCACGATCTCGCCTGCTTCACGATCGGCGAAGGCGCCCAGCCCTCCACGGCGGGCCGCCAACAGGTCGGGCTCTACCACGTGGCGTGGGAAGTACCGACGCTCGCCGACCTCGAGGCGTACCGTCAGAAGCTGAGCGAGGCGGGCTCGCTCATCGGCGCCTCCGACCACGGCGCCAACAAGAGCCTGTACGCAAAGGACCCCGACGGCATCGAGTTCGAGGTCATGTGGCTCGTCCCGGCCGACGAGTGGGGCGACGAGCAGCACGAAGCGATCGTGCGCCCGCTCGACATCGGCGCCGAGGTCGCACGCTTCGGATCCCATCTCGCATCGACCTCGCACAAGGTCGCGCCGACAGCGGGAGCGATGCGTGAGATCGCCGACAACCAGTACTGCCACTTCTTCGAGGACGACGAGTTCGTCGAGACGAGCCGACCCGGCTTCCGTCACCGCATCATCACCGGCGAGCAGCTCCAGCTGTGCTTCTGGCGCATCAAGGGCGGAGCCGAGGGATCGTTCCTCCACCGCCACGACGAACACGAACAGCTCGGCATCATCATGCGCGGGGCGCTCGACTTCCGCATCGGTGACCCCGACGACCCGACCCGCACGGTGCTCGGCGCCGGCGACGTCTACCTGGCGCCCAAGACCGTCGACCACGGCGACTCCGTCTTCATCGGCGACGACGAATACGACGAGTGCTGGATCCTCGACGTCTTCGCTCCCCCGCGCGCCGATCTGCAGGCCACGAACTCGTACAACCAGTCCTCGAACAACAAGGAGGTGACGGCATGACCGCCGACTGGCGCATCGCTGTCGACATCGGAGGGACCTTCACCGACGTGGTGCTGCTCGATGCAGCGTCCGGCAACGTCGTGGTCGACAAGACCCTCACCACCCCGCAGAACCCACTCGACGGGGTTCGGACCGGCATCGCGTCACTGCTGGCGCGAGCCGACATCAAGCCCGGCGACGTGACGGCGCCGATCGTGCACGCCACGACGCTGATCACCAATGCGCTGATCGAGGGCAAGACCGGCCGAGCCGGCCTCGTCACGACCCAGGGCTTCGGCGACACGCTCCTCATCCGTGACGAGCACCGCTACGACATGTACGACCTCCAGATCGAGTTCCCGGCGCCGCCGATCCCCCGCGACCGCACGTTCGAACTCGACGAGCGCGTCAGCGCGACCGGCGAGCTCGTCCACGCACCGACCCCCGAGGCACTCGCGGCGCTCACCGAGCAGCTGCGCGCCGCCGAGGTCGAGTCGGTCGGACTCTGCTTCCTGAACTCGTACGTGAACGGCGAGAACGAGCGCGTCGTCGCCGAACACCTCGCCGCCGAACTCGGCGTGCCGGTGTGCATCTCGTCCGACGTGTCGCCCCAGATCCGCGAGTACCCGCGCATGATCACGACGGCGTGCAACGCCGCCACGATGCCCGTCATCGGCCCGTACCTCGAGGAGCTGCAGAAGTGGCTCTCCAGTGAGGGCTTCGGCGGCTCCGTGCTGATGATGCTCTCGAACGGCGGCGTCGTGTCCGCCGACGACGCCGCACGCATCCCGATCCGCCTGGTCGAGAGCGGCCCGGCTGCCGGTGCACTCGCGGGCAGCTGGTTCGCCCGCCGACTCGACGCCGACCGCCTGATGTGCTTCGACATGGGCGGCACCACCGCCAAGGCCTGCCTGATCGACGGGGGCGAACCCGAACTCACCAACGTGTTCGAGGTCGCCCGTGCCTACCGCTTCAAGAAGGGCTCCGGCTTCCCCTGCTCCGTCCCGTCGGTCGACCTCGTCGAGATCGGCGCCGGTGGCGGTTCGCTCGCCCGCGTCGACCAGTTCGGCCTGCTCAAGGTCGGCCCCGAGTCGGCCGGCTCCGAGCCCGGCCCGGCCGCCTACGGGCGTGGCGGCACCGAGCCCGCCGTCACCGACGCCGACGTCGTGCTCGGCATGCTCGACCCCGACTCGTTCCTCGGCGGCGACATGCCCCTCGACCAGGCCGCCGCCGCTGCGGCAGCCGCTCGCGTCGGCGAGTCGCTCGACCTCGACGATGTCCAAGTCGCCGCCGGCATCCACGAGATCGTCAACCAGAACATGGCGGCCGCCGCTCGCATGCACGCCGTCGAGATGGGTGTCGACCTCCGCGGCATCGGCCTACTCGCCTTCGGCGGTGCCGGCCCGGTCCACGCCTGCGGCGTCGCCGAACTGCTCGAGTCGCACCACGTGGTCTTCCCCGTCAACGCCTCGGTGCTGTCGGCGTTCGGCACGCTCGTGTCGCCCGTCCGCATCGACCTCGCCCGCTCCATGCCGCGCCGGATCGACCAGCTCGACCCGGCCGAGCGCGACGGCCTCCTCGACGAGCTGCGCGCCGAGGGCCGTCGCGTGCTCGCCGCCGCCGGCACCGACGCCGACAAGGTGCGGTTCCGTTACGGCGTCGACGCCCGCTACGCCGGCCAGGGCAACGAGGTCACCGTGTGGGTCGACGAGGGCGACGAATGGACCCTCGAGACCAGCGATGTGCTCGACGCGTTCGAGTCGGAGTACCGTCGCATCTACGGGCTCGCGATCCCCGACGTGCCCGTCGAAGTCGTCACCTGGCGCCTGTCGGTGGCGAGCGAAACCCAGCCGATCGATCCCGATCCCGTCGCCCCCGGTACCGGCGCCCAGCCGGTTCGTACCCGTCCCGTCGTGTTCGGACGGGCCCAGGACCCGATCGACACCCCCGTGTACAAGCGCGTCGACCTCGGCGCCGGCGACCGTTTCGACGGTCCGGCGATCGTCGAGGAGCGTGAAACCACCAGCGTGATCCGCCCGGGTTGGCAGGTCGAGGTCGCCGCCGACGGCAGCCTCGTCGCCACCCGAATGATCAGCGCCGACCAGAACGGAGCCTCCCGATGACCCGCACGTTCGACCCGATCGAACTGGAGATCTGCTGGCAGAGCCTGATCGCCACCGTCAACGAGCAGGCTCGCGCCCTCCAGCGTTCGGCGTTCAGCCCGATCGTTCGCGAGGCGGGCGACCTCGCGAACGCCGTGTTCGACCGTCGCGGCCGCATGGTCGCCCAGGCCGTCACCGGTACGCCCGGTCACATCAACAGCTTGGCGATGGCCGTCTCCAACATCTTGGAGGAGTACCCGATCGACAGCCTCGAGCCGGGCGACGTGCTCATCACGAACGACCCGTACAAGACCGCGGGCCAGCTGCTCGACGTCACCGTGCTGGTGCCGGCGTGGCGCAACGGTGAGCTGATCGCCCTGTTCGGCTCGACCATCCACCACACCGACGTCGGCGGCTACGGCATCGGTGCCGGCGGCCGCGACGTGTTCGAAGAGGGTCTCTGGATCCCGATCGTCAAGCTCATGAAGAACGGCGAGCGCAACGAGGACGTCTGGAAGTTCATCCTCTCGAACGTGCGCCAGCCCGATCACATGGCCGGCGACCTGCACGCCCAGATCGCCTCCGGCGAAGTGGGCGCCCAGCGCCTGTCGACCCTGTGCGACCGTCACGACCTCGACGACATCGAGGATCTGTCCGACGAGATCGTCACTCGCTCCGAAGCGGCGACCCGAGCCGGCATCAAGGAACTGACGAGCGGCCGCTACGAGGCATCGGCCCTGCTCGACCTCGCCGACGGCAGCGAGATCACGATCCAGTGCGCGCTGATCGTCGACGCCGACACCGGCACGATCACCGTCGACTACACCGGCACCTCCCCGGCCAGCCGGTGGGGCATCAACGTGGTGAAGAACTACACCCACGCCTACACGACGTTCGCGATCCGTTCGGTGCTCAGCCCCGACATCCCGAACAACTACGGCAGCCTCGCCCCGATCGAGCTGATCGCTCCCGAGGGCTCGATCGTCAACGCTCAGCCCCCGCAGCCGGGTACGGCCCGCCACGTGGTCGGCATGTTCCTGCCGAACGCGCTGCTGAAGGCGCTCGCCCAGGTCCGTCCCGACGGCGCCATGGCCGAAGGCTCGGGCGCCGTGTGGACGATGCAGGTCAGTGGCAACCACGACGACGGCAGCCCGTTCATCACCGCGATGTTCACCTATGCCGGCGGCGTCGGCGCCCGTGCGACCAAGCCCGGCCTGAACGCCTGCTCGTACCCGACCGGCGTCGCCGCCGTGCCGATCGAGGTGGTCGAGGCATCGGCCCCGATCCGCTTCTCCACCAAGGCGCTGCGCGAGGGCTCCGGCGGAGCGGGCGCCCAGACGGGCGGCCTCGGCCAGACGATCGAGTTCTCGGTCGACACGACGCGCGAGTGGGAACTCAACGCGGTCACCAGCCGCCTCGCACACGCACCCAAGGGCATCTTCGGTGGTGAGGCGGGCGAGACCGGTTCGTTCCTCGTGAACGGCGAACCGGTCCGCACCCAGGCCCGCATCACCCTGCAACCCGACGACGTCGTCACCTTGCGCCTCCCCGGCGGCGGCGGCTACGGCGAGCCCGTCGCTGCCGGCGGAGCGAACGGCTGATCATGACCGCGACGACCACCCACACGTTCGTGGACCTGTGGTCGTCCGCGGTCGCGCACCGTGGCGGCGCCCCGTTCCTCACGTTCGAGGGGCCGTCCGGCGACGTGACCGACTGGACGTACGACGAGTTCGACCAGGTCGTGGCGCGCACCGCTGCGGCCCTGGCCGAACGCGGCGTCGAGTCCGGCTCGTCGGTCCATCTCGCGCTCACCAACTCCCCCACGTTCATCGCGGTCTGGGTCGCGACCCTCCGCCTCGGCGGCTGGATCGTCCCGTCCGACCCGATGGGCCGGACGCCCGAGTTCGCCGAACACATCGACCGCACCTCCCCCGCGGTCGGTGTGTGCGCGGCGAGTCGGGCCGACACCTATCTCCCCGCGGCCGGTGGCCGCCCCGTGATCCAGATCGACGAGGCCGACGCCTCGTTCGAGTGGCTGCCGGCCGACGGTGTCGGCGAATGGCCCGACGTGCAGGCGACCGATCGTGCGGCGGTGATGTTCACCAGCGGCACGACCGGTCGACCGAAGGGCGTCGAGATCACTCAGGCGAATTACGCCTTCGCCGGCACGACGATGGCATCGGCTGCCGACCTCGGCGCCGACGACCGCCAGATCGTCGTGCTCCCCCTGTTCCACGCGAACGCCCAGTACTACTCGTTCGCCAGTGCGATCGCGGTCGGCGCCTCGGTGGCGTTGATGCACACGTTCTCGGCGAGCGGCTTCATCCCGCAGGCGGCGCGCCACCGAGCGACCCACGCCAGCCTGTTCGCCGGCCCGATCCGGATGATCCTGGCCCGCGGCGGCCCGCTCGACCCGTCCGACGGCGAGTTGCAGCTGCGTCACTGCTGGTTCGCCCAGAACCTCGGCGACGACCAGTTCGAGACGTTCGGCGAGTGGATCGGTTGTCGCCCCCGCCAGCTCTACGGCATGACCGAGACGATTCCGGCGGTCCTCACCGACACGACCGACGACCCGAGGCCCGACTCGATGGGCACCGTCACCGACGGCTGCATCCTCGAGATCCACGACGAGCACGGCAACCGGTGCCCGGTCGACACGGTGGGTGAGATCGTCGTCGGCGGTCGGCCCGGCCACGAGCTGTTCGCGGGCTACCTCGACGACCCGGCGACGACCGAGGCGTCGTTCCGTGGTGCCTGGTTCCGCACCGGCGACCGGGCGTCGTTCGATGCCGAGGGGCGCCACCACTTCGACGGCCGACGCGCCGACGTCCTGAAGGTCTCGGGCGAGAATGTGTCCGTGGTCGAGGTCGAAGCGGTCGTCGGCAGCCACGCCGAAGTTCACGAGGTCGTGGTCGTCGGCGCACCCGACCCGATCCGCGACGAGGTGCCCGTGGCGTTCGTCGTCCCGACCGAGTCGGCCGACCGCAACGGTCTCGAGTCGCGACTCGACGCCTGGGCCGCCGAACGGCTCGGCAAGGCCAAACAGCCACGCCACTACGAGATCGTCGACGACCTGCCCCGCACCAGCGTCGGCAAGATCCGAAAATTCCTCCTCGCCGACGCCGCGGCAACGGTCGCCGCGTCGACGTCCCCGACCCCCAACCAGAACCCGGAGCAGAAGTCATGACGATCGAACACACCACCGCCCCGGCACTGCCCGAGGGCATCGACGCTGCGTTCCTCGACGAGATGCAGCGCTCGACCACCGACGTGGCGACGGCGATCACGTTGCCGCCCCAGCTCTACACCTCCGCCGAGGCGCTCGCGTTCGAGCGCGAGGCGATCTACGCCAAGGAATGGCTGTGCGTCGGTCGCGTCGAGCGGATCCCGAACCCGGGCGACTGGTTCACCGTCACCATCTGTGACGAGCCGATCATCGTCGCCCGCGACAAGCAGGGCGAGATCAACGCCATGTCGGCCGTGTGCCAGCACCGTGCGATGCAGGTGTGCGACGGCGAGGGGAACGGCACGACCTTCAAGTGCCCCTACCACCACTGGAACTACGCCCTCGACGGCCGTCTGCTGGGTGCGCCGGCGATGGAGCGGACCGAGGGTTTCGACAAGTCGGAGTGGGGACTCCCCCGCCTGGCCGTCGAGCTCTGGCAGGGCTTCGTGTTCGTCAACATGGACGTCGACGCCGCCCCGCTCGCCCCGACCCTCACCTCGTACACCCCGTACCTCGACAACTATCACCTCGAGGACGCCGTGTGCCCCGGCACCTTCACGCTCGAGGACATGCCGTGGAACTGGAAGGTGATGTTCGAGAACTTCAACGACGGCTACCACGCCAACCGTCTCCACCAGTACGTCCAGGACTTCTGCCCGAGCAACATGAGCGAGTTCCCCGTGGAGTGGAGTGACGACAACAACGTCATCTTCCGCGAGGGTGGGTACACCCACATGGACGGCGGTTTCAACGCCACCCACCACTCGATCATGCCGGTCTTCCCCGACCTGACCGAGGAGGAGCGCACCCGCTCCACGTTCGCCCTGGTGCCGCCGACGCTGTGCCTCGGCACGGCTCCCGATCAGGCGTTCTTCTTCCTCGTGCGGCCGAAGGGGCCCGAGACGATCGACGTCGAGATCGGCTACATCTTCCATCCGTCGGCACTCGACGATCCGCTGTTCGAGCACAAACTCAAGCTCGCCGACGTGGGTGTGCAGGTGTTCGTCGAACAGGACCAGGACGCCACCACCAAGGTGCAGCGTGGGCTTCGCTCCCGCTTCGCCCCGCGTGGCCGCTACTCGTGGCAGGAAGAGAGCCACGTCAACTTCAACCGCTGGCTGGTCAAGCGCTACCGCGAACAGATCAACGGCTGACCGACGGCGAGCCGGGGCCCGCTCCGACACCGCCGACCCACAATCTGACTCGTTCCGGCAACACGCCGGAAACGTGCGCAGGCTACGTTACAACTGGTCTGACCATCAGACCGATTCCAGGAGGAGGAACCCGCAGCGATGACCATCACCAACCCACCCACCAGCCGTTCCCGCTGGCGACGAGCCGCACTCTCCGTGGTGGCCCTGTCGTTGGTGGCCGCGGCATGCGGTGGCGACGACGACGATTCGTCGGACGACACCGAGGCCGCCGAGACCACGGATGCGCCCGACGACACCGAGACGACCGACGCACCGGACGACACCGAGACCACGGATGCGCCCGACGACACGGAAACGACCGACGCACCCGAGGCCACCGACGCACCGTCGGGCGAGACGACCGACCTCGACGCCAACGGCGACGGTGAGGTGCGCATCGGTATCGCCGCTGCGGGCCCCCGTGACGACGGCGCCTACTACCAGGCCGTCGTCGACGCCGCCGAGACCTTCTCCGCCGAGAACGGCTGGGGCGAGGTCATCGTCGTCGACAACATCCAGGCGGCCGACGCGGCCACCGAGCTCGCCAACCTCGCCCAGCAGCCGATCGACATCATGATCGTCGGCGCCAGCGAGATCGCCGAGCCGATGCCCGACCTGGCCGAGGAGTACAGCGACATCTTCTGGTACTGCAACTGCGGCGCCGGCTTCCCCGAGAGCGAGTTCTACTTGCAGAGCCAGGACAACGGTGCGGGCATCGCCTACACGGCCGGCGTCGCGACGGGCATCGCCCTGCGTGACAGCGGCGGCGATTCGGTCGCATTCCTGGGCTGCTGCGATCTCGGCTTCGAGATCCAGCACTACCTGGCGTATCAGCTCGGCCTCGAGTCCGTCGACGAGTCGCTCACCTTCACCTACGTGCCGACCGGTGACTTCCCGTTCGACTTCGACAACATCCAGAACGCGTCGGCTGCCTACGAGAACGCCGTCGCCGAGGGTGCCGATGCCATCTACCCGTACCTCGGTGGCGCCCACGAGCCCATCGTGCAGCTCGCCAACGAGGGCGGCCAGATCGTGCTGAGCGCCGGTGCCTCCGACGTCTGCACCCGTGAGGGCGACCTCTCGTGGGACATCGCGGTCCGCTTCGACGGTGGCGACTACGTGCGTGAGATCTTCCCGCAGATCCTCGACGGCAGCGCCCAGGAAGGCGACATCATCGTCTACTCGCCGGGCGAGGAGCCCGACGTGGCCGGCGCCGTCATCTGCGACGCCACCCCCGAGCAGCAGGCCGAGATGGACGAGGCCTACGCCCTCGTCGCCAGTGGCGACCTCGACGCCAACTTCGGCGAGATCGCCGCTGAGGCGTTCGGTGGCTGATCAGCCCACCAGCGGTGTGCATGCGGGTGCCGGACCTTCGGGTCCGGCGCCCGCCGGCGCCGCCGTCCGACTCGACCAGATCTGCAAGCGCTACGGCAGCGTGCAGGCCTGCGACAACGTCGACCTCGTGCTTCGGCCCGGTCACGTCCACGGTGTGCTGGGCGAGAACGGCGCCGGCAAGTCGACGCTCATGAAGATCCTGATCGGCCTGGTCATCCCCGACTCGGGCACGGTCACCATCAACGGAGACCGCGTGCGTCTCCGTGACCCGCTCGACGCCGCCGAACACGGCATCGGCATGGTGCACCAGCACTTCAGCCTCGTCGAACCCCTCCGGGTGTGGGAGAACGTCGCCCTCGGCGAGGACGGCAAGCTCCACCCCTCCGACGTGCGTGACCGCATCGTCGAAATCTCAGATCGCTATGGCCTCGACGTCGACCCCGACGCCGTGGTCGGTGAGCTCCCCGTCGGCATGCGTCAGCGGGTCGAGATCATCAAGTGCCTCCGCCGCGACCCGTCGATCATCATCTTCGACGAGCCGACGTCGGTGCTCACCCCCGCAGAGAGCGAGCAGCTCTTCGAAACCCTCCACCAGGTCGTCGTCGGCGAAGGGCGCGCCGTCGCGCTCGTCAGCCACAAGCTCGACGAGATCCTGAAGGCGACCGACGAGGTCACGATCATGCGGCAGGGCCGCGTCGTCGACCACGTGGCGACCGAGACGGTCGACGCATCGAGCCTCGCAGCAGCGATGGTCGGCCGGTCCGTCTCGCTGCGCTCCGAGCGCGTGGCGCTCGGCGTCGTCGACCCCGCGCTCGAGGGCACCGAGGTGCCCCAGACCGAGCACGAGTCGACCCCGGAGGTCCTCCGTCTCGACCACGTGACCCTCCGCGACCGAGAAGGGCGCACGATCCTCGACGGCCTCGATCTGAACGTCCGTGCCGGCGAGATCGTCGGCGTCGCCGGCGTCGAGGGCAACGGCCAGCGACCGCTCGCCGACATCTTGTCGAGCCTCACCGACATCGATGAGGGCGAGGTTCGCGTGGCCGGCCAGAAGGTCGCCACCGGCAAAGCGGGTGCGATGGCCACCGCAGGCGTCGCCGTCATCCCCGAGGATCGCCACGACTCCGGCGTCGTGCTCGACATGTCGATCGCCGAGAACCTGTGGCTCGTCGACACCAAGCCGGTCTCGCGAGCCGGTGTGCTCGACCACCGCAAGATGAACCGCACCGCCGAAGCACTGATCGAGGAGTTCGAGATCAGCTGCTCGGGCCCCGACGCCCCGCTCTTCTCGCTCTCGGGCGGCAACCAGCAACGCGTCGTGTTGGCGCGCGAACTCTCGAACGAACCGAAGGTGCTCGTCGCAGCGCAGCCCACACGAGGGCTCGACGTCGGCGCGATCGAGTACATGACCGACCGACTCCGCCGCGCCGCCGAAGACGGTGTCGGCGTGCTCCTCATCTCGAGCGAACTCGAAGAGATCCTCGACCTCGCCCACCGGATCATCGTCATCTCCGACGGTCGCATCATCGGCGAGATGGATCGGCAGGACGCCGACCTCGAGCGCATCGGTCTGATGATGGGAGGCCAGACCGTATGACGGTCGAACCAGGCAACATGACCGCTCAGCAGGTCGCCGGCGGCGAGTCGCACCCGACCGAACACCACCACGGTGTCGGCTCCGACGACTTCAAGCCCGAGATGGGCACCGACGGCACCCTCACCGAGGAGCCGCATCACCCCAACCCGGCGACACCGACGGCCGACCGCTTCAAGGCGATCGGCGAGGTCGTCTTCCTCTATGCCATCTGCATCGCTGCTGCGCTCGGCCTCTCGGCACTGCTCGTCGAGGTCACCGGCGGCTCGTCGTCGGAGGTGTTCAACGCGCTGCTCGACGGCAGCATCCGCGGGCCGGGCCGCATCGGTGCCACCATCGGCGTGGCGGTGCCGTTGCTGCTCGTCGCGATCGGCACGATCGTCTCGAACCGGGCCGGCCTGGTGAACATCGGCCAGGAGGGTCAGCTGTACATCGGCGCAGCGTTCGGCGCCTACTTCGGCACCAAGCTCGGTTTTTCCGGACCGTGGGTGATCGTGCTGCTGCTGGCCGCCAGCGTGGTGGGCGGCGCTCTCTGGGCCGGCATCGCCGGCGTGTTGCGGTACACCCGCAACGTCCCCGAAGTGCTCACCACCCTGCTGCTGGTCACGATCGCCGCACAGCTGGTCGGATACGGCCTCAAGAACCAGTGGCTGTTGCTCGCTCCGGCCGAGGGCCGAGCGAATCGACAGCAGATCAGCCAGCAGCTCCCCGACAACACCCGCATCCCACGCATCGAGTTGTTCGGCAACGAGTTCCCGATCTCGGCATTCATCGCGATCGCGCTCGCGTTCCTGATCGCCGCCGCCATGGCCCGCACGGTGTGGGGTCTCCGGCTCCGGATGCTCGGTCACAACCCCCGCACCGCGCAACGGGCCGGTGTCGCCGCATCCCGGTACGGCGGCGGCGCCCTGCTCGTCTCCGGTGCGTTCGCCGGCCTGGCCGGCGGCATGATGCTCGCAGGCGGCGACTTCGGCAACTACACCCTCGTGCCCGGCTTTCCCGCCAACATCGGCTGGACCGGACTCCTCGTCGCACTGGTGTCGCGTCAGCGCGCATCGGTCGCGATCGTCATCGCCTTCGTCTTCGCCTGCCTGCGCACCGGATCGGGCTTCCTTGCTGCAACCGGCGTCGAGCGACGCATCACCGACGTGGTGCAGGGCCTGCTCGTCCTGGCCCTCCTCATCCCCCCGGCGCTGTTGTTCTTGCGACAACGACGACGCCAGATGAACAGCGGAGGTGACCGGACGTGATCGACTTCCTCAGCGCCATCGGCGACGTCCTGACGTCGGAGGCGGCCTACATCAACGCCCTCACGTTCGCGGTCTTCCTCGCCTTCGGTGCCACCGGTGAATGGGTGGCCGAACGGTCGGGCACCCTCAACATCTCGCTCGAGGGCATGTTCCTCGCCGGCGCCTTCTCGGCCGCCATGGGCATGCACCAGACGGGCAACGAGGTGGTCGCCGTGTTGTCCGGCATCGTCGGCGGCGTGGCCGTCGCCGCCGTACAGGCGAACATGAGCCACCGGCTCGTCGCCAACCAGTTCGTGGTCGGCCTGACCCTCAACATCCTCGTGCTCGGACTCACCAGCTTCCTGGCGTCCGAACTCGACCCCGTGACGAGCCAGGCCGATTCGCAGCGCATCCCGCTCCTGGCGGACATCCCGCTCGTCGGCGCCGCGCTGTTCGACCGAACGTGGATCTTCTACCTGATCTACGCCGTCGTCCCGATCTGCTGGTGGATCGTCTTCCGGACCCGTTGGGGGCTCGAACTGCGAGCCACCGGCGAGAACCCTCAGTCGGCCGACGTGAGCGGCATCGACGTCAACAAGCGACGTCGGGAGAGCATCTACGTCACGGGCGTCACCGCCGGCATCGGCGGTGCGTACCTCGTACTCGGCGCGGTCGGCCAGTTCGAGGACTCGATCGTCGGCGGACGTGGCTTCATCGCCCTGATCGCAGTCATCTTCGGTGGGTGGACGCTGCGCGGCACGATCGCCGGCTGTCTGCTGTTCGGTGCCGTGCTGTCGTTCCGCTTGTCGCTCCCGGCACTCGGCTACGAGCTCAACGGTGACCTGCTGACCTCGTTGCCGTTCGTGGTGACGATCGTCGCCATGTCGATCTTCGCCAGCCGGGTCCGCCCGCCGGCGTCGCTCGCCCAACCATTCATCCGCGGTCTCAAGTAGCAGAGGGGCTCCTCCATGACCGAAACCCAGACCGGCACCGCCGCCGAACAGACGTCGAAGATCCCGACGCTGCTCACCCACATCGCACTGCCGGTGCGAGACCTCGGCGCCACGCTGGCGTTCTACGAGCGGTACACGAACCTGGCCGTCATCCACGAGCGTCACGACCCGGAGACCGACCTGCGCACTGCGTGGCTCGCCAACGAGCGTGACCGCACGACCGACGGAGCGGCCCGCTTCGTGATCGTGCTGATCGAGGGCAAGCTCCCGACCAAGATCACCGGCGACATCCAGGAGCAGTACGGCTTCCTCACCTCGATCAGCCACCTCGGACTGTCGCTCGACAGCCGCGAGGAGGTCGATCGGATCGCCGAGATGGCGAAGGAAGAGGGCTGTCTCCTGCTCGGCCCGATGTACCGCAACGAGGTCGTCGGCTACATCTGCATCGTCACCGACCCCGACGGCAACAACCTCGAGTTCTCCGTCGAGCAGGTGCTCGGGTGATGGCGTCGTGAAGACCGCACCGTCGATCGCTCGGATCGACACGTTCCCGTGCACGTACGGCACCGACCGTGAGCGCATGTCGTTCCTCTACGTGCGCGTCACCGCCGACGACGGCAGCGTCGGGTGGGGCGAGGTGTGCGACAGCTACGGCTGCTCCTACGCCGGCGTCCTCGCCCACCTGATCGACGAGGTCTTCGCCCCGCTGATCGTCGGCCAACCGCTCGTGTCGGTCGACCTGCTCGCGGACCGCATGCGCCTGTTCACCCGACGGCGACTCGGCGACGCCTGGATCGCACCCCAAGCCCGTTCCGGCATCGAGATCGCACTGTGGGACCTCGCCGGCCAGGCCGCCGGACGATCGATCTCCGAACTGCTCGGCCGCACCGCCGACCACGTCGAGGTGTACGGATCGTGTGGCTTCCTCGAGGAAGGCCCGGCCGAACACCACTACGAGGTGATCCGCCCCCTGCTCGATCGCGGCGTGCGCAAGATCAAGGTCCGCACCGGCCCCGAATGGCACTCCGACCTCGACACCCTGCGCAAACTCCGTCCGATGCTGGGCGCCGACGTCGAGTTGATGGTCGACGCCAGCGAGACGTACACGCTGCCGACCGCTCGCGCCCTCGCCGAAGCGCTCACCGAGTTCGACGTGCGATGGATCGAGGAGCCGCTGCCGCAGTCGGAACGGGCGGGCATCGAAGCACTCGTCGCCCACTCCCCCGTTCCCGTCGCCTACGGGGAGCACATGTTCGGCCTCGACGACGCACTCGACGCGCTTCGCCGACGCCAACTCGACGTGCTCCAGCCCGACGCCGCCACCGCCGGCGGCATCAGCGAGGCTCGCAAGATGGCGACGGCTGCGCCGGCCTACGGCGTGCGGGTCGTCCCCCACGTCTGTTCCGGTCCGGCGGCGCTCGCCGCCAACCTGCATCTCGCTGCCAGCGTCCCGGCGATCCGACTCGTCGAGTACCCGCCGACGCTGCTGCCCGTGTGGGAGACGTTCGGCGACGGAGCCCCGCTCGGTCTCGACTCGATCGTCGACGGCACGCTCCCCGTCCCGACCGCCCCCGGCCTCGGCGTCTCCATCAGCGAGACCGCCTGCGCTGACCATCCGTACGAAGCACCCGGCGCCCGCGTCGCCGGCACCACGACCGGCCTGCCCGACCGATTCGTCGGCGACCGCTGACTCACCACCAGGAGGAACCATGACCGACGACACCATCGTGTCAACCGACGAGATCGCTGCGGCGCGCGAGCGCGTGTCCGTGCCCGGCTCCCCCGGCTTCGAGGGCGAGATCGGCGGCAGCATGGCGGAGTTCTCCGCCGAGTACATGACCTACATCGAGGACTATCTCGACGACGACCTCAAGGTCGTCGGCGACCGCATGATGGCCATGCTCCGGTCGATGGACCAGCTCCACCAGGGGTTCGCCGTGAGCCAGCTCGACCACGCGCTCCAGACCGCCACCCG
This sequence comes from Ilumatobacter fluminis, assembly GCF_004364865.1. Lineage (NCBI taxonomy): Bacteria > Bacillati > Actinomycetota > Acidimicrobiia > Acidimicrobiales > Ilumatobacteraceae > Ilumatobacter > Ilumatobacter fluminis. The sequence goes on from NZ_SOAU01000001.1 coordinate 3,251,587, forward strand.
CGCCGAGCGCGACGGCGCCAGCGACGACATGATCGTCGCGTCGCTGTGCCACGACGTCGGCAAGACCTTCTCGAACATGAACCACCCGGCGATCGCAGCGGAGATGTTGCGCCCGTGGGTGAGCGACGAGGCGTACTGGGTCGTGAAGTACCACCAGGACTTCCAGGGCCGCCACTACTACGGCCGGATCGGCATGGACCCCGAGATGCGCCGCAAGCATCTCGGTCACGAGCACTACGCGATGGCAGAGCGGTTCGCCGACGACTGGGACCAGACCGCCTTCGACCCCGACTACGAAGCCGAGACGCTCGACCACTTCGAACCGCTCGTGCGCAAGGTGTTCTCGCGCACGCCCCGTCGCGGCTGATCGTGTCACCGGCAACCACGGCGCCCGGCGCCGCACCGAGCGCCGACGTCACGTTGCTCGTCAACGGTGACGTCGTCACGATGAACCCCAACCGCGACGTGCTCGTCGGCGGTGCGATCGCGATCGCCGACGACCGCATCGTCGCCGTCGGCCCGACGTCGGAGTTGCGCGCCGCTCACCCCGGCGCCACCGAGGTCGACCTGTCGTCGTGCGTCGTCACGCCTGGCATGATCGACGCCCACCAGCACCTGACCGGCGATCCGCTGATCCGGAGCTGCATCCCCGACCTCCTGCCGCCCGGCGCATCGATCTTCGAGTGGTCGGTGCCCGTCCACGCCGCCCACGAGCCCGACGACGACGAGGCGTCGGCGATCTTGTCGGCGGTCGAGGCCCTCACCGCCGGCGTCACCACGGTCGTCGAGGCCGGCACCGTCGCCCACGCCGATCGCGTGGCAGCAGGTCTCCAGCGCCTCGGTCAGCGCGCCACGCTCGGCGTGTGGGGTTGGGACATCGAAGAGGGCCCGTTCACCGCCCCGGCCGACGAGGTCCTCGATCGGCAGGCCGCGGTGATCGACTCGTTCCCGGCCGGCGGGCTCGTCGAGGGCTGGGTCACCCTCGTCGGCCACGACCTGGCGTCGGACGCACTCCTGGCCGGCGGCGCCGACCTCGCACGTGCCAAGTCGACCAACATGACGATGCACCTCTCGCCCACGTCGTCCGATCCGGAGCGCTATCTCGAGAAGACGGGCAAGCGCCCGGCCGTCCACCTGAACGACCTCGGTGTGCTCGGCGAACACCTGCTGCTCGGCCACGGCGTGTGGCTCGACGACGCCGAGGTCGAACTCGTCATCGACACCGAAACCGCCATCGCCTATTGCCCGTGGGCGTACCTGCGGCTCGGCCAGGGCGTCTGTGCCCACGGGCGCCACGCCGAGATCGTCGAACGCGGCGGCCGGGTGGCGTTCGGCTGCGATGCGACCAACGCCGGCGACTCGATCGACATCCTGCGCACCGCTGCGGTCGCCGCCGGCATCGCCCGCGACGCGGCCGTCGATCCGACCCGATTCGGGGCGCACCAGGCGTTCGAGCTCGCGACCATCGCCGGCGCCGAGGCGATCGGCATGGCCGACCGGATCGGATCGATCGAGGTCGGCAAGCAGGCCGACATCGTCGTCCACCGCACCGACACCCCCGGCTGGACGCCGCGCGGCGACGTCGGCCTGCAGCTCGTGTGGGGTACCGATGGTCGCAGCGTCCGCGACGTCTGGGTCGCCGGCCGCCAGGTCGTGTCCGACGGCCGCCCGACGGCGATCACCCAGGACGAACTGGCCGAGATGGCGACCCACCGCCAGACGAAGCTGCTCGAGCGTGCCGGCATCGAGGTGCCGCACCTCTGGCCGCATCACGACGCACGCTGATCGCACGCAAGGAGAGAACCAGCATGGAACTGCGCGTCTTGGGACGAACCGGCATCCAGGTGGCCCCACTCGGTTTGGGCACGATGGTGCTCGGCGCATGGGGCAACACCGATCACGACGAGTGCTCACGCATCGTCAACCGAGCGCTCGACGCGGGTCTGAACTTCGTCGACACCGCGGACGTCTACGCGTTCGGTGAGAGCGAGGAGATCGTCGGCAAGGCGATCGCCGGACGACGAGACGAGGTCGTACTCGCCACCAAGTTCCACAACGGCATGCCTGGCCCCGACGGCGAGTTCGACCCAAATCGGCGCGGCAACTCACGACGCTGGATCCGGCGCGCGGTCGAGGACAGCCTGCGACGCCTCGACACCGATCACATCGACCTGTACCAGGTCCATCGTCCCGACCCGATGACCGACGTCAGCGAGACGATCGACGCGCTCACCGATCTGGTGCGCGAGGGCAAGCTCCTCGCGTGGGGCACCTCGACCTTCCCGGCCGAGGAGTTGGTGGAGACCTGCTGGGCAGCCGACCGGCGAGGCGTCGCCGCACCGCACACCGAGCAGCCGCCGTACTCGATCTTCTGTCGGGCGATCGAACGCGACGTGCTGCCGACGTGCCGTCGCCACGGCATCGGCGTCATCGTGTGGAGCCCGCTCTCGGGTGGGTGGTTGACCGGCAAGTACTCACGCACCACTCCCCCGCCCAGCGACTCGCGAGCGGCCACCAACCCCGACCACTTCGACGGTGACAACGACGACAAGTTCGACGCCGTCGAGCGACTCGGGGTGATCGCCGACGATGCCGGCCTCACGCTCACCCAGCTCGCACTCGGCTTCACGCTCGCCCATCCCGATGTCGACGTCGCCCTGATCGGGCCACGCACCGAGGCGCAGCTCGACGACCTGCTGACCGCGCGCGACGTCGTGCTGTCCGACGACGTGCTCGACGCGATCGACGAGGTCGTGGCCCCGGGTACCGATCTGAACCCTGCCGACCGTGGGTGGACCCCGCCGTCGCTCGACCGAACGTTCCGCCGCCGAGGAGGTGCCCGATGAAAGCCATGCAGTACGACCATCACGGCACCAGCGAGGTGCTGCAGTACACCGACGTCGCCGACCCCGAACCGGGGCCCGCCGACGTCGTCGTCGACGTCGCTGCGTGCGCACTCAACCGACTCGACCTCGTCCAGCGCAACGGCTGGTACACGCTGCCCGGCTACACGCTCCCCCACATCGCCGGCATGGACGTCGCCGGTGTCGTGTCGGCTGTCGGCGACGAGGCCGCCGCGGCGGGCTGGTCGGAAGGTGACCGAGTCGTCGTCGACCCGTCGCTGGCGGGCGTCACCGACTCGTCGAAGCTGGCCGGCATGGGCGACCTGTACGGCGATCTCGGCGTGATCGGTGGCACGGTCGCCGGCGGCTACGCCGAGCGGTGCCTCGCACCGGCGTCCCACCTCTACCGGGTGCCCGACGACATGGAACTCGCACACGCGGCAACGTTCCCGACGACCTTCCTCACCGCCGGCCACGCCCTCTTCGCGGTCGCCGATCTCCAGCCAGGCGAGACCGTGATGATCCATGCAGCGGGCAGCGGCGTGTCGGTTGCTGCGATCCAGATGGCGGTCGACCGCGGGTGCACCGTACTCGCGACCGCGGGCAGCGAGTCCAAGCTCGAACGTGCCCGCGACCTCGGCGCAGCGCACGTCTGCTACAACCGCACCGGCGACGTCGCCACGTGGGCTCGCGAGGTCACCGACGGCCGCGGCGTCGACGTCGTGTTCGACCACGTCGGCACGGCCCTGTTCCCGCCGTCGATCTTCTCGCTGGCGATCGGCGGCCGCCTTGTGTGCTGCGGCAACACCTCGGGCGACGAGGCCGTCATCCCGAGCCTCGGTTTCCTGTTCCACTCCGGGATCAAGATCATGGGGTCCGATCCCTATGCCCCCGAGGAGTTCGGGCCGCTCTGGGAGCAGTTCTGCGACCGGCGCTACCCGCAGGTCATCGACGCCCAGTTCGCCCTCGCGGATGCGGCTGAAGCCCAGGACCGCCTCGAGAACAACGACGTGTTCGGCAAGGTCGTGCTCCGGCCGTGACCGCATCGGGTGACTCCCCCTTCCCCGAACTGAAGAAGACCCACACGATGGCCCGCACGGGCCGTCCGTACACCGACTACAAGCCACCCGCCGCAGCCCCGGTCTGGGCGGCGATCGAGGGGTACGGGCGCTTCCACGTGCTCGTCGCCGCGCTCGAGCTCGGCGCGTTCGAGGCGCTCGCCCGGGCCGACCGTCGAACCGGCGAGGAACTCGCGAGCGAACTCGACGTGTCGGCCCCGCACCTCACGACACTGCTGGAAGGCGTGGTCGCGCTCGGCTTCCTCGAGCACCATCACGGGCACTTCTCGCTCAACGACACCGCCAAGCGGTACCTCCTCGTCGACGGCCCGGCTTCGATGGTCGATCTGGTCCCCGTTTCACCGGGCCCGCTCGCGAACTGGAGCGACCTCACCGAAACGGTGCGCACCGGCGCGCCGCCGTCACCGATCGACGACGACCCGGCCGCGTTCTACCGACCGCTCGTGGCCGGCACGTTCACGACCATCTTCCGCTGCGCGAGCCGAGCCGACCTCAAGTTGCGCTACTCGGCGCTCCCTGCACCTTTGGTGCTCGACCTCGGCGCCGGCGCGGCGCCGTGGTCGTGCGCGATCCTCGGCGCCAACCCGGGCGCCACGGCGGTCGTGAACGACCTCGATGGGGTCGTCGACCTCGCCGAGGCCAAGCTGACCGAGCACGGGCTGACCGATCGCTGCGAGATCCGAGCGGGCGACTACCTCGAGATCGACGTCGAGGACGACTCGTACGACCTCGTCGTGCTCGGCCACATCCTGCGCGCCGAGAGCGGCGACCGTGCCCGCGCCTTGATCGATCGCGCCGCACGCGCGTTGAAGCCCGGTGGACGCGTGCTGATCGGCGACTACTTCGCCGACCGCCAGCGCGCGCTCGAACCACACGCCCTGATGATGGGCGTCACGATGATGGCCAGCACTCGCCACGGCCGCGTGTTCCGATACGCCGACCTCGCCACCGAGTTGCGCGACGCCGGCTTCGAGGCACTCCGCCTCATCGAGCCGATCGGTTTCCAGATGGTCGCCGTCGGCACGCTCGCACCTGGAGGTACGACACCATGACCGACTCGAACGCGCACCCCGACGCTCCCCAGCCGATCGACACCCTCGTCGACGCCTGGTACGTCGTGACCATGAACGAGACCCGCGACATCATCCATCGCGGCTCGATCGCCATCCACGACGGAGTGATCGTCGAGGTCGGCAAGACGGCCGACCTCGAGCGGCGCTACGCCCCGGCCCAGCGCCTCGGCGGCGACCGATTCGTCGCCGCGCCGGGCATGGTCAACACCCACATCCACATCACCGGCGAACCGTTGACCCGTGGCTACGTGCCCGACGACACCCCGTTCGAGGAGAACGTGTTCGTGTGGCTCACCAACCTGTACGCCGCCTACGCCGAGGGTGACGAGCGGTGCTCCGCCCAGTTGGCAGCCACCGAGATGCTGCGGTCGGGAACCACCACCTTCCTCGAAGCCGGCACCGTCCGCCTCCTCGACGAGGTGTTCGACGGTCTCGCCGAGACGGGCATCCGGGGACGCCTCGGCGCCTGGGTGTGGGATCTTCCCCCTGAACCCGACGTGTACCGGCAAACGACAGACGAGGCGATCGCCCGGCTCGACGACCAGCTGACCCGCTACCGCTCGTTCGCCGAGGGTCGGTTGGGTGCCTGGTCGACGGTGGTCGGCCACACCACCTGCTCCGACCCACTCTGGAAGGCGGCGCGCGAGCTCGCCGACACCCACGACGTCGGACTCAGCTTCCACATGTCGCCCGCCAAGTCCGACCCCGACGGCTTCATCGCGGAGTTCGGGCAGCGCCCGTTCGAGCACCTCGACGAGATCGGCGTGCTCGGTGACGACGCCTGTGCGACGCACTGCGTCCACGTGGACGATCGCGAGATCGACACGATGGCTCGCACCGGCACCAGTGTCGCCCACTGCCCGACCACCGCGCTCAAGGTCAGCTACGGCGTGACCCAGATCGGCAAGATGCCCGAGATGGTGCAGCGAGGCGTGAACGTCTCGATCGGCACCGACGGCAACAACGCCTCGAACTACTCCGACCTCATGCGGGCCACCTACCTCGTCGCCGGGCTCTTCAAGGACGGCCGGATCGACCCCCAGATGTTCCCAGCCGAGAAGGCGCTCGAGATGGCGACCCTCGGTGGCGCTCGCTCGATGACGATGGACGACCAGATCGGCTCGCTCGAAGTCGGCAAGCGTGCCGACGTGGTGCTGCACGACACCGACCGGCCCGAGTGGCGACCGTTGTTCAACGTCGTCAACCAGCTGGTCTGGTCGGCCGACGGTCGTGGTGTCCACACCGTCTTGGTCGACGGCCGCGTCGTCGTGGAGGATGGCCACATGACGACGATCGACGAAGCGGCGCTGTGGGCCGAGGCCCAGCAGCGCGGCGGAGACATCGTCGCCCGTTCCGGACTGCCCGACCGGGCGAAGTTCCCCGTTCTGTGATGCCCGACGCGATGGAGCGTGACTCATGACCTGGTGGGAGGCGATCCTCCTCGTCGTCGGCGGCCTGGCCGCCGGCGTCATCAACACGATGGCCGGTGGCGGGTCCGCGCTGACCGTGCCACTGCTGGTGCTCGCCGGCGTACCCGGCAACCAGGCGAACGGTTCGAACCGTGTCGGCATCCTCGCCGCCAGCGCATCGGCGGTGCTGTCGTTCCGCAACTCGAAGGCGACGTCGCTCGACGGCTCGTCGAAGGTGCTGCTGCCGACGGTGATCGGTTCGGTCATCGGCTCGGTCGCGATCAGCCAGATCGCCGACGACACGTTCGAGACCGTCTTCGGGGTGCTGATGATCCCGATCGTCATCCTGACCGTGCTCAAGCCGAAGCCCAAGCTCGAGGTCGAGCCGTGGCCGGCGTGGGTCACCTTCGCCGTCTTTCTCGGGATCGGTATGTACGGCGGCGCGTTCCAGGCCGGCGTGGGACTGGTGCTGCTCACGGCGCTGACGCGGGCCGGCTACGACCTGGTGACCGCCAACAACATCAAGGTGTTCATCAACCTCGTCGTGACGGCGATCGCCCTGCCCGTGTTCATCATCAACGGCGACGTTGTCTGGGGCCCGGCGCTGATCCTCGCTGCCGGCTTCCTCGCCGGCGGCTGGTTCGGCGCCAAGCTCGCCGTCAAGGGCGGCGAACAACTCGTGCGCATCTTCATGATCGTCGCCGCCCTCTACCTCGCCGGCAGCCTCATCGGCGTCTGGTGACGACGCTCCTCACCGGTACGAACGAACACATCCACCGTCTCGACGGCCGGACCGGCCAGTCTGAGGCGATGCGGTTCTTCAACGCCACGAGGTCGCCGTCCGACGACGGTGAGCTCGCGAGGCTCCGACAACTCTTCCTCCAGTTCTGCGGCGCGTTCGCCCTCATCGGCGTCGTGGCGTTCATGCTGGGCAACGACGAGCAGCGTTGGGATCCGGCGATCTCCGTCGGCTTGATCGTCATCGTCGGGCTCGCGTCGCTGCTCGGCGACCGGTTCGTCGCCCGACGCCTCGACTGCACGTCGGACGGTTCGCTCGTCGACAGCTACCGGAGCCGCTTCTTCCTGCGCGTCGCCATCGCCGAGATCCCGGCGCTGGCGGCGTTCGGACTCTCGGTCGGCGCCGCACCGTGGTGGGTCTACTTCGTCGGACTGCCGTTCAGTGCGTTCAGCCTCGTTCGGCTGGCGCCCATCGCGCGGAACGTCGAGCGCGACGAGCAGCTCCTGCGCGCTCGGGGCTGCCACCGGCCGTTGGGCCAGCTGCTGGGTGTCGAACAACCGGGACTGATCAGCTGAACTCGACAGCCGTCAGGCTCGCAGGATGGTGGCGTCGATCTCGACGAGCTGGTCGGTGTAGCCGAGGTCGTTGACGCCGAGCAGCGTGGCGGGTGGCACCGGCCCCTCGAACCACGCGGTCACCGCGTCCCACGCCGTCGTCAGGTTCGTGTGCTCACCGACGACGTAGATCGTCAGTTGTCGGACGTCGGCGAGTTCGAATCCGTGCACACCGATCACGCTGCGAAGGTTGTCGAGGCACTGGGTCGCCTGCCGGCGCGGGTCGCCGACACCCACCACGGTCCCGTGCTCGTCGTGTGGCACCTGACCGGCGACGAACAATCGGTCACCGACCACGTCGGCGTACCGGTACCCCGGTGTCGGAGCGAGGCCTGCAGCGAGCTCGTCGTCGTTCATGGGTCGACCGTAGCGGCGCCCGTGGAGTCGAGCGGCGCCGCTTCCGGTGTGGTCAGGCCGGGACGATCTCGGGGAACGTCCAGGATCCGTCGAGGATCTCGGGTTCCGGCTCGTACATCCGGACGACGTAGTTCCAGCCTTCCGAAACCGGGATGACGTTGCCCAGGTTCGGGTCACCACCGAAACGGATGGTGATCGACCCGTCAGGATCGGGTGTGGCGGTCACGTTGTTGTAGCTGTACACGCCCTGGTCGTTCTCGGGGATGAAGCCGTCGGCGTCGTACACGATCGCGGACCAGAACGCCCTGACCGGCACGTCACGGACCGTCACGAGATGTGGCGTTCCGTCGTTGCGCTCGACCGAGCCGAGCACGGCGAAGGTGTTCTGCAGCGGCATGCCTCCCCATCCGGCGGCCGCCATGACCAGGTGCTTGATCGGGTCGACGTCCCCCTTCGCTCCGAACCCTCCTTCGTTGCTGATCCCGAGCTTGGCGAGCGTGTTGAGGGCATCGCGTGCGATCGACAACTGCTCGAGGTCCCAGTCGGGCAGGTCGAGTGCTCCGCTCCCGCCGCCCTCGATCCGAAGGCCGTCCTGCAGTGCATTGGTCGCTGCGACGTCCGCAGGGTCGAGAAACGTGCGGACGATCAAGTAGGCGTATCGAGTGCCGACCCGATCCTGTGACAGCTCGTACTCGCCGGGTTCGGTGAACGCGAAGCTGTAGTGGTCCTGGTCGATCACGTGCAGGCTCTGGTATCGGCCGCCGGTCTCGGGCATCACGACGGTCGCCGGCTCGGCCAGGTCGAGCACCGCCGAGGAGTACAGCGTGTCGTAGTTCATCCGGATGACGTCCTGGCGATCGATCGGAGTCGGTCGGCGCAGATGAACCCAGGTGTTGAGACCGACGGCACCGGCGACCTTCCTGATCGCCGTGTCGGACTCGGCTCGTGCGAAGTTCTCGACCGTGACGTCAACGGGCATGGCTGCCTTCCTTTCCTCGAGTACGGCACCAGCACTCGCCGCCAGGCCGCGCTTGACAGCGTCGCGCTCGACGACGTCGCCGACCAGGGCCGTCCGACCCGACGCGATCGGAAGGGGCCGGACGACCGCCGGTTCCTCAGCGGAGGAGACCGGGTTCGGCGACGAGGGCGCGGTAGCTGACCATCAGCTCCACCGCCTCGTCGACCGTCTGGCGACGGCCGTCGGCCGTGCCGTCGACGTCGCGCACGCGAGCGATCTCGGTGCCGTCCGCAGCCATGATCGACACCCCGGTCGCCGAGCACCCCCAGGCGACCACCCACAGGTCGTCCGACTCGCCGAGACGCGACGCCGAACCGGCACAGCCGGAGTTGGCCCCGGTCGCATCCTCGATCACCGTCTCGATCGTCGCCACATCGCCGTCGACCGAGAACACGATCACTCGGGCGGGTCGTTCGGTGTCGCTCGCGTTGTCGAACACCGAATAGCGGCCGTCACCGAGCGGCACGAGATGGTGGGGAGCGCTCAGCAGCGCCTGCTGGGGTTCCGAGCCCGGATCGCCGAGCAGGCCGCCTGGGTCGGCCACGTCGAGCGCTGCCGCACCGTCATCGCTCCCGAATGTCCACGCCAGTTCACCGGACTCGACATCGAGCGCGAACAGCGTGTTGAGGTTGCGCGTCGATACGAGCAGCAGCCCGGTGTCGTCCTCGACCTCGACGCTGTTGCAGTGCACCGGGTCGAGATTCCAGGTGACGGCGTTGCCACGCTGGAACTCCCAGAGGTCGGCCGGGAGGTGTTCGAGCAGGTCCCACTCCTGATCGACTATGCCGTCGGGGTCCACGTGGGTGACGACGCAGCCGACCATTGTCTCGTCGGCGGCGACGTCGACACACGGCAGCGCCTCCGACGTCGTGCAGTCGATCTCGGGGTACCTGATGCTCCAGAAGCCCTCGCCGTCGTCGTCGTAGTGGAGTTCGTGGAAGTCGAGTTCGAGATCGGTGATCGAGTCGTCGGTCACGATCTCGCCGCCGGCGGTCGTGGACACGACACTGCACAACGAGAAGCTGCCGACCTCGCAGGTGCCGGTGAGGAAGGCGAGCCCGTCGGCGCCGACGTCGGCCGCGAACCCGATGCCGATGTCACCGTCGAGTGCGATCGCATCACTCGGCAGCAGCTGTGCCGTCAGCTCCAGCACGGAATTGTCCTCGTCGTGGATGGGACCGATCAGGTAGATCGCCGATGTCTCCTCGGCGAGGTCGTTCCACCGTGCCTCGTCGAGGACCTCCATCGTCAACCGCCAGTCGGCGAGATCGACGGTGCCGTCGTCGACGGGCGCCGCTGCGGTCGTCGGGGCTGCTGCCGTCGTCGCCGCCGTCGTCGTCGCAGCGACGGTCGTCGGCGCTGCGGTCGTGACGGGCACCGTCGTCGCAGGCACGGTGGTCGCCGGTGCGGCGGCGTCCGAGCCGCTGCATGCAGCGGCTGCGAGCGCGACGGCCGCGACGAGCAGGGTGAGGCGCGAGGTGGTCGACATGCCCTCCGGGTCTACCGCCGATCCTGCCTTCATGTCGCGGCGAGAACCGGGATCGTGACCGACCGGAAACATGGCGTTCACGCTTTGGTCTTATGGTCAGTCCAATGACGGAACGACTGATGGCGACGCCGGACACCTGCTACTGGGGCTACCTCGACCGGGAGCAACCCGCCGTGCTCGACGTCGAGCCCGGCACCACGATCACCATCGAGGCAGTCACCCACCACTCCGGTGACGCGCCCGATCTCCTGATGGACGAGGGCGTCACGAAGATCTGGGACGGCATCCCCGAGTCGGAGCGCTCCCCCGGCGTCCACATCATGACCGGGCCGATCAACGTCCGTGGCGCGAAGCCGGGCGACACCCTGCGGGTCGAGCTGCTCTCGATGAAGCCTCGCATGCCGTACGGCTCGAACTGCGCGGCCAACTGGGGCCTGTTCCACCAGGAGTTCGGCAAGGAGCGGATCACGATCTACGAACTGGTCGACATGCCGTCGGACGGTTCGTTCCCCACCAGCGCCCGCCCGATGTTCGGCTACGACTTCAAGACGCTCGAGCTGTACGACATCCCGGGCATCGTGACACCGCCCGACCCGGCCGCTCGCGAACCGTTCGGTCGCCAGGTCACCGTTCCGGTCCGGCCGCACCTCGGCCTGATGGGCGTCGCTCCGGAAGGCGAACGCCGCAGCAGCATCCCGCCCGGTGTGTTCGGCGGCAACGTCGACAACTGGCGGTTCGGCCCCGGCGCCACCGTGCACTACCCGGTCTTCGCCGAGGGAGCCGGCTTCTACGTCGGCGACCCCCACTTCGCCCAGGGCGACGGCGAGATGTGCGGCACAGCGATCGAAGCCTCGCTCGACGTGACCCTGCGCCTGTCGCTCGCCGACGACGTCTCCACGACGAGCCCGCTCCTCAAGACCGACACCCACTGGTACACGCACGGTTTCGGCGACGACCTCGACGAGGCGATGAAGATGGCGGCCGACCAGGTGCTGCGGCTGATGGTCGACCGTGGCGGCTTCACGATGGACGAGGCCTATTCTCTGGCTTCGGTGGCCGTCGACTTGGGCGTGACCCAGGTCGTCGACGGCACCGTCGGCTGCCACGCCGGCGTCGCACTCGATCTGATCGGATGAACCCATGCGGCTGACGCCCCACGAACAGGAGCGCCTGATGGTGCGGGGCGCGGCCGAGACCGCACTCGCCCGTCGGGCACGCGGCCTGCGTCTCAACCACCCCGAGACCGTGGCGGTGCTGACGGCGTGGGTGCTCGAGGCGGCGCGCGACGGACGTCGAGTCGCCGACCTGATGGAAGCCGGACGCCACGTGCTCACCACCGACGACGTGATGGACGGTGTCGCCGCTCTGGTACCCGAGATCCAGGTCGAGGCCACCTTCCCCGACGGCACCAAGCTCGTCACCCTGCACGAACCGATCGGCAGCGGGTCACAGCCGCCGGGCGACCTCGTGCCGGGTCAGATCGTCGGCCCCGACGACCCGATCGAGATCAACATCGGACGACCCGTGCTGCAGCTCCGAGTGGAGAACGAGGGCGATCGTCCGGTGCAGGTCGGTTCCCACTACCACTTCGCCGAGGCCAACCATGCGCTCGCGTTCGACCGCAAGGCCGCACGCGGCCACCGCCTCGACGTGCCCGCCGGCACCGCCATCCGATTCGAACCCGGCATCGCCATGGACGTCGACCTCGTCCCCTTCGTCGGCAACCGTGTGATCCCCGGCCTGCGAGGCGAAGTCGGGGGCGCGCTCGACGACGCCCACGACAACTCCGACGACACGACAGGGAGCGCCTCATGAGCACGATCGATCGTTCCCGCTACCGCGCCCTCTACGGGCCCACCACCGGAGACCGCATCCGCCTGGCCGACACCGACCTCTGGATCGAGGTGACCGAGGATCACTGCGCCGGCGGCGACGAGGTCGTGTTCGGCGGCGGCAAGGTGATCCGCGAGTCCATGGGCCAGTCGACCCTGCGCCGGGTCGACGGCGCACCCGACGTCGTCATCACCGGGGCCGTCGTGCTCGACCACTGGGGCATCGTCAAGGCCGACATCGGTCTCCGCGACGGACGGATCGTCGGCATCGGGAAGGCCGGCAACCCCGACACGATGGACGGTGTCGACCCGGCACTGGTCATCGGTCCGTCGACCGAGGTGATCGCCGGCAACGGCAAGATCGTGACTGCCGGAGCGATCGACTGCCACGTCCACCTGATCTGCCCACAACTGTTCGACGAGGCGCTTGCCGCCGGCATCACGTCGATCGTCGGTGGGGGCACCGGCCCCGCGGAGGGAACCAAGGCGACGACCGTCACCGGCGCCTGGCACCTCGAACGGATGCTGGAGGCGACCGATCACTGGCCCGTGAACGTGGCGCTGCTCGGCAAGGGCAACACCACCGATCACGAGGCGATGTGGGAACAGCTGCGCGGTGGTGCGGCAGGCTTCAAGCTGCACGAGGACTGGGGCACGACCCCGGCGGCGATCGACGCCTGCCTGACCGTCGCCGACCAGTCGGGCGTGCAGGTCGCGATCCACACCGACACCTTGAACGAGGCGGGCTACGTCGAGTCGACGCTCGACGCGATCGGCGGCCGATCGATCCACACGTTCCACACCGAAGGCGCCGGCGGCGGTCACGCTCCCGACATCATGACGGTGGCCAGTCACCCCAACGTCATGCCGTCGTCGACGAACCCGACGCGGCCGCACACCGTCAACACGGTCGACGAACACCTCGACATGCTGATGGTCTGTCACCACCTGAACCCGGCGGTGGCTGAAGACCTGGCGTTCGCCGAGAGCCGCATCCGGCCTTCGACCATCGCCGCCGAGGACGTCCTGCACGACCTCGGTGCGATCTCGATCATCGGGTCGGACTCGCAGGCGATGGGCCGCATCGGCGAGGTCGTCATCCGCACCTGGCAGACGGCACACGTCATGAAACGACGGCTCGGATCGCTGCCCGGCGACGGCGCCGCGGACAACCTGCGCGCACGGCGCTACGTGGCCAAGTACACGATCGCCCCGGCGATCACCCACGGTCTCGAGCGCGAGGTCGGCTCCGTCGAGGTCGGCAAGCTCGCCGACCTGGTGCTGTGGGACCCGGCCTTCTTCGGCGTCCGTCCCCATGCCGTGCTCAAGGGCGGCATGATCGCCTGGGCGACGATGGGCGACGCCAACGCGTCGATCCCGACGCCGCAGCCCGAGCTGCCCCGTCCGATGTTCGGTGCCGCACCGGCCGTTGCACCGGGTCGCTCCGTGTCGTGGGTCGCTCAGGCCGCCCTCGACGACGGCCTCCCCGACCGCCTGCGGGTCGCACGCGAGCTGCGACCGGTCGCCGACACCCGCTCACGCGGCAAGGCCGACCTCCCACTCAACGACGCCACACCGCGCATCGACATCGACCCCGACACGTTCGCCGTCCGGATCGACGGCGAGCTGATCACCGAGGCACCCGCCGAGGAGCTGCCGATGGCCCAGCGCTACTTCCTGTTCTGATGGTCGCCCCCTCCCTCCTGCTCCTCGCGGACGCCCGGTTCCCGACCGGTGGGCACGCCCACTCCGCCGGCACCGAGCAGGCCGTCGCGATCGGCGACGTCCGCGATGTCGAGTCGCTCGACCGCTACCTACGGGCACGACTCGCCACCACCGGCCGGACCGACGCCGCGTTCACGGCCTTCACCTGTCGGATGGGGTCAGACCCCAACCGACATCTCATCGATGCGGAAGGCCGCCGACCTGTCGGTTGGGGTCTGACCCCATCCGACCTGGCCGCGACCGACCGGGAGTACTCGGCTCGGATGCCCTCGCCCTACCTGCGCGACGCGAGTCGGCGGCTGGGGCGGCAGCTCGTGCGAGTGGCGTCTCGAACGTGGCCGTCGGCGGCGCTGGCCGAGGTCGCCGCGACACCCGGTGGCCCGCACCAACCGATCGCGCTGGGCGCCGCCGCAGCGTCGGCCGGCGCCCGACCGGTCGATGCCGCGGTGCTGGCGCTCCACCATCTCGCCGGCGCGGTCGCGACGGCCGGAGTCCGGCTGCTCGGCCTCGACCCGATCGAGGTCGCCGCCGTGCAGGCCGAAGCCACCGAAACGGCTGCCGCGACCGCACTCGTCGACGAACCCTGGCTCGTCGACGACCCCGCCCACCTGCCTGCATCGGGTGGGCTCCTGACCGAGATCCTCGGCGAACACCACGGATCGCTCGACGCCCGCCTGTTCGTCGCCTGACACGCCCCACCCACGACCAGAACCCGGAGAACCCCATGCCCCCGCACCATCCCGACGGCGAACTGTTCCCCGACCGATCGATCACCGCGTCGAAGCCGCTCCCGCGGGGTCGAGCCCTGCGGATCGGCATCGGCGGCCCGGTCGGCTGCGGGAAGACCACGCTCGTCGGCCAACTCTGCCGCTCGCTGCGCGACGAGTTGTCGCTCGTGGTGGTCACCAACGACATCTTCACGTCGGAAGACGCCCAGGCGTTGAAGGCGGCCGCCGTGCTGCCCGAGGAGCGCATCATGGCGGTCGAGACGGGTTGTTGCCCGCACACCGCCATTCGTGACGACATCGCCGCCAACCTCGACGCCGTCGAACAGCTCGAGGCCCGGCACGGTCCGGTCGACGTCACCCTGGTCGAGTCCGGCGGCGACAACCTGACCGCGATCTTCTCGAGCGGCCTCGTCGATGCCCAGATCTTCGTCCTCGACACCGCAGGCGGCGACGACGTCCCGCGCAAGGGCGGGCCCGGCGTCGCCCTCGCCGATCTGCTCGTGATCAACAAGGTCGACCTCGCTCCGCACGTCGGCTCCGACGTCGACCGGATGTACGCGGATGCCGTCGAACGGCGATCGGGCGGCCCGGTCGTACTCACGTCGATGGTCGGCGACGTGGCGGCGGGCCCGGTCGCCGACTGGATCCGCAGCCTGCTCGCGGTACGGAACGCCGCGTAGTGCGCGCCGCCGCTCGGATCCGCGTCGAGCGCCGCCACGGCCGCGACGAGGTCGTCGATCGGACGGCAGAGCCCCCGTTCGCCGTCAGGCGCTGTGGCGACAGGATCATGCTCGCCGCGACCGCTGCGTCGCCGGTCGGCGGTGATGAGCTCGAGCTCGACGTCGTGATCGGCTCGGAGGCGACGGCGTCGATCGGCTCGATCGGCGCGATGCTCGTCTGGCCGGCACCGACGCCCGCCGTGTCGTCGATGACGACCACGGTCGCCGTCGGAGCCGGCGGCCGGCTCGTGCTGGCTCCGGAACCCACGATCACGGTCCGTGGCTCCAATCACCGGGCGACGACCCGGGTCGACCTCGCCGAGGAGGCCACGTGCGAACTGGTCGAGGAGTACTCGCTCGGCCGGTCGGGCGAGGCGCCGGGCACCATCGAGACGTCGCTGCGGGTCGAGCGCGGCGGCCGGGCACTGTTCCACCACGACGAGTTGCTCGGCGCGCTGGCCGAGGCGGGCTCCACGTCGGTCGGCGTCGGCACGGCCCGCCACGTCACCACAGCGTTGATCGTCGGGGAGGTCGCCGGTGACGCCGCGACGTCGGTGGAAGCGGGCGGTATGGCCGCCAGACTCCCCGTCGACGACGACGCCGTCGTGCTCCTCGGCGTCGGCATCGACCGTCCCACCGTGCGACGACTGATCGACGCCCTCCGCTCGACCGTGGCCCCACCCGTGCGTTATGGTTAGACCATCAGACCATTCCGATGCTCGAGCGTCGAAGGGTCGATCCGAGTGATCGAGACGAATGATGAGGACCCCATGCTGATCGAACACGGAGCACTCCGCCACCACTGGTACCCCGTCGCCGAGTCGACCGATCTCGGCGTCCCGGGTGACGAAACGCCGATCGGCGTGAAGCTGCTCGGCGAGGAGTACGTCGTGTGGCGCGGCCCCGACGGTCGGGTGGTCGCCGCCCCCGATCGCTGCACCCACCGCGAGTCGCCCCTCAGCATCGGCACCGTGGCCGACGGCTGCCTCACCTGCCCGTACCACGGCTGGACGTTCGGCGCCGAGGGCACGTGCGTGCTCGTGCCGTCGTCGGGCCAGGGCAAGCCGGTGCCTCCGAAGGCGCACCTGCCGGCGATCAACGCCCAGGAGGCGTACGGGTTGGTGTGGCTGTGCCCGGCCGAGCCGCACGGCGACATCCCGATGATCTCGTACGACTCGAATCCCGAGTACCGCCGGATCAACACCGGCGTCGACGTGTGGCAGACATCGGCGACGCGCATGACCGACAATTTCCTCGACATCGCCCACTTCGGCTGGGTCCACCGCGACACGTTCGGCAACGACGACCTGTTCGAGGTGCCGAAGATCGACCTCGACGAACTCGACGACGGCTGGTACGGGTACGCCTACGAGGTCGAAGTCGGCAACGACAAGGGCGGCGCCCAGTCATCGGGGCAGGAAGGCGACACGGTCCATCGCCGCATGAGCACCGGCATGCACCTGCCGTTCACGGTCCGCAGCACGATCCACTACGAGACGGGCCTCGACCACATCATCCTGCTGTGCTCGACCCCGATCGACGACACCACGTCGTACTTCACGTTCGTGGTGTGGCGCAACGACGACTTCAGCGTGCCGGCCGAGGAGATCATCACCTTCGACCGACGCATCGGAGCCGAAGACAAGTTCATGCTCGAACGCGTGCCCGGCGTCCTGCCCCTCGACCAACAGGCGACCGCCAGCGTCCAGGCCGACAAGGCCTCGGTCGAATGGCGCCGCCGCCTCGCCGCCCTCGTCGCCACCTGACGGGCCGCGTCAGGCGCTGCGAAGGGCGTCGCGGAACGGACGCAGGCCGCCCTCGAGTGGACTGGTCGTCTTCACGAACTCCCGGATCACCTCGACCAGATGCTCGGGCTCCTGCACGTGCGGGAAGTGGCCGCAACCCTCCAGGATCTCGAGTCGGCTGTGCGGGATCGCCTCATGGGCGGCGTACGCGTGCTGGACGGGGATGATGCCGTCCTGGTCGCCCCAGACGATGAGCGTCGGCATGGCCGCGGCGAGGTACAGCCGGTCGGTCGCGTTCACGGTCTGGCCACCCGGGTCGATCACCGACCGGATCGTCTTGACGAACGCTCGCCGATTCTCGGCCTGGCTCAGTGAGGCGTAGGCCCGCCACATCTCGCCGAAGTGCGGCACGCTCCAACCGCGGTCGTGGATCGCCTTGCCGACCTCGTTGCCGCCGTCGACGACCATCGGCGGGAAGAACAGCGGCATGAGGTACTCGGCGCCGGGCAACGTGAGGAGTCGGAGGATCCAGCTGACTTCGCGCCCGAGTCCGCCGCTGCCGATCAGCACGAGCCGATCGACCAGATCGGGGTGCTGATAGGCGAGCTGCATCGCGACCCCACCGCCGAGCGAGTGGCCGATCACCGACACCGAACCGATATCGAGCTTGGCGAGCAGGTCGCGCAGTCCACTTGCGAACGCGCCGAGGGAGTAGTCGCCCATCGGCTTGGCCGACTCGCCGTGCCCGAGCAGGTCGGGCGCCAGGACCGAGAAGTCGTCGGCCAGGGCCGGCATGACGTCTTTCCAGGTGCGCGAGTTGCCGGCGAGCCCATGGATGAGCAGCAACGTCGGACGGTCGGAGCCGGCCTCGGCCAGCCGGTACGTCACGTCGTGCCCGTGCAGGGTCACGTGTCGGAGCGGAATTCCCACACCCTCAAGTTACCACCGGGTAACCAGAGGGCAGCAGGGCCGCAAGTCCCGATCATCCCGACGAATGGGGTCAGGCTTGGCCGGTTTGGCGGAGGAAGGTGAGGGCGTCCCAGTAGTCGGTGCGCTTGGCGACCTTGCCGTCGCGGGTCTCGATCACCATCACGCCACGGATCTCGACCGGCTTGCCGTCGCTCGTGGCCGTGAGCCGATACGGCGCGGCGACGTTCGAGCCGTCGACGATCAGCTGCTCGACGTCGTAGCGCAGGCCGGGCAACGACCCGAGGAATCCGGGGAGACGTCGGCGGTACTCGTCGATGCCCTCGCAGCCCGAGCCGAGTGCGGAGGCGTGATCGTTGACGAAGTCGTCGGTGACGTTCGCCGCCACCTGCTCGGGCTCGCCGGTCGCGAAGGCGGCGAGATAGGCCGCTGCGGTGTCGGCGGGCGAGCGTACGGCGTCGGCGTCGGCGGGCGGTGGCACCGGACGTCCTTCGATCAGGGCGCGGGTCCGGTCGGCGGTCGGGAGCGACGGCACCGCCCCGGCCACCGTGGTCGCCAAGGCGCCGTTCGCGGCGGCGAAGCGCAGTGCGTCGGGCAGTTCGTCTCCGGCGGCGAGACGCGCCGACAGCGCTCCACAGAACGCGTCGCCGGCGCCGGTCGTGTCGACCGGGGCGACGGGGAACGGGTCGATGCGGACCGGGTCGCTGCCCGCCTCGACGAGGTCGGCACCCGCCGCGCCGAGCGTGACGACGAGCGTCGTGACACCGAGTTCGGCGAGTCGTTCGGCGCCACCGAGCAGCTCGAGTTCGTGTTCGTTCGGGATGACGATGTCGCAGTGTGCGAGCACCTCGTCGGTGACGTTCTCGGCGGGCGCCGGATTGAGCACGGTCGTCGCCCCGGCCGCCTTGGCGGTCCGGAATGCCTCGGCGACGAGGGCCGGATCGATCTCGAGCTGTGCGATCACCACGCTCGACGCCGGCACCTCACCGAGCGTCACGTGGGCGTTTGCTCCCGGCACGACGATGATCGAGTTCTCGGCGGCGTCGTCGACGCCGATCAGGGCGCGGCCGGTCGGCACACCCGACACGATCGACAGGCCGGCGGCGTCGATGCCGTCGCCGGCGAGCACGCTCCGGAGCACGTCGCCGGCGTTGTCGTCGCCGACCGCTCCGACCATGGCGACGCGCGCCCCGGCGCGGGCAGCCGCCACGGCCTGGTTCAGCCCCTTGCCACCGGGGACTTCGGCGAACGTCGAACCGTTCACCGTCTCGCCCGGCCCGGGCAGGCGCGTCGCCCGCGCCACCAGATCGAGATTGAGACTGCCCACCACGACGACGTCGAACCTGCTCATGGCGGCCACGCTAGAGCGCCGAGTCGATGCGCTCCCAGGCCGTAGCCTGCTCCGGGTGAACGAACCCCGAGCGGAACGACGTCCTCACACCTGGCAGCGCCCGACCGGCGCGGTCGACGACCCGTACGCGTGGCTGCGAGAACGCGACGACCCGGCCACGATCGCCTACCTCGAGGCCGAGAACAGCTACGCCGACGGGTGGTTCGCCGAGCGCCGGGAACTGCTCGACACGCTGTTCGGCGAGATCAAGTCGCGCGTGCAGGAAACCGACGAGGCGGCTCCGGTGCCGTTCGGCGAATGGTTCTACTCCGGCCGCACCGTCGAGGGGCAGAGCTACCCGATTCACTGCCGCGGGCGTTCTGCTGCCACCGCCACCGAGTTCGTCCTGCTCGACCAGAACGCGGAGGCCGACGGACACGAGTTCTTCGACCTCGGCGCCTTCGAGGTCAGCAACGACCATCGCCGCCTCGCCTGGTCGGCCGATGTCACGGGCGCCGAGCACTACACCCTCCGCATCCGCGACCTCGACACCGGCGACGATCTGGCCGACGAATTGCACGACTCGACGTGGGCGGGCGTGGCGTGGTCGGCCGACGCCGACCACCTGTTCTACGTGATGCCCGACGAGCAGGAGCGCCCGTACCGGGTGATGCGGCACCGGGTCGGCACGGCACAGGACGACGACGTCGAGGTGTACCGGGACGACGACGAGCGCTTCTTCGTCGGCATCGGCAGCACCCGGAGCGGCGAGTGGATCGTGATCCAGTCCGGCAGCAAGCTGTCGTCGGAATCGCTGCTGATCCCTGCGAGCGACCCGACCGCCGAGCCGCTGCTGATCCGTCCGCGGGCCGCCGACATGGAGTACCACGTCGACCACTGGGGCGATCGTCTCGTCATCCTGACGAACGACGACGCCGTCGACTTCCGGGTGATGGAGGCGCCGATCGATGCGCCGGGCGACTGGTCGGAGTTGATCGGTCACGAACCAGGGCGACGCATCACGGGGATCGAGCCGTTCGCCGGCCACCTCGCGCTGCACGAGTGGCGTCACGGCCAGCCGCAGGTGCGCGTCGTGACACGGTCCGGCGATCAGACGGTGCTGGCCATCGACCCCGAACCCCACGACGTCGAGTTCGGCCCGAACGAGGAGTGGGACACCACGACGCTCCGGCTGAGCCATCAGTCGCTCACCACGCCGGGTCGGGTGATCGACGTCGACGTCACGACCGGCGACGTCACCGTCGTCAAGCAGGTGCCGACCCCCAACGTCGATCTCGAGGCCTACGTGTCGCAGCGTCTCTGGGCGACAGCCGACGACGGTACCGAGGTGCCGGTCGACATCGTCCGCCACGTCGACACGCCGCTCGACGGCACGGCACCCACCTGCATCTACGCGTACGGGTCGTACGAGGCGTCGATGCCGCCGTGGTTCTCGGTCGCTCGCCTCTCACTGCTCGACCGTGGCGTCGTGTTCGCACTCGCCCACCCGCGTGGCGGCGGCGAACTCGGCCGCAACTGGTATCTCGACGGCAAGCTGCTCCACAAGCGCAACACGTTCACCGACACCCTCGCCGTCCGCGACCACCTGGTCGAGACGAAGGTCGCCGCACCCGATCGGCTCACCATCCGCGGCGGCAGCGCCGGCGGTCTGCTCGTCGGTGCCTGCATCACGATGCGCCCGGACGCCTTCGCCGCCGCCGTTGCCGAAGTGCCGTTCGTCGACGTCGTCTCCACGATGAGCGATCCGTCGCTCCCGCTCACGGTCACCGAGTGGGAGGAGTGGGGCGACCCGCGGTCGGAGCCGTTCGCGTCGTACATGGCGTCGTACTCGCCGTACGACAACACGGTCGCCGCCGCGTACCCGGCCCTCTACATCACGGCCGGCCTGAACGACCCGCGGGTCAGCTATCACGAGCCGGCCAAGTGGACCGCCAAGCTGCGAGACGTCCGGACGAACGATGTGCCGCTCCTGCTCCGAACGGAGATGGGCGCCGGACACGCCGGCCCCAGCGGCCGCTACGAAGCCTGGCGCGACGAGTCGCGATCACTCGCCTTCATCCTCACCACCACCGCACCCACCACCCCCTGACGCCCGACCCGGACGAAGGCGTGAACAAACTGCGGAATAGTTCCGCAGTTTGTTCACGCAAACGTGGCGAGGGCGGCGAGGGTGAGGAAGGCGGCGTTCCTGGCGAGGTGGGCGGGGCCGATGGGTGACGCCGA
Source organism: Ilumatobacter fluminis (assembly GCF_004364865.1). NCBI lineage: Bacteria > Bacillati > Actinomycetota > Acidimicrobiia > Acidimicrobiales > Ilumatobacteraceae > Ilumatobacter > Ilumatobacter fluminis. Next base: position 3,273,458 of record NZ_SOAU01000001.1, read on the forward strand.
CCACTGGCCGAAACACGCACACGAGGGGCGATCGCCGTCGCGCATGCGCACGGCGAGCAGGGCCGAGAAGGCGACGAGCATCAGCGCGGCCGCCACCGCCGGCCACGGCACCCAGAGCTGGACGATCAGCAAGGCACCGATGACGAGTTCGATCCACGGCACCGCCACGGCGGCGACGTCGGGGGCGCCGAGGTTGCGGGCGTCCGTGCGCCACTGCTCCCCCGCGGCGAGCTTGGAGGCGCCGGCGACCACGAACACGGCGCCGAGCAGCACCGAGGCGACGATGCCGACGGTGTTCACGCGCCGAGTTGGATCGTGAGCCCCTCGCGAGCGACCACGACGTTGGGGGTGCAGTGACGTCCGCACACCGAGGCGACCTGATCGAGCATGCGGTCGTCGTGCATCGGGTCGTGGTGGAACAAAGCGACCTGCTTGGCGCCGGCGGCCTTGCCGGTCCAGATCGCGTAGTCGATCGTGCAGTGACCCCACGTCGAACGCTGGATGAACTCGTCGCGGGTGTACTGGGCGTCGTGGATCAGCAGGTCGACATCTCGGCACAGCGCCTCGACGCCGGGGCACATGTCGTACACGTCGACGCCGGGTTGCTGATGATCGCTCAGGTACGCGACCGAGATGCCGTTCCAGTCGACCCGGTACCCGAGCGTGCGCCCGATGTGCGGGATGTACCGGCTCGTCACCGTGACGTCGCCGATGCGCACCTCGTCGTTGCCGAGATCGTGGAACACCACCTCGCCGGGCAGGTCGGCGACACCGACCGGGAAGAGGGGCGGACAGAGGATCGTGTCGATCACGTCGGCCACCGACTCGTGGCGTTCGGGACGGGGCGCATACAGGTCGAGCCGGTTCCCGGGGGCGAGGAGCGGCGGGAAGAACGGCAGGCCCTGGATGTGGTCCCAGTGGAGGTGGCTGACGAAACAGTCGGCGTGAAAGCCCTCGGTGCTGCGCTCGACGCCGAGGTAACGCGATCCGGTGCCGAGATCGAACATGATCGGGTCGTGTCCGGGCACGTCGACGGCGACGCACGACGTGTTGCCGCCGTAGCGCGAGACCTCGGGACCGTGACAGGGGGTGGACCCCCGGACCCCGTAGAACGTGACGTCGATCGTTGCCCCCTCGATGGGCACGAACGCTAGACGAAGATGAACGATCGGTGAAGGGGCGGAGCGACGACGTCCGTCACATCTGAACGCGGACGTTCACCCGTCGTGGCCGGCGGCGGCGATCGCCGCACTCGCCGCGGCCACGCCCGAGCCGGCCGTCGGGGCGCCGAGGTCGGCGAGCGCCGACTCGATGGCGCCGAGCACGCCCAGCACCATCGGCGCGTTGACGTGGCCCATGTGGCCGATGCGGAACGAGGTGCCGGGTTCACCGCCGATCCCGACACCGAGGGTCACACCGAACTGATCGCGGCAACGGTGGGCCAGCGCATCGGCGTCGATCGACCCGGTCCGGATGGACGTGACGGCGTGCGAGCGCTGTTCCGCGACAGCCGCCGTGAACCCGAGACCGCCCTCGGTCGACCAGGCACGCACCGCAGCCCGGACTGCGTCGGCGAGGCGGACGTGTCGGGCGTAGCGCTCCTCGAGGCCTTCCTCGTCGATCATGCGGAGCGCCTCGCGGAGGCCGAACAGGTGTGACACCGGCGGCGTGCCGCAGAAGCGGAGGTAGTACGGGCCGTCCTCGGTGCGGTACGTCCAGTCCCAGTACCGCGTGCGCAGGTCGGCCGACTCGTGGGCGGCCAACGCCTTCGGGCCGGCCCACACCATGGCGAGTCCGGGTGGCGTCATCAGCCCCTTCTGGCTGGCCGAGATCGTGACGTCGACCCTCCATGCGTCCATCTCGAACCGCTCGCAGCCCATCGAGGCGATGCAGTCGACCATGAACATCGCCGGGTGGCCGGCCGCATCGATCGCCGACCGGATCGCCGGGATGTCGTTGCGCACCGACGACGCCGTGTCGACATGGACCGTGAGCACCGCTGCGATCTCGTGGCCGGTGTCGGCGGCGAGCCGTTCTTCGACGACGGCCGGGTCGATCGCCCGACCGAACGGGGCCGTGATCGTCTCGACGCGGAGCCCGTTGAACTCGGCCATCTCGCCCCAGATCGCGGCGAACCGGCCGCAGTCGAGCACGAGCACGAGTTGGCCGCGCGACAGGGTGTTCGACAGCGCCATCTCCCACCCGGCGTGACCGTTGCCGATCGGGACGAACGCCCGGCTCGTCGTGCCGGCGATCGCCGGCAGCGCATCGAACACCTCGTCGATGACATCGGTCAGGTCTCCGGCGTAGATGTCGGGCATCGAGCGGTGCATCGCGTTGAGGACGCGAGCGGGCATCACGCTCGGACCCGGGATCGCCACGACTTCCGGTCCGGCGGCGAGGAGGGGTGCGTTCGACGGTGGCATCGTCGGCGATTCTGGCATGCAGGTCAGACGGGACGGGCTTCGGCGAGCGCCGCCGCACCGATCAACGCCGGATACTCGGCGGTCGATCGGACCAGCCGCCCGGTACCACCGTGGTCGACGTAGCTCGCGGTCATCGGTTCGACGAACTGCGGCCAGGCTCCGGTGATGCCACCGGACAGTGCGATCACGTCGGGAGCGGCCACGTGGAAATAGCGGGCCATGCCGAGACCGAGATGATGGCCGTACCAGTGCAGCGCCGCCACGGCCGACTCGTCGCCGTGTGACGCTCGCACGGCGATCTCGGCGACGTTCACGTCGTCGGTGGAGCGCGCTGCATGGTCGGCTCGCAGGCCACGTGTGCTCACGACGTCTTCGAACGTGCCGTCGAGATAGGGCGTGGCCCACAGATCGTCGTGGCCCGGCTGTGGCACACCGTCGATCAACAGCGCCGAGCCGACCCCGGTGCCGAGCGTGACGGCCCCGACATTGCCGACGGGGCGCCCCTGCTCGACCCACATACCGACCGCTGCGGCTGCGGCGTCGTGCACGAAGAACGGCTCGAGCCCCGTGCGGGCTCGCAGCTCGGCACCGAGGTCGACGCCGCGCAGCGCCGCGAACTTGTGCTCCATGTGGGATACCCCGGCCTCGAAGTCGAACGGATCGGGCATCGCCACGACGACCGAGCTCGTCTCGTTCGTGACGACGTCGGCGATCAGGGACACGAAGTGCCCGACGATCGAGGCGGCCGGCTCGGACTGGCGGCTCGACACGGTGGTCGGGTCACCGTCGATCCGGCACGCCGAGACACGGGCGACCGTCACCGTCGTCCCGCCGACGTCGAGCACCACGAACGTGCGTCCACCGGTCATGGCGCCACCCTACGTGCCGCTCAGCGGATGGCTGCGGAGCGGCGGTCGACCGACGACGGCCCGCCGACGATGGAGCCGGTCCATGCACGCTCGGCGATCGCATCCAGCCTCGGAAACAAGCGATCGCGGATCGCTGCCTCGTCGTGGACGTACTCGGTCCACAGGCACGCCTGGAGCCCGACGATGTGGGCGCGCTCGGCGGGCGACCAGCCCGACTCGGGGTCGAACGCGCACACGTCGGCCAGCGATGTCGCGCCCGCCCAACTCATGCCCGGGGTCTCCCACGCACTGTTCTCGGCCATGTCGAGGTAGTAGGCCTGACCCGGAGCGATGACGACGTCGAAGCCGCGGGCAGCGAGTTCGCGATTGATGTCGATCGACTGCCAGCCGACGACGTACCCGTCACCCGGCACGGCACCCCTCGTGCGCGCCGCTTCCTCCCAGGCGCCCACAGCGCGACCGGTTCGTTCGCGGATCGCCTCGACGACCTCGCGGTGGATGGCCGCCTCGATCTCGTTCGTCGTCGACAGGCCGTTCGCACGCGCCCACTCGCGGGCGATCGGCGAACCGCTCCACGCACCGTCGGGGACCTCGTCGCCGCCGACGTGGATCCACGGTGACGACGGGAAGAGCTCGGCGACCGCGTCGACGACGTCGGTGATGAACCGCCGGGTCGCCGGGGCGCCGGGCACCAGCACGTTGTCGACGAAGTACTGCACGCTCGTGGCCGCCGAGGTGTCGTCGGGGTCGCGCAGCTGCGGCATCGCCACCAGTGCGGCATGCAGATGGCCGGGCAGGTCGATCTCGGGGACGAGCACGACACCCAACTCGTCGGCGCGCCGCACCCAGCGACCGATCTCGTCGGGCGTGTAGCCGCGCCCGGTGGGATCGGCGCCCGAGCCCAGCAGGGGTGGCACCGGCAGGCCGTGGCCACGCCGACCACCGATCTCGGTCAGCACCGGGTGGGCCGGTACCGGGAGCCGCCAGGCCTCGTCGTCGGTCAGGTGGAGGTGGACTCGCGACAGCTTGCGCCACGCCGCATCGTCGATCAGACGCTCGACCACGTCGGGTTCGAACCACTGACGGGCGACGTCGAGATGGACGCCACGCCATGCGTACCGGGGCCGGTCGACGACACGCGCTGCGGCGGGCAGACCGCACGGCAACCACTGCGCGAGCGTGACGAACGCGTACCGGAAACCGTCGATGTCACCCGCGGTCACCTCGACGGACGTGCCGTCGACGAGTATGCGGTAGGCCGACGCCCCCAACCGGGCGTCGAGACGGGCCGACACCGTGGCGATCCCGTCATCGGTCAGGACGGGCCGGCCGCGACGGGTCGTGAGCGCTTCGGTCGCTCGCCACGCGACATCGGCGCCATCGTCGAACGCGGCGAGGCGAGCCGTCGTCGTCGACGTTCTCGTGTCGTCGGTGACCGCCACGTGCGACGGGTACGGCAGCAGTGCCGGGCGATCGTCCGGCGTGTCGCCCAACTGGAGGTCGTGCACGCTCGGCCGAGCGGTTGCGAGCGCCGGCGGGCCCGTCATCGGGACGACGTCGACCGCGATCGTCGAACCGTCCGCCGTCACGACGTACGACGATGCCGGGCCGTCGTTGGCATGGCGGGCCTGATGGCTGACCTCGCACTCACCGATCGCCCACGAGGCTCCGGCGGCGAGCGAGGCCGGCTCCGAGGCGGTGACGAGGTGATAGCTGGCCAGCTGTTCGACGAGCTCGATTGCGTCGCTGTCGATCGGGGTCAGCTGTTGCAGCGACGTGAAGGCGAGCTGCCAGCCGGCATCGAGGTCGATCGCCGCCTCGAATCGGAGTGTGACCCTGCGGGCGATGTCGTCGTACGACGACCAGAGTGTTCCGGCAGCCGTCACCGCTCACTCCCGACGGTCATGAGCGCGGAGCGGTGAGCGCCCAAGGCACCGAGCTCGATACCCGGCACAGCGGCACGCACGCGTCCCGACAGGTCGATCTCACGCAGGAACGGTGCCCGCCGCTCACGTTCGGCCAGATCGGACCGGACCGCGTCGGCGAGGCGATCGCCGAGCGCGACCGCAACGCCCCCGCCGAGGACGATGTGTTCGACATCGTTCATGAGCACGGCGAGCTGCACCGCCCAACCGAGCGCGCCGACCATGTCGCCGCAGATCTGAGCCGCCGTCTCGGCTGCGACACCGGAGCCATCCGCCGTCTCGAACAGTTCGACGACGGCACCGTCGAGTCCCTCGGCGCGCATGCGGGCGATGACGCTACGACCGGACGCGATCGCCTCGATGCAACCGGACTGCCCACAGACACACCGCTCGACTCGGCCGGGCAGGGGTACGTGACCGAGCTCGCCGGCTGCGCCGACCGCTCCCCGGACGATGTCGCCGGCGACGACCGTGCCGGCAGCGACGCCGGTGCCGATGCTGAGGTAGGTCAAGCTCGAGTCGGGGGCGAACAGCGCCGTGCATGCACCGAGCGCCGCGGCGTTGACATCGTTCTCCACCCTGACCGGCAACGCCGTCCGATCGGCGAGTCGGCCGGCGAGATCGAGCTTGCCGTCGATGCCGACGTTGAGCGCCATCGCGACGACACCGTCTCGCACCGTCCCGGGGATCCCGATCCCGATGGTGGACGGTCGCGACGGCGATGCCTCGATCGCGGCGGCGACGCGACATGTCAAATCGTCGACGAGCGGCTCGGGGCCGGGCACCGTCGGGGCCACGTCGTGGTGGACGGCCCGGTCGGCGTGGTCGAACACGACCACACGGGTCGTCGTCCCGCCGATGTCGATCCCGATCCCGTACGAGTTCGGGCTCATCGCTGCAACGGTCCGGTCGTCATGCCAGCGCTGATCCTAGATCGCGCCCGGTCAGCCGGTGATGGTGAACACGACCCGGTCGAGCAGCGCCGCCGTGGCGGCCGCCGTCGCCCGGTCGACCGGCTCGAGCGCCTCGGGGGCCTGACGGATGGCGAGTACGTGGTCGACGAGCGGCCCGTACTCCGGCGCTTCCGAGACGAGGTACTCCCCCGCCGCCGACTTCGAGAACACACGGCCGGTTCGATACGTGGCGAACATGCGGGCGATGCCGAGCACGCACCACTCGGTGACCTCGGCGTCGAACTGCGATCGTTCGGGGTCGTCGGCTGCCGCGTTGATCGTCTCCGCCACCTGCTTCCAGTACGTGCCGACGTTGTCGCGCACGAACATCCGGCGGTCGTCGACGTCGGTGACCACCCCGAGCGCCGCCGGGTCTGGGCCGCGAACGGCGACGCCGTGGACGGCCAACGTGTACCAGGTGATCGGATTGATCTCGAAGCAGTCACCGTCGTGGCGGAACTCGCCGTCGAGCGACCACGGTCGGTGGAGCGAGATCGGTGCGACGGTGACGTCACCCCACGCCAGGCGGGGCCCGTCGATCGACCGGTCGAGTTCGGCCGTCGCCACGTCGTGCGCCTCGCGGAGGAGGACAGCGTCGTCGTCGGTGGCAGGGTCGGCGGTGAACGCGACGATGTCGATGTCGGAGCGGGGTTGCCAATCGTCGAGGGCCAGCGAACCGACGGCGTAGAGCCCCTCGATCACGCCCGGCGCCACCTCGTCGTGGACCGCCAACCATCGGTCGAGCGCGGAGCGGGCCTCGTCGGGGAGCATGCGCCCAGTCTGGCGTCGCTCCGACACGTTCGGGCGTGGACCGGCTTGGCAGCATCGGCGGATGACCGCAGCGGCTCCCGGCACACAGGAATGGTTCGACCAGGTGGTGGAGGACGTGATCGACCCCGACCGCCCGATCGTCGATCCGCACCATCACCTGTGGAAGCCCGACGGCGCGATCCCGTACGGCATGGCCGATCTGCATGCCGACGCCGGCGACGGTCACCACATCGAGCGGACGGTGTTCATCGAGTGCCACTCGTGCTACGACCACGAGGCCGAACCACACCTTCAGTCGTTGGGCGAGACCCGCTTCGTGGCCGCCGAGGCTGCCGCCGATACGACCGGGCTGATCGGCGGCATCGTCGCCAGCATCGATCTGCGGCGCGACGATCTCGACGAACTCCTCGATCTCCACGTCGACGCCGGTGGCGGCCTCTTCAAGGGCGTCCGCCACGCCCTCGCCTCGTGCAGCCGACCCGAGGCACTCCGCATCCCGGGGCGCGCACCGGCCGACCTGGCCCACCAGCCCGACTTCCGACGAGGTGTCGCCCGGCTGGGCCAGCGCGGGTTCACCTACGACTCGTGGCACTACCACGACCAGAACCGCGACTTTCTCGAGCTCGCTCGTGCGACGCCGGGCACGACGATGGTGCTCGATCACTTCGGGACACCGCTCGGGGTCGGTCCGTGGGCCGACCACCGCGAGGAGATCTTCGAGCAGTGGAAGGTCGACATCGCCGACATCGCCGAGTGCCCGAACGTGGTGGCGAAGCTCGGCGGGATGGCGATGCCCGACAACGGGTACGGCTGGCATGCGGCCGAACGTCCGCCGACGAGTGACGAGTTCGTGGCCGCGCAGCGGGCTCACTACCTGCACACGATCGAGTGCTTCGGCCCCGAGCGCTGCATGTTCGAGTCGAACTTCCCGGTCGATCGGTTCTCGCTGTCGTACCGAACGGTGTGGAACGCCTTCAAGAAGATCGCCGACGAGTTCACCGACGCCGAACAGGACGAGTTGTTCCGCGGCACGGCGTCGAGGGTCTACTCCCTGTAGCGCCGGGGGCGCGCTTGCGCAGCCGGGTTCTCGTTCGTCAAGCGATAATCAAGAGATTGCGTTAAGAGTTTAAAATCGATGCAAAGTGGGGATGCTGCAACCATGACGACGCAGCCCTCCCCCACCACCTCGAGCGATCGCGGGTTCTCGCTCATCGAGATGCTGGTGGTCATCACCGTGCTCGGGATCCTGGCCACCATCGTGGTCTTCGCCGTTCGGGGCGGATCAGACGACGCGCAGGCGGCGACGATCGCCGCCGACGAGCGCACGATCGAGACGGCGCAGGAGGCCTACGCCGCGCAGTTCGGCCACTACGCCGAGGAGGACGAACTCGTGTCGGCCGGCCTGTTGCGCGAGGCATCGGAGTTGCACGACGTCGTCGTCGAGAACACCACCTACCGGGTCGTCCGCGCCGACGGCAGCACGACGACCGTCGCCTCATCGACGACCGCTGTGCCCGTGACGACCGCCCCGACCACGACCGCGGCCCCGACCACCGCCGCGCCCACCACGACCGCAGCACCCACCACGACCGCAGCACCCACCACGACCGCAGCACCCACCACGACCGCAGCACCCGCCACGACCGCGGCACCCACGACCACGGTCGCTCCGGCGAAGCCGGTGCCGGCCGGCACGGCCTGCGTTCTCACGGTGACCGACGCATGGAGCAGCGGCGCCAACGTGACCCTGAAGGTCACCAACGACAGCGATCGCCGCGTGAGCACCTGGGCGGTCGAGGTCGACACGAAGGGGTATGCGCTGCGGACCTGGAACGCCACCGCCGTCGCATCGGGCACCTCGACCATCGTCTCGAACGCCCGCCACAACGGGACCATCGCAGTCGGCGCGGCGATCACGACCGGCGGCCAGCTCAGCGGCAGCGGTCTGTCGGCCGGCCAGACCTTCTCGTGCACCGACGTCACGCCAGAGCCCGACCTCGACGCCGTGACCTGCTCGCTCGACACGACCAGCATCTGGTGGAAGGACAGTGGCGCCGTGAGCCTGACCGTGACGAACAAGGGCACGGTCGACCTCGCCAGCTGGAAGGTGAGAATCACCACCGGCGAGGTTCCGCTCGGCGGCTGGCACAACGCCACCGTCGCGGCGAGCGATGCCACGAGTGTGACCCTCAGCGGCGACGACTGGGACGCCTTCATCCCGGCCGGGGGCAGCTACACGAAGGCCGGCGGCCAGTCGAACAGCGGCCTGACCATCGGTCAGTCGTTCCCCTGCACGGTCATCGAGGCCAACTGAGGCCGCAACCGAGTCCGGTTGGAGTGGCCGCCGTGTTCTTCGATCGAAACCAGATCGTTGGGCTCGCAGTGGCCTGACGCCAGGAGGGCACACTCGGCGGAACGAAGCTCCGCCGGCGACGAGAGGTCAGCCGAGCCAACGGGCGGCGAACGCCTCGGCGGAGGCGTCGGCGTGATCGCTCACGAGTGAGTCGAACGCCGTCTCACCGTTCGTGAGCCACGGCTCGGTCTCGGTGTGCACCACGGTGCCGGACGCTCGCTCGACCACTCGGGCGCGACGCCCGCCGGTCGACAGGGAGTCATTGGCGCCGAAGCCGACGGCGAACGCCGCCACGGCGAGGATCGGCCGCTTCCAGCCCGGCGTGGGGGCGATCTGCAGGTCGAAGCGTTCGGCGGCCGTCTCCATGCTTCGTTCCTACCGGCGAACGCCCACGAAGCCACCAAGATGTACGTGGGGAAGTAGCTTCCAATTATCACGATCTTTACACCTTCATGCTGTTGTAGCGAACGTGTGTCTGCTACCATGGATCCATGTTCGAGGCCGTCCTCGACACCGTGGTCGGCATGACCGACGCCGAGATCACCGAAGCGCTGCGTGCCAACGAACTCGCCGCCCGCTCCGCCGCTGCCGAACGAGCCGCCCTGATCGCCGTTGCCGAGAACCGCGGCATCTACCGCATCACCCACCGATCGTCGGCCGGCTGGCTCCGAAGCGAACTCGACTGCGGTGACGGCACCATCGGCCGCGACCGAGCCCTCGCCCGCCTCCTCGACACCCACCCCACCATCGGCGAGGCCCTCGCCGCCGGACGGTTCTCGACCGACCACGCCCTCCAGATCGGCCGCATCTTCCAGAACCCGCGCATCGCGAACCTGCTCGGCACGATCGTCGACGTCCTCGTCGAACTCGCCGAACACCGTTCCTACGCCGAGTTCCGCGGCGACATCGACGCCCTGATCGAACAACTCGACACCGACGGCGCGTTCGCCGACCTCGCCGACGCCGTCGAATCACGCGACGCACGCGTCGTCGACCTCAACGGCGAAGTCGTCATCGAAGCCTCCGGCGGCGACCCGATCCAAGCCACCCAACTCGTCGCGGTGTTCGAAGCATTCGTCGAAGCCGAATACCAACACGACCTCACCCAACGCCGCGCCGAACACCCCGACGACCCCGAACAATGGCCGCTGCCGCGCACCGCCGGCCAACGACGCTTCGACGCCCTCATCGCCATGGTCGCCGCCGCCGCCGCATCACCCGACGGACGCGCCCTGCCCGAACCGACCGTCGCGATCATCATCGACGACCACTCCACCCACGAAGTCCTCACACACGCCGGCATCACCCTCCCATCCGGCGACATGATCGACGACCAACCAATCATCGCCGACCCCGACACCGGCGAACAGCTCGACGCCGCCATGAACGGCCTCGCCGAAGCACTCCTCGACGACCCCGAAGCCTTCCTCGAACGCCGCTGCGAAACCTCCACCGGCTCGAAAATCCACCCGATGATCGCCCTCCGGGCCCTCCTCACCGGCCACGTCCGCCGAGTCGTCGTCGACTCCAACGGTCACGTCATCGACTACGGCACCAAACAACGCCTCTTCACCGGACCCGCCCGACAAGCAGCACTCCTGCTCGCCAGCACATGCATCTACCCCGGCTGCCGACTACCCGCACGAATGTGCCAGGTCGACCACAACGAACCGTGGTCGACCGGAGGCCCCACCGACCAAACCAACGCCGTGCCACTCTGCGGCGTCCACAACCGCATCAAACACCGTGACGGCCTCACCATCGTCCACGACGACCACGGCCGCCCCCACACCCAACGCCCTGACGGAACCATCATCCTCCCCGTCGGCGAACGCCCACCCGACATCGCCCCCACCAACCCCATCGACACCATCCTCATCCACCTCCAACAACTCCCCGCCGCCTGACGCGAACGAGCGCGGTCGACGGGTGGGCTCGGTCAGTCGACGCCGCCGTGGTCCGCGGTCGCGAAGAAGGTGCGAAGCGCGCGACTCAGGACAGCGCCGGGGACCGTGGCGTGGAACTCGTCGTCGATCTCGGCACTGACCAGCGTGAGAGTCGGATCACTCCTCGAGGCGAGCTGGCGTACGAATCGGCGCATGTCGGCCACCATGTCGAGATGCGCCGACGGCGGTTTCGCGACGTGCCCCGTCGGGAGGTTCCGACCCTCGATGCGGCGACCGGCGTCGGTCTCGAGCGACCCGATGCCGAAGTACACCTCCGAGCGCAGGCCATCTCGTTCGCTCGCACTGCGTTCGATGTCGAAGATGGCCTCGCCGTCCCACCACAGCGACGGACTACTCACGATGTACCGATCGAAGGTGGTCGGTGCGGTGAGCAACGCGTACGTTCCGAACAGTCCCCCGAGCGAGTGGCCGAAGTACGTGGTGTCGTCGGACGCGCCCGGGAACCGCTCGGACAACCACGGTCGCAGCTCGGTCGAGATGAACTCGATGAAGGCGTCGGCACCACCCGAGGCGGCGGCTCGAGGGATCGGCGTCGGGGTGAGATCTCGGGTCCTGACGCTGATGGTGTCGACGATGGTCGCAGCGTCGGGGTACCCCACGCCCACGACGAGAAGTGATGGGACGAGCGCGGGGATCTGCATCATTCGAACCGTGTCGACCGTGAGCCCGAACAGGCCGTTCGCATCCGTCACCACGAGGACTCCGCGCGGCTCGGCGCCACAGTGGCCGACGAAGATGCGAAAGGTGTCCTCGACCGAATCGGACCAGAGGTCGTGGACGTCGGTGCCTCCCAGTGCGTTCGCCATTCGTCCAGTCTTGTCGGTGTGTCCCTGTCCGCGTCGACGATCCGTCGCTCCCCTCGTCGATGCAGCCATCTGCTCGTTAGGTTCCGGCCATGACCGATCTCCATGGCACCATCGACGACCGCTTCGAGCCGCTCGCCCGCATCCTGCACCAGCAGCTCGAGAACGGGTACGACCTGGGCGCGTCGCTGGCCGTGGCCGTCGACGGCGAGGTCGTCACCGACTGCTGGGGCGGCTGGGCCGACGAGGCGAAGACGCAGCCGTGGGAGTCGGACACCATCACCAACGTGTGGTCGACGACCAAGACAATGACGGCGCTGTCGGCACTCCTGCTCATCGATCGCGGACAGCTCGACCCGAACGAGAAGGTGGCGGCCTACTGGCCGGAGTTCGGTTCGAACGGCAAGGGCGACATCGAGGTGCGGCACCTGATGAGCCACACCAGCGGCGTGTCGGCATGGGCCCAGCCGGTCACGCCCGACGACATCCTCGACGACGACAAGGCGACCGAGATGTTGGCGGCCCAGGCGCCGTGGTGGAAAGCAGGCACCGCCTCGGGCTACCACGCCCTCAACCAGGGCCATCTGGTCGGCGAGGTCATCCGCCGAGTCGACGGTCGTGGCCTCAAGCAGTTCTTCGCCGACGAGATCGCCGGCCCGCTCGGCGCCGACTTCACGATCGGGTCACCCGAGAGCAACTGGGGTCGCATCAGCAACGTCGTCCCGCCGCCGCCCCTCCCGATGCCGGAAGAGATCGACATGGAGAGCGTCATGATCAAGACGTTCACCGGTCCGGCGCCGGAGGCGTCGATCGCCCATACCGAGGGCTGGCGCAATGCCACGATCGGCGCCGCCAACGGCCACGGCAACGCCCGCTCCGTGGCGACGATCCAGTCGGCGGTGTCGAACGGCGGCGCGGCCGGCGGCACGCAACTGCTGTCGGCCGACACGATCGAGCGGATCTTCGACGTGCAGTCGTCGGGCGTCGACCTCGTGCTCGGCATGCCCGTGTGCTTCGGCCTCGGCTACGCCATCGCCAATCCCGACGACGCGGCGGGCATCACGAGCGGCCGGGTGTGTTACTGGGGCGGCTGGGGCGGATCGATCGTCGTCAACGATCTCGACAACCGCGTCACCATGGCGTACATGATGAACCGGATGCAGGCCGGCCTGGTCGGCAACGAGACCAGCTTCGCGCTGCTCACCGAGCTCCGGTCGATCCTCGCCTGACGACGAGCGCCGGAGAGGACGGCAGGTAGCCTCTCGCGCGTCATGGCGCACGAATTCATCTACACGTGTTACAAGCTCGCTCGTCACTATCCGCCCGATCGGACGGTGCTCGAGAACATCTCGTTGTCGTTCTACCCCGGCGCCAAGATCGGCGTCATCGGCTCCAACGGCGCCGGCAAGTCGTCGCTGCTCAAGATCATGGCCGGTCTCGACGACGGCTACTCGGGCGAGGCACGTCTCACGCCGGGCTTCACCGTCGGCTATCTGGCCCAGGAGCCGGAGCTCGATCCGAACAAGGACGTGAAGGGCAACGTCATGGACGGCGTCGCCGCCGTCCAGTCGATCATCGACGAGTACAACGAGGTCATGGCCCAGTGGGCCGACCCCGACGCCGACTACGACAAGATCGGCAAGCGACAGGCCGAACTCGAAGACAAGATCGCCGCCACGGACGCCTGGTCGCTCGAGCGCAACGTCGACATCGCGATGGACGCCCTCCGCTGCCCGCCCGACGACGCCGACGTCACCAAGCTGTCCGGCGGTGAGAAGCGCCGTGTGGCACTCGCCCGCCTCCTCCTCTCGCGGCCCGACCTGCTGCTGCTCGACGAGCCGACCAACCACCTCGACGCCGAGTCGGTCTACTGGCTCGAGCGTTTCCTCAAGGACTACACCGGCACCGTCGTGGCGATCACCCACGACCGCTACTTCCTCGACAACGTCGCCCAGTGGATCCTCGAGCTCGACCGCGGCCGTGGCATCCCGTTCGAGGGCAACTACTCGTCGTGGCTCGAGCAGAAAGAAGCTCGCCTCGCCCAGGAGGAGAAGTCGAACGAGGCACGCCGCCGCTCACTGCAGCGCGAACTCGAGTGGGTCCAGATGGCCCCGAAGGCCCGCCAGGCCAAGGGCAAGGCTCGCCTCGCCGCCTACGAGAAGCTGCAGCAGGAAGCCGAGCAGTCGACCGATGCCGACCGGCGTCTCGAGATCGCCATCCCGCCGGGCCAGCGCCTCGGCGACACGGTGATCGAGGTCGACGGTCTCAAGAAGGCGTTCGGCGACAAGCTGCTGTTCGACGATCTCTCGTTCACCCTGCCGCCCGCCGGCATCGTCGGCGTGATCGGCCCGAACGGCGCCGGCAAGACGACCCTGTTCCGCATGCTGGTCGAAGCCGCCGGTGGCGAAGGTGGCGTGGCCGCCGACGCCGGCGACATCAAGGTCGGCGACACGGTCCAGCTCAGCTACGTCGACCAGAGCCGCGACCACCTCGACGGCGACAAGACCGTCTACGAGGAGATCACCGAGGGTGTCGAGCACATGAAGGTCGGCAACCGCGAGATCCACGGTCGCGCCTACTGCGCCAGCTTCAACTTCAAGGGCACCGATCAGCAGAAGCCGGTCGGCAAGCTCTCCGGTGGCGAGCGCAACCGCGTCCACCTCGCGAAACTGCTCAAATCGGGTGGCAACGTGCTGCTGCTCGACGAGCCGACCAACGACCTCGACGTCGACACCTTGCGCGCACTCGAGGCCGGCCTCGAATCGTTCCCCGGTTGCGCCGTCGTGATCAGCCACGACCGCTGGTTCCTCGACCGCATCGCCACCCACGTGCTGGCGTTCGAGGGCGACAGCCAGGTCCGCTGGTTCGAGGGCAACTTCAGCGAGTACGAGGACTACAAGCGCAAGGTGCTCGGCGAAGACCCCGACCAGCCGCACCGCATCAAATACAAGAAGCTGGCATAGGCCTGTGCCCGACCTCGCGCTGCGCCACTGGATCTACGACGCCCTGGCGACGAGGGGGCGGGCACCGTCGAAGCACGAGGTTGCCGACCGTGTCGGTGGCGAGGCAGCAGCGACCACCGCACTCGCCGACCTGCAGGACGCGCACATGGTCGTGCTCGGAGCCGACGGCGACATCACGATGGCACTGCCGTTCGCCAACCGCCCGACCGGGCACGTCGTCGTCGGTGACGAGATGTCGTGGTGGGCCAACTGTGCCTGGGACGCGCTCGCGATCCCGGCGGCGATCGGCTGCGACGCCACGATCGAGGCCGACTGGCTCGACACCGGTCGACCGGTCGACCTCGCAGTACGCGACGGTGACCTCGTCGGCGACACCGAAGGCTTCGTCCACTTCCACGTGCCGGCCCGCCGCTGGTGGGACGACATCGAGGAGACTTGACGCACCATCCGGTTCCTCCGGTCGGAGGACGCAGCGCCCGAACTCGGAGCGAGCGTGCCGATTCCGTCGATGTGGTCGATGACGCAACAGTGGTACGGCGACCGGCTCGACCCTGCGTGGCGACCGGCCGACGTCGCCCGTCTCCAGACGCTCCTCACCGACGCCGGCCTCACCTCGTCGTTCTGGCGGCTGACCTGACCAAGACGACCTAGCATCGCCCCATGACGACGGGCGACCACCTGGTCGAACGAGTGCGGACGATCTGTGCCGAGTTGTCCGGCACGACCGAGAAGATGAGCCACGGGGCTCCCTCGTTCTTCGCCGGCAAGCAGTACGCGGCGGTGCGGCCCGACGGCCATCACGACCGCACCGCGCCGCACCTCGTGTGCGCCGCACCACCCGGCGTGCAGCAGGAACTCGTCGACGACGACCCCGAACGCTTCTTCGTTCCGCCGTACGTCGGTGGTCGCGGCTGGATCGGCGTGTTGCTCACCGGCGACGTCGACTGGGACGAGATCGCCCAGATCCTGGGCGAAGCCCACTCGACCGTCACAGCTTGAGCGGTTCTTGATCTTTCCCCGAACCTCCCTGAGGGAAGGCGCGCTCGAATGGTCCGCACAACACCCCACGAGCCCGGTTGACGCCTCCCTTTCCCCTCCGCTGTTCGCTGACCACAAGCGACGCCAGTCACCCGCCGAGCACGTGGGGTGTTGTCGCGTCCGCTCGTCGGCACCCGTCTTGCCCAGATCCTGAACAGAACCCGACCGTGACCACGGATGTGACCGCTCGGATGGTGGCCGAAAGGTCAGGACATGAGCATTCGAATCCCCACGGTGCTCGGCGCCGCAGCGCTGGCAGCCATCACCATCATCACGACGACGGGCAACACCTCGCTCTCGGCGGCCGGCATCAACCCGGTCGACCCGGCCCTCGGCTTCAACCTCTTCGTGGAGAACGACGCCGAACTGAACCGCAACGAATCCGAAGGTGCGGTCGCCATCGGCGGTGACCTGACGATGAACGGCAACTACCGCTCGCAGTTCATCGGCACCGGTCCGACCGTCGGCACGGTCTCCGACGTCGGTCTCGTGGTCGGCGGCATCGTCGACCTGGCGTCGAGCGCAGGCGTCATGGAGGTGCAGTCCGGTTCCGCTGCGATCGTGGGCGACACCTCCAACGGCGAACTCGTCCTCAATGGCGGCACCAACCACTTCGTCTCGCCGGGCGGCGACTCGGGCTCGTTACCCCAACTCCGCTTCAACGGTGCCGGCACCCTGATCGAAAACGCGCCGATCAACTTCACCGGTGCGTTCACCACCCTCCGCGCCTCCTCCACGGCGATGTCGTCATTGTCGAGCGACACCTGCGCCACCGTGGCCGAGGTGCTGCTGCGCGACCAGAACAACCAGGGGCCGTGGCCCGGCTTCGGTAGCGGCAATCTCGACCTGACGCCTGGTGTCACCAACGTCTTGAACATCGACCTGGCGACGATCGCCGCGCTCACCTCGGTCAACAACGAATCGCCGAACAGTTCGACGCCGCTGGTCATCAATGTGACGGACCCCGGCGCGATCGTCTTCACCCCGCCGACGTGGGCAGCCACCCAGAACGCCGCGTCGTACGTGTTGTGGAACTTTCCGAACGCGACCGAGATCGTCGTCACGAGTGGGAACACGATCTGGGGCACCGTGTTCGCCCCGTTCGCCCGCTTCGTCGACAACGGGTCGGGCAACACCGAGGGCAACGTCATCGCCGCTTCCGCAGTGATGGGTGTCGCGCCCGGCGGCGACGCCGGCGAGATCCACAACGGCCACCTGTTCCAGGGCACCATCGACTGCATCGACACCCCGGCGACGACGACCACCACGACCACCGTCGCACCCACCACCACGACCACCACCACGGTCGCACCCACCACCACGACCACCACCCCCACCACGGTCGCACCCACCACGACGACCACCACCACCACCACGGTCGCACCCACCACCACGACCACGGTCGCGCCCACCACCACCGCAGCGCCCACCACCACGACCACGGTTGCGCCCACCACCACCGCAGCGCCCACCACCACGACCACCACCACGACCACCCCCACGACCACCCCCACGACCACGGTCGCACCCACCACCACCGCACCGACCAGCGTGGTTCGTCCGACGACGACGGTCGACCCGACGTTCGGCCAGTCGCCGCAGGTGCCAGGGGGCGACGAGGGCTTGATCGTCGAGCAGCCCACGACCTTCGTGACGCCGACGCCTGCGACGCTGCCGAGCACCGGTTCGTCGGCCGGCGAGAGCGTTCGACTGGCGATCGTGCTCGTCGCCGTCGGCGCCATGGCACTGATCGTCAGCCGACGACGCAACGCCTGACGGACATCGACCCCGGTCAGGTGCGCCGGTAGAGCAGATCGGTCGCCGTGCGGCCGGCCGCGAGCCCTTTGCGCTCGTAGCGGGTGACCGGGCGCCAGTCGGGACGGTCGATGACGCCGCCGGTCAGATCCGGGTGGTCATCGCACACCCGCAACGCCTGGGCGGCGTAGTCGTCGATGTCCGTGGCGATGTGCACGAAGCCGCCCGGCGCGAGCAGCGCCACGAACCGGTCGACGTTGCGTTCGCTCGCCATCCGACGGTGACGATGGCGTGCCTTCGGCCACGGATCGGGAAAGTAGATCCTGATGCCCGCCAGTGACTCGGGCGCCACGCGGTCGAGGAAGCCGAGCGCGTCGCCGTGCAGGAGGCGGACGTTGTCGAGGCCCATCGTCTCGATGCGGGCGAGGGTCGATGCGATACCGGGCGTGTGGACGTCACACCCGACGACGTCCACGTCGGGCTCGTTCGCCGCCATGGCCGTGAGCGTGTCGCCGAAGCCGATCCCGATGTCGACGACGAGCGGTGCCTCGCGACCGAACACGGCGACGGGGTCGAACCCCTCCCCCGCCTCGTCGACGCACCAGATCGGCGTCAACCGCTCCATCAACGCCGCTCGTTCGGTCGAGAGCGGGCGACGGCGTGGCTTGAAGGTCCGCACCGGCGGTCGGACGGGCTCCGGCATCAGTACTGGGTGCTCCGGAACTTGTCCATCAGGTGGCGGCCCGCCGTGATCGGCTCGTGACGCGGCACGTCCCCGGGAGCCACACACGTCGGAATGCACTCGATCCGGGCATCCCAGTTCGCGTTGTGGAAGAACGCCATCGACTGACGCTCGGGGCTCCCTGCCACACCGGCCGGTGGCACGACGACCCGATGCAACGTCGAACGCCACGCGTCGTTCGTCCACCGTTCGAGTGCATCGCCGACGTTCACCACGTAGGCGCCGTCGACGGCGGCGACCGGGTGCCACGCACCATCGACTCCACACACTTCGAGCCCACCCGGTGCGTCGTCCTGTCGCAACAGCGTCAGCGTGCCGTAGTCGGAATGTGCACCGGCCCGCAGTTGTCCGGGCTCGACGCCTCGACCACGGAGATCGGGGTAGTGCAACACGCGCAGCGCCGAGGTGTGATGGTCGATCGACGGCACGAAGAAATCGGCCGGTAGTCCGAGTCCAGTCGCCATCATCGACATCAGCCGGTCGACCAACCCTGCCATTGCTTCGTACTGGGCGCGCATTGCCGACTCGAAGCCCGGCAACGACGACGGCCAACGGTTCGGCGAGAACACGAACGCCGCCGACGGGTCGTCACGAACCGCGGCTGGCGGATCGACGAACGGACCGACCGAGAACGTCTCTTTCAGGTCGGGCGGCGTGTGCGCGCCACGACTCGCCGCCAACCGCTCCACCGCGAACGGCCCGTAGCCGTATGCGTCGCCCTCCGGGATCGACAACGCGAGCTTGTCGTCGAGCGGGAGTCGGAAGAACTCGGTCGCAGCGTCCCACGCGGCGCGCTCGACGACCGGATCGAGTCCGTGGCCGACGATCTGGAAGAAACCCACCTCGCGGCACGCGCGATCGATCGCCTGCGGCGCGTCGTCGGACGTCAGGTCGATGGTGGGGACCAACCCCACCGTCCTACTCCTTGTACTCGTGCTCGGGCGCGGGGTACTCGCCGCGCTCGACGTCGTCCTTGTAGGCGCGAGCCGCCTCGAGGATGGTCTCGCCGATCTGGGCGTACTGCTTGACGAACCGGGGGATGCGACCGCGGTTGAAACCGGCCCAGTCGCTCCACACCATCAGCTGCCCGTCGCAGTGCGGACCCGCACCGACCGAGATCGTCGGGATCGACAACTCGGCGGTGACGCGAGCGGCCGCCTCGGACGGAACCATCTCGAGCACGACGGCGAACGCGCCGGCCTTCTCGACAGCCTTGGCGTCGGCCAGCAACTGATCGGCGCTCTCGCCGCGACCCTGGATGACGTGGCCGCCGAGACCGTGCTCGCTCTGCGGGGTGAAGCCAATGTGTCCCATGACGGGGATGCCGGCGTTCACGATCCGCTTGATCTGCTTGTAGCTGCGTTCGCCGCCTTCGAGCTTGACCGCGTGCGAGCCGGTCTCCTTCATGAACCGGATCGCCGACTTGAGGGCGTCGTCGGGTCCGTTCTCGTACGAGCCGAACGGCAGGTCGGCGATGACGAGCGCACGGGTCACCGAGCGGGCGACGGCGCGGGTGAGCGGGATCAGCTCGTCGATCGTGACCGGCAGCGTCGTGTCGTAGCCGAACACGGTGTTGCCGGCCGAGTCGCCGACGAGCAGGAAGTCGATGCCCGCCTCGTCGAAGATCTGCGCCGACAAGGTGTCGTAGCTGGTGAGACCGGTGATCTTGATCCCGTTCTCCTTGGCCCGCTGGAAATGACGGGTTCGTACGCGCTTGAGGGCCGGGTCGCTGGTGCCGCCCCCGTAGGGACGTTCTTGCTCGCTCACCCAGCCCACCGTACCGGGTCGATGCGGTGCGGGCGAGGGCGAGGTGGCACGATGAAGCCCATGTTCGACACGTCGCAGCTCGGGCCGCTGTACGAGGACTTCTCCGTCGGCGCCACGCTCCCGCCTCTCCCTTCGATCACCCTGACCGAAGCCGACAACGCGATCTACCGGGCGATCACCGGCGACCAGAACCTCCTGGCCGCCGATCGCTCGATCGCCGCTGCGGTGACCGGCAACGACGCCGGTGTGGCGAACCCCGGCCTCGCGCTCCAGTACTCGATCGGCCAGACGACCATGGCGACGCGCCAGGCGATCGCGAACCTGTACTACCGCTCGGTGCGGGTGCTGCGTCCGGTCTTCATCGGCCAGACACTCACCACGACGACCACCGTGCTCGGCCTGAAGGACTCGGCGCCCAAGGGCGACCAGTTCCGCGGCAAGGTGTGGCTCGGCATCACGACCAGTTCGGAAGACGGCCCGGTCGTCGAGTACGAACGCTGTGCGCTGGTCCGCGGCCGCGGACCCGGCCAGCCCGGCCACGCCGACGACATCCCCGGCCCGTCCGACCCGACGCCGCTCGCCGACGTCGCGTCGCTCGTCCCGTCCTGGGATCTCGGTCGCCTGCCGGCGACGTCGTGGGCCGACGGTGAGTCCAAGACCGACCCGCTGCGCGACCACGTCGACCTGGCGGCACCGCTGGCCCGTCTCACGTTCAACCAGGCAGCGGTGCACCGCGACATCACACTCACGGCCAACGGCCGTCGGCTCGTGTATGGCGGCCACGTCCAGGGGCTCGCACAGGGTTCGCTGACGCGCATGCTCCCCGGCCTCGCGCACGTCGTCGCCTGGGACGGCTGCGACCACATCGGCCCGGCGTTCGAGGGCGACCTGGTCGAGTTCACCCACACCCCGGTCGAGCGGGTCGACGCCGGCTCGGGCCAGCTCATCCGTTTCGAGGTGATCGGCACGAAGGTCGCCGACGGCGACAGCGGTCCGTGCGACCCGGTCGACATCTTGCGGTGGACCCCCGTGGTCGTCGCTCCCATCGGCTGAGCACCAGGAATTCTTCGACGAACCGGAACCGTTCGCCCGCGCGTCACGTCAAACCACCAGCACGTTCGTAGTCTGGGGACGGACGGAAAGGTGGACCATGGCCAGCAGATCGAACAAGCGGCGATCGATCGCCGGGATGCTCGCTGCGGGCTTCGTGCTGTCGGCCTGTTGGGGCGGCGGCGACGAGGTCACCTCCAACACCCTCGACTCGTCGGCCGACACGACGGTCGTCGACACCGACCCGATCGTCACCGTCGATGGGCTGCCCGCCGACGACCGACCCGACGACGCCGACCTCGAGGTCCAGCTGAGCGAAGGCTCCTCGGGTGACGACACCGTCGAGCCGACGCCGGTGGCCGAAGGCGCCGCGCTCGACCAGGGCCAGATCGACGAGGTCGTCGACGACCTCCCCGAGTGGGACGTGCCGGCGACCGACACCGACGACGACGAGTTCCGACGCCCTCCCGACACCCTCTTGCCGCCCGAGATCGGCGGCACCGTCGATGTCCCCTTCCCGCCCGACGGCGACGACCCGGTCGACGAGCCGGTCACCGGCCCCCTCCAGGTACTCCGCTACCAGCCCGAGGGACCGGTCGACGTGGCGCCGTTCATCGCCGTCACGTTCGATCAACCGATGGTGCCGGTCGCGACGCTCGACCAGCTCGACGACGCCGACGTGCCGGCCGTCATCACCCCGGCGATCGAGGGCCGGTGGCGCTGGATCGGCACCCGCACCCTGCGCTTCGAGGTGATCCCCGGCGCGATCGATCGGCTGCCGGCAGCGACCCAGTACTTCGTCGAGATCCCGGCCGGCACCCGCTCCGAGAACGGCGGCGTGCTCGACGAGTCGGTCGCCTGGTCGTTCACGACGCCGACGCCGACGCTGCGAGATCTGGCCGGTGTCTCCGACGCGATGAACACCAAGCCGATCTGGGTCGCCACGTTCGACCAACGCGTCGATCCGGCCGCTGTGATCGAGGCGATCACGGTGACGGCGGGCGGCGCCGACGTGCCGATCCGCGTCGCCGGTGAGGCCGAGATCACCGACGACGACGTCGCACGCAACGCGGTCCAAGGGGCACTCGAGGCGCGCGCCGTGGCCTTCACCCCCACCACCGACCTGCCGGTCGACACGACGATCGAGATCCAGATCGGGCCCGACGTACCCTCTGCCGAGGGTCCACTGACCGGCTCCGACGTCGAGCGGTTCACCGGCGCCACGTTCGGGGCGCTCGAGGTCCGCACCACGCGCTGCGGATGGGACGAGCGCTGCCAGCCCGGCCAGTCGTTCCAGATCGAGTTCTCGAATCCGCTCGACCCCGAATCGTTCGACGCATCCCAGATCTCGGTCGAGCCCGCCATCCCCGGACTCCGCATCGACGTCTACGGATCGGTGATCGAGCTCCGCGGCGACACCGCCGGCCGCACCGACTACACGGTCACCCTCGACGGTGACCTCACCGACGTGTTCGGCCAACAGCTCGGCGACGACGTCGAGGTCACGTTCGAGGTCGGCACGGCCGACCCGGCACTGCGCGGCCTGTCCAACGGCTTCATCACGACCGACCCGACCGCCGAGACGCCGACGGTCTCGATCGACACCATCAACCACGACGAGGTCCTCGTCACCGCCTGGTCGGTGACGCCACCGCAATTCGTCGAGTACCGCGACTACGTCGACTCGCTCTGGAGCGACGAAGACGCCCCGGCCCCCGAGTGGTCGCTCGCGTTCGAGGACGAGATCGAGATCGACAACGTCGAAGACCGCTGGGTCGAGACGGCGATCGACCTCACCGACGCCTTCAACGCGTCGAACGGCCAGCTCGTCGTGCGGGTCGACCCGCTCATCGACATCAGTCGCGACGACGAGGCGTACTGGGCGAATCAGCCGACCGTGTCGTGGGTCCAGAACACGACCCTCGGTATCGACGCCATCCGCGACGGCGAGAGCCTCGTGATCATCACGACCGACCTCGCCACCGGCGAACCGATCGGCGACGTCCCCGTCGAGCTGGTGGGCGACGGCCGCGTCGCGACCACCCACGAGGAGGGCACCGTCGAGATCGAGCTCGCCGACGACCCGGTGATCGGTCTGTTCGGCAACGCCGGCGACCGGCGAGCCTTCCTCCCCGCCGACGAGTGGAACGGCTGGACCGCCGAGGAGTACGGCTCCGAGGGCCGCTGGTACGTCTTCGACGACCGCGGCATCTACCGTCCCGGCGAGACCGCCTACCTCACCGGTTGGCTGCGTCGCTTCGACTGGAGCGAGGGTGCCCAGCTCGAACTGTACGACGAGGAATCGTCCGTGACCTGGCAGGCGTACGACGCGCAGGGCGCCGACCTCGGGAGCGGCGCGCTCGACCTGAGCGCGCTCGGGCGCTTCACCCTCGACCTCGAGATCCCGGCAGGAGCCAACCTCGGCCCGACCTACGTCGAGTTCTCCGTCGACGGCCCCGACGGCTTCAGCTCGACGACCCACACGATCCAGGTGCAGGAGTTCCGCCGACCGGAGTTCGAGGTGACCGCGAGGGTCGAGACCCCGGCACCGCACTTTGCCGACGAGCCGGCCACCGTCGCGGTCGACGCCGAGTACTTCGCCGGGGGCCCACTCCCCGACGCCGAGGTCGACTGGCTCGTCGCCACCTCCGACACGACGTTCACCCCGCCCGACCGAGACGACTACTCGTTCGGCGTGTGGCAGCCGTGGTGGTGGTACGACGGCATCGGATTCGCGGGTGATGTGGCAGCCGACGTGGCGTACGAATCGGACGCCTGCTGGGACTGCGGCCCGTCCGGTGATGTCACCTACGAGGAGTTCAGCGGCCGCACCGACGCCGAGGGTTCGCACTACCTGCAACTCGCCTTCGGTGGCGACGACGTCGATCTGCCGTCGACGGTGTCGGCACAGGCGACGGTGTACGACGTCAACCGGCAGGCGTGGTCATCCACCACCGACCTGCTCGTCCACCCGGCCGAGACCTACGTCGGCCTGCGTTCCGACCGCAACTTCGTCCGTCAGGGCACACCGATCCGGATCGACGCCATCGTCACCGACGTCGACGGTGGGCTGGTGGCCGGCAACGAGGTCGAGGTGACCGCCGGGCGCGTCGACTACACCTACGACGGCGGCACGTGGACCGAGGTCGTCATCGACCCGCAGACATGCTCGTTCACCTCCACCGAGACCGAGGGCGACGATGCCATGCGGTGCGAGTTCGCGACCGACGTCGGCGGCACGTACGAGATCACGGCGATCGTCACCGACGGCGACGGCAACCGCAACCGCACCGAGCTCACCCAGTGGGTGTCGGGTGGCACGGGTCGCCCGGTCCGCAACGTCGAGCAGGAGCAGGTCAACATCGTCCCCGACGGCGACGACTACGCCCCGGGCGACATCGCCGAACTCCTGGTCCAGGCGCCGTTCGCTCCGGCCTGGGGCACGGTCACGATCGCCCACCACGACATCGTCTCGGTCGAGAGCTTCGAGGCCGAGGACGGCAGCGCGGTGATCGAGATCCCGATCACCGGCGAGCACGTTCCGAACCTGACGATCCAGATCGACATGACGGGCTCCGCGCCGCGCTACGACGACGACGGCAACGTCCGAGACGACCTGCCGGCCCGCCCCGCCTTCGCGACCGGCACGATCGACCTGCCGGTCCCACCGACCAACCGCACGCTCGACGTCACCGTCACCCCGGCCGACGACGCCGTCGAGCCGGGTACCGAGACGTCGGTGACCGTCTCGGTCGTCGACCCCGACGGTGCCGCCGTCGAGGGCGCCGAGGTCGCCGTGGTGATCGTCGACGAGGCCGTGCTGTCGCTCACCGGGTACGAACTGACCGATCCGGTCGACGTCTTCTACCGCGACGTGTGGGCGGCGATCCGTTCGACGTACCTCCGCTCGACCATCCGGCTCGCGTCGACCGTCCAGCTCGACCGCGAGAGCGAGGCGACCGAGGAGTCGGCG
Source organism: Ilumatobacter fluminis (assembly GCF_004364865.1). Classification (NCBI taxonomy): domain Bacteria; kingdom Bacillati; phylum Actinomycetota; class Acidimicrobiia; order Acidimicrobiales; family Ilumatobacteraceae; genus Ilumatobacter; species Ilumatobacter fluminis. The sequence goes on from NZ_SOAU01000001.1 coordinate 3,298,813, forward strand.
TTCGAACCGGCAGCCGGCGAGTCCGACGACATGGCCGACGGTGACATGGCCGCCGACGACTCCGGCGGCGACGAGGCCGGCCGCTCGGCCGACGAACCGTCGATCGACGTGCGGTCCGACTTCGACGCCGTCGCCGTGTACGCACCGACCGAGATCACCGGTGCCGACGGCACCGTGACGGTCGACGTGCCGCTCCCCGACAACCTCACCCGCTACCGGGTGATGGCCGTCGCGGTCGACGGCGTCGAACACTTCGGCAAAGGCGAGTCGACCATCACCGCCCGCCTCCCGCTCATGGCTCGCACCTCGGCGCCGCGCTTCTTGAACTTCGGCGACCAGTTCGAGCTACCCGTCACCCTCCAGAACCAGACCGACGAACCCCTCGACGTCGACGTCGTGGTGCAGGTGTCGAACCTGTCGCTCTCGGGGCCGTCCGGCAAGCGGGTGACCGTGCCCGCGAACGACCGGGTCGAGGTCCGGTTCCCGCTCGAGACCGTCGACGTCGGCACGGCCAGGGTGCGGGTGGCGGCGGTGAGCGGCGACTTCGCCGACGCCAACGAGATCGCCATGCCCGTGTACACCCCGGCGACGAGCGAAGCGTTCGCGGTGTACGGCACCATCGACCAGGACGCGAGCGACGGCGGCGCCATCGGCCAGTCCGTGATCACACCGACCGACGTCATCCCACAGTTCGGCGGCTTCGAGATCGGTACGTCGTCGACGGCCGTCCAGACCCTCACCGATGCGGTGCTCTATCTCGAGGAGTACGACTACCAGTCGTCCGACGGCTACGCCTCACGCATCATGGCGGTGGCGGCGCTGCGCGACGTGCTCGAGGCGTTCGACGCCGCCGGCCTCCCGCCGACCGCCGAGCTCGAGCAGCGTGTGGCCAGCGATCTGACCCGGCTCACCGCGCTGCAGAACGACGACGGTGGCTTCCCGTTCTGGCAGCGAGGTCGCGAGTCGATCCCGTGGAACTCGGTGCAGGCGACCCACGCACTCGTCCTCGCCGACCAGGCCGGCTACGTCGTGTCGGCCTCGGCGCTCGACCGGGCGCTGGCCTTCCTCGCCGAGATCGAGGCGCACATCCCGGCCGACTACCCCGACGACGTCCGCAACACCGTCATCGCCTATTCCCTCTTCGTCCGCAACGAGGCGGGGCAGGGCGACGCTCGCAAGGCCGCCGATCTCTTCATCGATGCCGGTGACGAGCTGGGCCTCGACGCCCTGGCCTGGATCTGGCCGTCGGTCACCGACCCCGATCTGCGAACCCTGATCGAACTCCGATTCGCCAACAGCGTCACCGAGACGCCGGGTGGCGCGACGTTCCCGCTCGACTACGGCGAGGGCGACTACCTGATCGCCCATTCGGAACGCCGCTCCGACGGCATCATCCTCGATGCGCTGATCACCGAGCAACCCGAGAGCGACCTCATCCCGAAGGTCGTCAGCGGGCTTCTCTCCCGGCAGGAGAACGGCCGCTGGAACAACGCACAGGAGAACTCGTTCATCCTGCTCGCGATGCACCGCTACTTCGAGACGTTCGAAGACGTCGAGCCGTCGTTCGTCGCGCGGGCGTGGCTCGGCGAGACCTATGTCGCCGAGTCGGAGTTCGAAGGCCGTACGACCGAGCAGGTGTCGACCCTGATCCCGATGTCGGAGTACACGCGCCTCACCACCACCGAGGACGGCAGCAGCCAGCAACTGGTCGTCTCGAAGGACGGCGACGGCCGCCTCTACTACCGACTGGGGCTCGAGTACGCCCCTGCCGACCTCCAGCTCGACCCGCGCGACGAGGGGTTCGTCGTCGAGCGCACGTACGAACCGATCGGCGACGACGACACCGTCTCGCGCGACGAGAACGGCGCATGGCGCATCGAGCCGGGAGCAACGGTCCGGGTGCGGGTGACGATGGTCGCCGACGCCCGGCGCACCAACGTGGCGCTCGTCGATCCGCTTCCCGCCGGTCTCGAACCGCTCAACCCGGCGCTCGCCGTCACCGGCGTGATCGCCCCCGACGAGCCGGAGGACGGCGAGGTCGAACCGCTGACGAGGTCGACGTGGTGGTGGTCGTGGTTCGACCACCAGAACCTGCGCGACGACCGTGCGGAGGCGTTCGCCCGCTACCTCGACGGCGGCACGTACGAGTACAGCTATCTGGCACGTGCGACGACACCCGGTACGTTCGTGGTGCCGCCCACCAAGGCCGAAGAGATCTACGCCCCCGAGGTGTTCGGCCGCTCGGCGACCGACACGGTCGTCGTCGGCTGACGGCCGAACTCAGTCGTTCGGCTTCGGCGCGTCCGGGTCGGGATGGAGACCGGACGCGGTGCCCTCGCTCTCGTCCGGACGCAGCCGATCACGCTCGTCGTCGGGCTGCTCGCCGGAGATCTTCTTCGCGGCGTCGTCGACCTTCTTCAGGTGATCGGCGTACTTCCCACCGGTCTTCTTGTCGATGGTGTCGGTCGCCTTGCCGACGGTCGAGCCGATCTTGTCCTTGTTCTTGTCGAACAGACGCTTCGCCTTGTTGATGTTCCTGCTGCTGAACAAACCCATGACGTCAGGGTAGAACGCTGATCACGGTTCGACCCCCATCACGGTTCGACAACGGGAAACATCGACATGAACACGTCGAGGTGGCCGAACACGGCACGGACTGCGTCGGCGTCACCGTCGACCGAGACCCGACCGCCGTCGATCGCCTCGTCGATGGTCAGCTCCGCCGACCCGATCTCGACGAGTACCGACCGGTCGAACGATGCGGTGGCGTCGGCCTGTGCAACGTGGCCCCGAGAGGTGCTCATCGCGCGGTTCGAGACCGAGACCTTCCAGTCGGGCCCGTCTACGTCGATCGTGTCGCCGATGTGCATGTTGACCGTCACGTCGACGCCGCCGACCTCGTCGGCTTTCAACCGCACCGCGGCGGCGTCCATCAGCTGTTCGATCGTCATCGCGTCGAGGTAGCCGCGCCGCATCGCCGGGTTGCCGACAGGGCTGCCGTTGCGCAGCTCCTGGGCGCCGTACAGGAACGCGTTGCGGAACGTCGCCGACTCGCTCTGGTACCCGAGCTGTTCGAACGCATCGGCCTGCAGCTCGCGGGCCGCCTCGTTCGACGGGTCGCTGAACACGAGATGGTTGACGACCTCGACGACCCAGCGGTAGTCACCGCGGTCGAATGCTTCGCGTGCCTTGGCCAGCAACGCGTCCGGGCCACCGGCGAGATCGACGTACCGCTCCCCGACCTCGGTCGGCGGCAGCTTCCACAGGTTGGCCGGATTGCCGTCGTACCACGACAGGTAGCGCTGGTAGACGGCCTTGACGTTGTGTGCCAGGTGGCCGTAGTAGCCCGTCGTGTGCCCCTCGGTGTGCAGCTCGGGCGGCAACGCCAGGTCGTCGGCGATCTCGAGCGGTGTCATGCCGTGGTTGGCCCGGCGCATGGTCTGGTCGTGGATGTAGCGGTACATGTCGCGCTGCTTGCGCAGGAAACCGACGACGTCGTCGTTGCCCCAGCGCGGCCAGTGGTGCGACGCGAACATGACCTCGCTCGCCGAGCCGAACAGGTCGATCGCCTCACCGATGTACTTCGACCAGGCGAGCGAGTTGCGGGCCTGGGCGCCGCGGATCGGGATCAGGTTGTGCATGTTGTGCGAGCAGTTCTCCGCCATGCACAGCCAGCCCTTCCCGGCACCCATTCGGTCGGGGAAGAAGAAGTTCATCTCGGCCGGCGCCTCGGCCTCCGGCGTCATCTGGAACACGATCCGGACCCCGTCGACCACCATCTCTTGGCCGGTGTGGGTGATGTCGTGGGTCGGGGCGAGCAGCCCGGGCGGCGACAGCGGGATCGCCTTGCCGAGGCCGCAGTCGACGTGCCCCCGCGGGCCGGGCGGCAGCAGCGGACCGAACTGGAACAGTGCCCGGCGGGTCATCGCGTAGCCGGCGATCACGTTCTCGTTGACGACCTCGTACAGGAAGTGCTCGGGCGCGATGATCTGACAGTCGCCGGCGTCGACGGCTTCCTTGCTCGTCACGCCCAGCACACCGCCGAAGTGGTCGGTGTGGGAGTGGGTGTAGATCACCGCCGTGACGGGCCGCTCGCCGAGGTGCTCGTTCGCCAGCGCCAGGCTGTCGCGCGCGCATCCTTCGACGGTGAGCGGGTCGATCACGATCCAGCCCGTCTCGCCCTCGATGAAGGTGATGTTGGAGATGTCGTACCCGCGTGCCTGCCAGATGCCGGGGCCGACCTCGAACAGGCCGTGCAGGTTGTTGAGCTGCGCCTGCCGCCACAGGCTCGGGTTCACCGTGTCGGGGTTGTCGCTCCCCTGCTCGATGAAGTCGTACTTGGCGACGTCCCACGCGATGCCCCAGGCGCCTTCGATCTGTCCGGTCGGGTGCTGCGCCACGAGCCCTCGAGACGCCCGCTCGAGGTCGGCAGGGTCCATCCCGAGGTCGCGAGGGGCATTCGCGACCCGTGTGTGTTCGGAAGCAGGCTTCGGTAACGACGGCATCCCGAGAGTCTGACCCACCCGGTCCCCCGGCGGAGAACGCAGACCGCCGAGAGCGTCGGGCCCTCGGCGGTCTTTCAGACGTGCGTGATCATCGGTACATCAGGCGGGGTCGGTTTCGTCGAGCGCAAGGCGCGCTGACCCCGAGTTGCCTTTCGGCAACGAGCGGGTCGGCGGAACGCAGCCAGCGGGCAAACCGGCCGGTTGCCACTAATAGCGGTAGTGGTCGGGCTTGTAGGGGCCCGACGGCTCGACGCCGATGTACTCGGCTTGTTCGTCGGTGAGCGGGGTGAGCTTCACGCCCAGGGCGTCGAGGTGGAAGCGGGCGACCTTCTCGTCGAGGTGCTTGGGCAGCACGTAGACGCCGAGCGGGTAGTCGTCGATCTTCTGGAACAGCTCGATCTGGGCGAGCACCTGGTTCGAGAACGAGCAGCTCATCACGAAGCTCGGGTGACCGGTCGCGCAACCGAGGTTCACGAGGCGGCCTTCGGCGAGGATGATGATCTGCTTGCCGTCGTCGAAGCGCCACACGTCGGTGCCGGGCTTCAGCTCGTCACGGACGGCACCCGAGCGGGCGAGGCCTTCCATGTCGATCTCGTTGTCGAAGTGGCCGATGTTGCAGACGATCGCGTTGTGCTTCATCTTGCGCATGTCGTCGATCGTGATCAGACCCATGTTGCCCGAGGCGGTCACGAACAGGTCGGCGGTCTCGACGACCTCGTCGAGCGTGAGGACCTGCAGACCCTCCATCGCGGCCTGCAGCGCGTTGATCGGGTCGATCTCGGTGACCACCACGCGGCAACCCTGCCCCTGCAGCGACTGGACGCAGCCCTTGCCGACGTCGCCGTAGCCGAGCACGACGGCGGTCTTGCCACCGAGCATGACGTCGGTCGCACGCGAGATCGCGTCGACCAGCGAGTGGCGGCAGCCGTACAGGTTGTCGAACTTCGACTTGGTGACCGAGTCGTTGACGTTGATGGCCGGGAAGAGGAGCTCACCCTTGTTGAACATGTTGTACAGACGATGCACGCCGGTGGTGGTCTCCTCGGTGACGCCCTTGATCCCGGCCGCCATGCGGGTCCACTTCTGCGGGTCGTCCTTCATCGAACGCTGGATGAGGCCGAGCACGAGCGCCAGCTCGGGGTTCGAGGCCGACGTCGGGTCGGGGGCCTCGCCGGCCTTCTCGAACTCGACGCCCTTGTGGACGAGGAGGGTGGCGTCGCCGCCGTCGTCGAGGATCATGTTCGGGCCGTCCTGGCCGTCCCAGGTGAGCATCTGGTCGGTGCACCACCAGTACTCCTCGAGCGTCTCGCCCTTCCAGGCGAAGACCGGGACGCCCTGCGGGTCGTCGACGGTGCCGTCGGGGCCGACGACGACCGCGGCGGCCGCGTGGTCCTGGGTCGAGAAGATGTTGCAGCTGGCCCAGCGCACCTCGGCGCCGAGCGCCGTGAGGGTCTCGATCAGCACCGCCGTCTGGATCGTCATGTGCAGCGAGCCGGAGATGCGGGCGCCGGCGAGCGGCTGCGTCGGGCCGTACTCCTCGCGGATCGCCATCAGGCCGGGCATCTCGTGCTCGGCGAGCAGCATCTCCTTGCGGCCGAAGGGGGCCAGTGAGAGGTCGGCGACTCGGAAGTCGAGCTTGCCGTCAGGACGTGCGAGGGTGGACATGGTTCTCCTCCGTGAGGGTGCGCGATCGACAGATCGTGGGTGTTCGGATGGAGCGAGCCGGGGCCTCCTGGCACCCATCTGTTCAGCCCGCAGGGCACGTCACACGCTAGCGGACCACCGGCGACGTCAGTCGCTGAGCACGACGGCGTACACGTCGAGCAGGTAGTCGACGTAGCCGGCGTAGTTGAACACGCACAGCTGCGACGGCACGTTCTCGTTGTCGCCGTAGCGCAGGAGCGCCATGTTCGGCACGGCCTCGGCCTCGCCGAGGTTGACGTTGGAGATCTCGGGCGCCGGCTTGCACTCGTCGGGCGAGTTCTGGGTCGCGTCGTCGGGGTACGGGTACGCCGTCATGTGGGTGCGCACCGGCGCCCACGAGTACTGACGCTCGAGGCCGGTGGCGGTGAAGTTGCCGATCAGGCCTTCCTGCGGGCCGACCCACGTGCCGTTGATCTTGACGTCGTTCACGAACGCCTCGAAACTCCACGGTTCGGCGCGGGCGGGGCCGAGCGGCTGATCGTGGAAGTCGGAGTCGCGGGTGTCGAACGCACGGAACGACGACACGAGCGGGATGACACGGCCGGCCCGGGACGACTCGTCGACACCTTCGACCAGGTAGCCGGTGACGTCGACGACGGCCCGCACCTCGCCTCGGAGGCTGAACAGGTGAATGCGGCCGTCGTCGCCGACGGGCACGAACGCCACGTTGGCACGGGTCTGGCCGGTGACGAGGTTGAGGTTGCTCGTCGACGGCTGCTGGGCGACGATGCTCGGGTTGAAGTCGTCGGGGACGAGCGACAGGTGCGTCGCCGTGCTGCCGCCGTAGGCGTTGACGCCGGTGAGGTTGACGATCACGCCGACCACGTTCTCGTCGTCGGGGACGATCGTCTGGCCCGAGTCGATGTCGGTGGCGCCACGGATGTCGAGCGACACCTTGCGGGCGCCCTTGAGCGTGGCGGAGCCGGAGTCGTAGATGCGGGCCGGGTCGATCGTCTGGACTCGGGCGCCGTTGTCGACGTAGCCGCTGGTGGAGAACCAGCCCGACACGTCGACGATGAAGTGGGCGGTGCCGTTGGCGTTGGGGGTCTCGAGGTGGACGGTGACCTTGCCCTCGGCGCCGGGGCGGAGGATCGCCGAGTTCGCGACCGTGCGACCGGGGGTGTAGTTGACGACCGAGGACTCACCGGGGGTGGTGCCCGCCGGGAAGATCGTGGCGTGCCCGGCCTGGGTCGGGTTGACGACGGTCACGTTCGCCACGACGGCGAGCACGTCGTCGTCGAAGCCGTCGTTGTCGCCGTCGACGAAGGGCTTGAAGCCGCCGCTGCCGAGCAGCGGCACGTCGAACCGGACGCCGGTGGAGCTGCCCGTCTGGCGGGCACCCTTGCTGGCCGGCGTGGCGACGCTGGTCTCGCTGGGCCGCGAGTCGTAGATGCGGACCGGGTCGATCTCGTGGAACTCGCCGCCGGCGCCGAGCGCGGGATCGGCCGCGGCGATGGTGCGTCCGCCGCCACCGGGCGACACGACGATCGCGAGGGTGGCGGCTGCGGCGACCGCGCCGAGGGTCAGCGCGGCGTTGGTGAGGCGTCGGCGAAGGGCAGGCACGGCGGTCATCGTAACGTGTTCGTCATATCAGGGGACGTCAGGGCGATCATCCGTCCGTGACCAGGGCCGACAGACGGTCGAACTCTTCATCGGTCAACGCGGTCGCGTCCTCGACCAACATCACCGGAATTCCGTCGCGGACCTCGTAGGTACGCCGCAGCCGGGGGTTGAACAGCACCTGCTCGCTCTCGAGATAGTGCAGTTCACCCTTGTCCTCGGGGCAGACGAGGATGGCCAGGAGGGTGGAATCGAGCGACATCGGCGGGGCCTTTCGAGGTCGGGAGATCGGTGGTGGTCAGGACTGGGTGATGAGGGCGAGCATGTCGGCGACGCGATCGTCGCAGATCTCACGGTCGACGGCTTCGAGGTTGAGTCGCAGCAACGGTTCGGTGTTCGACGGGCGGAGGTTGAACCACCAGTCGTCGCAGTCGACGCTGAGCCCGTCGAGCCGGTCCTGGGGCTTGCCGTCGAAGTGGGCGCTGACGGCCTCGATGACGGCACGGGGGTCGTCGACCTGGGTGTTGATCTCGCCGCTCGCGGCATAGCGCTCGTACGGCTTGCGCATGACCGACAGCGCCTCACCGTTGCGGCTCATCTCGCCGATCATCAGCATCGACGCGATCAGGCCGGAGTCGGCCCGGTAGTTGTCGGCGAAGTAGTAGTGCGCCGAGTGCTCGCCACCGAACGCGGCGCCGGTCTCGACCATGACCTGCTTGATGTAGGAGTGGCCGACCTGGGTGCGCACCGGTTCGCCACCGAGTTCGCGGACGACCTCGGGCACCGCCCGGGAGCAGATCAGGTTGTGCAGGATCGTGGCGCCGGGATTGGACCGCAGGACCGACGCGGCGAGCAGCGCCGTGGTCGTGGAGCCGCTCAGCCCCTCGCCCAGTTCGTCGACCATGAACACCCGGTCGGCGTCGCCGTCGAATGCCAGGCCCAGGTCGAACTCGCCGGTGACCACTCGGGCACGCAGGTCGCGCTGGTTGGCCGGCTGGAGCGGGTCGGCGGGATGGTTGGGGAACGATCCGTCGAGTTCGCCGTACATGACCTCGAGTTCGATGGCCGCGAGCCGGTCGAACACGGCCGGGACGACGAGGCCGCCCATACCGTTGGCCGTGTCGGCCACCACCCGCATCGGCCGGATGGCGTCGGCGTCGAGGAACGACACGACATGGTCGGCAAAGGCGTCGAGCAGATCGCGCTGCGAGTACGAACCGGCGGTCTCGGCGGGGCGCGGTCCGACACCGTCGAGCACGGTGGACGCCGTGGCTCGGATCTCGGCGAGCCCGCTGTCGATGCCGACCGGGCGGGCGCCGGCGAGGCAGAACTTCACACCGTTGTACTGCGCCGGGTTGTGCGAGGCGGTGAACATGGCGCCGGGCATGTCGAGCGAGCCGGCCGCGTAGTAGAGCAGGTCGGTGGAGGCCAGGCCGATGTCGAGCACGTCGACACCCTGTTCCTGGACACCACGAGCGAACTCGGCCACGAGATCGTCGCCGGAACGGCGCATGTCTCGGCCGACCACGATCTGGTCGACTCCGGTGAAGCGGGCGAATCCGACTCCGAGCGCGTGTGCGACCTCTCCATGGAATTGGTCGGGAACGGTGCCGCGGATGTCGTACGCCTTGACGATCTCATCGAGAACTGACATAGAGCGGTCCTTTACGCTAGCGGGGGTTCGTCGTCGGCCGGTGCCGACGAGTCGTCGGGTGCCCCGGACGGCACCAGCTCGACCTCCGTGCGTCGATCGGTCGACCATTCGTCGCGCGGCGCATGACCGGTCGATCCGTCGGTCAGCTCGTCGTCGATGTCACCGTCGTCGCCGTCTGCGTCGGTCGGCTTGCCGAAGCCGGCCGGCACCGGGGCGCCATGGACGACGTCGCCCTCGCGTCGCCACCAGAAACAGAGGGCGATGCCGAACAGCGTCAGCAGGATCGACAGGTAGTCGGCGGCGCTGCGCCCGTACGACAACTCGACGTGGGTGTCGGTCGGGACGACGACCATCATGTTGGGCCCGATCCGCCACGGCCCCTCGGCACCGTCGGCCTGCCAGTTCGGGAAATACGACACCTTGACGAGCACCGGCACACCGACCTGGTCGACGTCGAACTCGAGCGACTGCTCGTACATCTCGACGTTGCTGACCGTCACGGCCGGCAGCGGGACGGGCTCGATCGGCTCGGCGGGCACGACGATGTCGACCCGTGGTCCGTTCGGGTCGCCCTCTTCGAGGCGTCGCGTCAGGTCGGGCTCGACATCGATCCGCTGCCACGAGTCGGGGCCGCCCTCGGCGGGCATCGCCACCCATTCGTCGGGCTGCTGGAACCAGCTGGCGCCGATCTCGAGCAGGCGTTCACGAGGATCGTTCGCGCCGTCGCCGTCGCCGAGGCGCTCCTCGACCACGACGGGCTGCATGTCGAGCCCGACGACGATGTCGCTGTTCGCGACCTCGTAGATCTCCCACGGCGCCGACTCGGCGACCAGGGTGAGTTCGGGCTGTTGTGCGGCCTCGTTCTTGGCTTCGTCGGTGCGGACCATCGCATACCGCACACCGAGATCCTGCAGGTGGCGCACGCCGACCGATGCGTCGTTGTCGGTGTAGCGGAGTTCGCGAACCGGGTTCGACGACTGCTTCGACATCGCCGCTGCCGTCAGGAAGTGGTACGGCGTCGTGCCCGACGCCTCGAAGAACAGACCCTCCATCGAACCGATGCAGCCGTCGGTCCAGAACGGGAGGAGCATCAGCGCCATCGTCGTGCCGTACTGGCCGTTGTCGCCCGAGTTCTCCCAGAGCGCACGTCCACACCCGTGGTTCGGGTCGTCGCCGAGGCCTTCCATGGTCGTCACGACCTGGCGGTACTCGGTGTAGTACTGGCCGCGACCTTCGTAGCCGCGGAAGTTGTAGCTCGACCAGCCGTCGCCCTGGGCGTCGGCGTTGGTCGAGGTGGCGACGAACGGGCCCCACGAGTAGACGGAGGTGCCGTCGTCGAGGGTCGTGTTGCCGCCGCCCGGCAGTTCCTGGAACAGGAATCCGAGCACCACGAGCACGCCGACCGCGGGCACGACTGCCAGGCCGGTCGCTGCGACGGCGGACGGTTCGTCGTTCGCCCGCCGGTCTCGGATCGCGTTCCAGATCAGGGCGAGCAGCGAGTAGGCGCCGATCATCATGAGCAGGTAGCGCACGAGGTACAGGCCGGGCAGCACGCGCGGGTTCCAGAGCAGGCCGAGACCCGGGATGGAGTCCTTGCCGAGATACACGCCGGCGACGAGCACCAGCGCAAGCACGCCGAGCGCCGACCCGTTCAGGTCGCGTCGCAGGATGCTGAACAGGAACCCGAGGATCGCCAGCGTCGTGATGATGATGTCGAGCGGGATCGTCAGCGGGAAGTACATCTCCCACCAGTTGGTGAGCGCTCCGTACTTCATGTCGGTGTGGTACTCGTGATCCCAGAGGAACGGCAGCACCCACCAGGCCGACAGCAGGATCGTCGTGACGCCGACCGTCCACGCGTAGCGCCAGCGCGTCCGGTCGATCCAGATGAGGCAGAACACGACCGCCGCCGGCACCAGGAACGCGATCAGCACGACACCGTGGGAGACGCACGCCGCCGCGAGCAACACCGAGGTCCACACCCGGTACCGGCCGGTGCGGAGCCCGTTCGCCAGCAGGCCGAGCGCCAGCATGGCGATCGACAGCGAGATCGAGAACGAGAACTCGCCCGCCATCGTCGACTTGAGGTTGCCGCCGTAGATCGAGAAGCTCTCGTCGAGGGCGAACGACAGTCCGGCGAAGGCGAACAGTTCGGGCAGCGGGTACTTGAACGAGGCGAGTCGGCCGAACGCCCAGCACGAGAACGGCAGGGTGATGAGGCCGAGCACGCTGACGAGCTTGAGTGCCACGCCGTACGGCAGCACCAGATCGACGAGCACGACGGCCAGCGCCGGCAGCACCATGTAGAAGCGGTAGGCCGGGAAACCGGCGTACCAGTCCATCGTCCACCCGTTGAGTCGGAAACCGCCGAGCAGGTGGTCGCGTAGATAAGCGGGTCCCCACACGTGGGCGCCGAAGTCGCCACCCGTCGGCGTCGTGTCGTCGAACACGAGGTCGCGGCCCGGCAGGATGCTCAGGTGGACGACGTTGGTCATGATGTACGTCGTGACGAGCAGGGTCAGCGTCGTGAACGAGACCCGCACGATGCGTTCGTCGGTCCAGGGGCGCCGCCACCAGGCGACGGGTCGACGCACGATGCGGGCACCCGCACGATGGAGCAGCGACGGTTCGGTCTCCGTGTCGCCGACGGGACCCTCATCGATCGGTTCGTCGACGGGAATCGTGGTCTCGTCGACCGTCGACGCCTCGTCGGGCGCGTCGGTTGGGGGGTCGAGTCGATCAGTCATGACCGATCCATTGTGTCAGCCGGTGGCCACGGTGGGCGGTCATCGAGGCAGATCTACGAAAAGGCGATCGCCAGCCCGGCGGCGTTGAAGCCGAAGTGGGCGAGCATCGCCGGCCCGAGCCGTCCGGTGAGGTGCATGGCGCCGCCGAACACCATGCCCGCCATGAACAGACCGGGCAGCTCGACGGGCGCCAGGTGGATCGCAGCGAACCACAGCGACGCGGCCACCAGGCCCGGCCAGCGCCCGATCGTGTCGACCAGCGATCGCTGCAGCAGTCCTCGGTAGACCAACTCCTCGAAGATGGGCGCCCCGATCGCGACCACGAGGACGAGCAACACCACGTCGCCGCCCGATGCGCTGTCGGCGAGGTCACGCGCCCGTTCCTCGAGTGCCTCCTGCGAGAAGGTGTCGGGCCAGAGTTGCTGGAGCGGCCAGTACAGCACCGGTAGGGCTGCGACCTGGGCGATCACGCCGGCCGGGACGGCGAGCAGGTCGACCGGGCGGAACACGACCGCGTAGTCGACCAGGGGCTCACCGGTGCCGAACTGGCGGCTGACGACGAACAGCACCACGCCGAAGGCCGTCCACTGCGCGACCGCCGACACGGAGAGCTGGGGGATCGTGAGGTCCTGGTCGCCCGACAGGTCGACACCCATCGCGGCCAGCGCCAGCCAGGCGAGCAGGAGTCCACCGACGATCCAGCCGGTGACCCAGGCGAAGCCGGCGACTCTGAGTGGGACATGCACGGCGGGGCAGGGTACCGCTGTGGCACCGCCGCCGTTCGACCGCACCGGTCGGACGGCGATCTCGGACGGCGATCTCAGACGGCGATCAGGGCGCTCGCCGGTTCGACGAAGCGCCGGTCACGCAGCTGCCAGCCCTGTGGGGGCGACAGGCGAGCGGCGTGACGCTCACACAGGTCGTAGGCGTGCGGGTCGCGTTCGGCGTGCAGCGGGTCGAGCCACGCCATCGCATGGGCGTAGTCGTAGGTGAGGCTGGCGGTCGCCGCCTCGCTGCATCCCGTCCTCGAACACTGTCTCGCCACGTGTGACACGGTAGATCCTGTGGGCTCGCTGAAGGCGGACCACTTCGCAGCGGCCCCGTTTCGCGGCCGAACGACCGTAGGATTGTGGGGCAATGGACAAGCTGCCTCCGCCTCCACCTCCACCACCACCGGGGAACGGGCGATCGCCTGGTCAGAGGCCCGAGCGGCCCGACCGGCGTCCCACCTCCGGTGGCGACGACGAGGAGCGCGGCTCCACGCCGCCGTGGGTCAAGCGTTGGCTGCCCTGGATCGCGGTCGGCCTGTTCCTCGCGATCGTCCTCGTGCCGGCGTTCACGTCCGGCGACAACGGTGACGAGATCTCCTACTCCGAGTTCATCTCCGAGGTCGCCGCGGGCGACGTCGTGCAGGCCGAATGGGAGAACGAGACCGGCAGCATCACCGGCGAGTTCGACACCGGCGACCGGTTCAACACGACCGGCCAGGCAGCGGGTCCGTCCGACGCCGACGAGGCGACGATCCGTGAGAACGTCCCCGACTTCAACTTCACCCAGCCGAGCAGCAACTGGTTCCTCGGCATCCTCAGCCTGCTCCTGCCGATCCTGCTGATCATCGGTTTCTTCGTCTGGCTCCAGCGCCGTGCGCAGGGCCAGATGGGCAACGTGATGTCGATCGGGCGCAGCAAGGCCAAGGCGTACCAGGCCGACAAGCCGTCCACCACGTTCGCCGACATCGCCGGCTACGAGGGCGTCAAGCAGGAGATCACCGAAGCGGTCGACTTCCTGCGCATGCCCGAGCGATTCCACGAGATCGGCGCCCGCGTGCCGAAGGGCCTGCTGCTGGTCGGCCCTCCGGGCACCGGCAAGACCCTGTTCGCCCGAGCCGTCGCCGGCGAGGCGGGTGTCGGGTTCCTCTCGGTCACCGGCTCCGACTTCATGGAGATGTTCGTCGGCGTCGGTGCCTCCCGCGTCCGCGACCTGTTCCAGCAGGCCCGCCGGATGGGCAAGGCCATCATCTTCATCGACGAGATCGACTCGATCGGCCGCAAGCGTGGTGCCGGTCTGGGTGGCGGTCACGACGAGCGCGAGCAGACCCTCAACCAGATGCTGTCCGAGATGGACGGTTTCGAGACGTCCGAGGGCATCGTCATCATGGCGGCCACCAACCGCCCCGACATCCTCGACCCGGCGCTCCTGCGCCCCGGCCGCTTCGACCGCCAGATCGTCGTGCCGCTGCCCGAGTACGAGGAGCGCAAGGCGATCCTCGAGGTGCACAGCCGCGACAAGCGGATGGGCGGCGACGTCGACCTCGACACGATGGCGCGGGCGACGCCCGGCATGGCCGGCGCCGATCTCGCCAACCTCGTCAACGAGGCGGCGCTCATCGCCGTCCGTCGTGGCTCGAAGGAGATCGAACGGATCGACTTCGAGAACGCCCGCGACCGTGTCGTGCTCGGCGCCCAGCGCGAGTCGCTGATCATGAACGCCGAGGAGAAGCGGGCCACGGCCTACCACGAGGGCGGTCACGCCCTGTTGTCGGTGGTGCTGCCGAACGGCGACCCGCTCCACAAGGTCACCATCCTCCCCCGCGGCATGGCACTCGGCGTCACGTGGAGTCTCCCCCAGGAGCGTCACACGTACTCCAAGGAGTACTTCGAGGACACGATCTGCAAGGCGATGGGCGGCCGCGTGGCCGAGAAGATCGTCTTCGGGCACCTCAACTCCGGCGCCGCCAACGACCTCGAGCAGGCCACCAACATCGGCCGCCGCATGGTCCGCGAGTGGGGCATGAGCGACGAGGTCGGCCCGATGGCGTGGCACAGCCAGCAGCAGGTGTTCCTCGGCGAAGACCTGATGTCGCAGGGCCGCGAGTACTCCGACGAGACGGCCAAGCTGCTCGACGACGAGATCGCCAAGATCCTGCACGGCCAGGAGCAGCGTGCCCATCACCTGCTCACCAAGCACCGCCGTGGCCTCGAACTGATCGCCGAGTCGCTCCTCGAGCACGAGACGATCGACGGACCGGCGGTCGCCCGCCTGATCCAGCAGGGCCTCGACGAGGCCGGCGTCGACGAACAGATCGACGCCAACGTCCTCGGCACCCCCGAGTAACCCGTCGGTTGATGTCAGACATCAACCGACATTCGGCGTTTTCGGGGGTCAGTCGTGGTTGCCGCAGCCGTTGCTCTGGTCGATGCTGCCGGGCTCGCGGGCGTTGGCGATCGCTGCCCACAGGTCGGTGGCGGTGACCGGGCCGAGGAAGGCCCGGTGAACGACTCCGTCGGCGTCGGCGATCACGAGGCACGGCACCGCGTCGATCGAGTAGCGCTCGTGCAGGGCCTTGCGGCTCTGGAACGGCACCACCTCGACGGCCACCTCGTCGCTGCGGACGACCTCGGCCTTGTTGACGACGTCGGCGCACGTGGAGCAGGTCTCCGACGTGAACACGGCGACCAGCCAGCCGTCACCGTCGAAGTCGGCGCGGTCGAGTTGGGCCGGCGCCTCGAACTTCGGCTGGGTCGGCGGGTCGATCGCACGACGTCGGCGGACGACCTCGCCCACGATCGCAGCGATCGCCACGACGGCGACGGCGATGAGCAACCGTTCCATCGGCTCAGCCCTGCGGGATCGCCCACGACGGGGTCCGCAGACCACCGACACCGTTCGGGAACGACCGCTCGACCATGATGCGCGTCGTTCCCTCGACGATCAGCTGGCGTCCGGCGATCAACGGATCGTCGAGATCGAGCGACACGCGCCCGGCGGCGCCGTAGTCGACGTCGATCAGCCCCTCGATCGGAACCGGGCCGGAGGTGCCCACGGCAGACACCGTGACGGTGCCTGGCTCGTTGTCGACGTTGTAGATGACGATCGCCTCGCTCACCGACTCCTCGGGGCCGCGCGGTACGTACCACGTGGAGGCGACGTAGCCGTTGCGGGCCAGCGCACCGGTGAGCACACCGGTGCCGCGCACCTCGCCGTCGGTCTCGGTGATCACCCGATCGACGACGATTGACGGTTCACTCGAGGCCGTGGCGAACACGACCGCGTGACCGCCGTCGGGCAGTCCTTCCTGCGTGCTCGAGTCGTAGGTGACGACCTGGCGGGCGGGCACCTCGATCGGATCGACCAGCACCGGCGTCTCGATGCCGATGAACAGCACGTCGACCTCGACCGACTGCGAGGTCGGGTTGTAGATGACGTACTCCTCGTCGATACCCGGACCGGACGCACCGTTCGAGAACCACCACTGCTCACGGGTCACGGGCGAACCGAGGGAGACCTGGGTGCCCGAGCGGCCGCCGCCGACGAAGTCCTGCGAACGTCCGACGACCAGACGGCCACGCGTCACCTCGACGTCGACCGCCAACACCGGCTCGCTCTGGGCGCCGGCGCCCGGAGCGCCGAGGTCGACGACCCGGATGCTGCGCGGCGGCACCGTGAGACCGCGGTACGAACCCGGCTCGCGGTAGCCCTCCTGCGTCGAGAACGACAGGTTGGCGACCACCGTCTGCTCGAACGGGTTCGTGAGGATGACCTGGTCGATGCTGCCCTCGACGGTGAACCCGTCGGCGAGATACCAGGCGTCGGACGTGGCGTTCGCACACGCGGCGTAGCTGTTTCCATCGGGGCTCAGCGCCACCTGCTCGACGAGCGCACCGCCACCCTCGATCTCGACCACGGCGCCGGTGATCGCGCCGGGCAGGGTCTCGTCGAGGTCGAGCGTCGCCGTCGTCCACGGATCGACGAGCAGATCGAGTCGTCGACTCTCGGCGTCGTCGTTGAGGACGAGCACCGTGCCTTCGAGCGACTGGCCACCGCGGTTGGCGATGACGATCTCACCGTCCACGCCGTCGACGCCCGTCGCCGGCACACCGGGGCAGAACCACGACTCGATGAGACCACCGGCGGCGGGAGCGGACGGCATCCACCCCGCGGTGGTGACGCTGAACTGCGGCACCGACGACTCGGCCGTGTTGCGAGAGGCGACCACGACACCGACGACGGCGACGAGGACGAGCAAGAGTCCGGGCAGTCGGCGCTTCACGATCGATCCTCCGTGGGCTCGCCGCCCGGACCGTCATCCGGTCCGTCATCGGGCACGTCGTCGAGCCACTCCTCGTCGGGCACCTCGATCGCGAGCGTCGGGTCGAGTGCCTCGCCGGCGATGCCGCCGGTCGGGTCGCGGTCGTACACGGTGTCGCCGTGATCGTCCCACTGCTCGTCGAGGTCGATGAGCGTCTCGTCGTGCGCCGGGCCGGAACGGCGGCGCACGAACGGCGCACGGGCGCCCGCGGCGACGACCAAGACGACGAACCACAACGTGAGCTGGGTGGCCGTCCACCAGCCGCGACTCTCGTCGCGGTCGTAGGTGATGCGTCCGGTGCCGGCGGCGTCGACGTCGAACGCCGTGGTCACGCCGAAGCCGGGGCGGCCGGGCACGTCGTCGCCGTCGACCGTCAAGGTGATGCGTTCGTCGTACGGGATGCCGATGTGGACGACGCCGGGGATGACCTGGTTCGCGGCGGTGGGCGGACCGGTGTCGACACCCAGCATCGACGGCTGCGCCTCCAGGTCGACCTGGGCGAGGTTCTCCTCGCCGGCGATGCGCGACGCCTCGGCGGAGGCACCCGTCAGCTGAGCACCGACGGGGATGAAGGCCTGGTTGACGAAGATCTCGAGCGACGGCGGGCCGTAGATCGCCCCGAGATCGAGCTGGTTCTCGAACGCGGCGACGAGACCGTCCGGCAGCGGGAGCGGGTCGGCGGTCGTCGAGTTCGCACCGTCGGCGTACGGGATCACGACGTACCGGATACCGAGCGGCGCCAACAGGCGGCCCGCACGGAGCGTCGAGCCACTCGCGATCAACGCCAGTGCCTCCTCGATCGCCTCGTCACCGCGGGTGTCGGGGACGTAAAACCGGTCGGTGAACTCGAGTGGGCCGTCGTCGGTGACGGCGTAGGCGACGCCCGGCTGGAACGTGCGACCGGGCACCGGGAGGAGACGGGGGTCGCCGACGTACAACGCCCGGTAGTCGCCGGCCGCCGGATCATCGGGCAACTGGGCGGCGAGCAGCGACGCCATCGTGGTGTTCGGGGCGTCCCATCGGCCGTTGCCGACGGCGAGGATCGCCGGGGCGAGCCCGACGATCACGGCGAGGTTGGCGAGTACGGCGACGGGCTGACGCCAGCCGAAGCCTCGGGCCAGCACGTCGGTACCGAAGCCGCCGGCGATCGCCGATGCGCTGAGCGCCAGACCGAGCGCGATCGGCGGTGCGAGCAGCATCGGGTCGATGTCGAGGCCGATCACGTCCCATTCGACGGCGATCAGCGCGGCGCCGAACACGACGACGAGTGCCGCAGCACGGACGCTCCAGGTGAAGCGCCAGGCGCGGGTGATCGCCACCGCAGCGATGACCGGCACGTACAGCGCCAACGCCAGCACGACGAAGCGCTGGTCGTCGGTGCCGAGCGTCGCGATGTCGGCGATCGAGCGCCCGGTCGAGCCCGACGCCTCCGGGCTCCACAGCGCGCCCTGCATCCACTCGAGGCTCCACGGCAGGTTCAGGACGAAGGCGACGACGACCGAGATGGCGGTGGCACCGCTCAGCCAGGCCGCGACCTTCCACGAGCCACCGGCGATCAGCGTCGCGACTCCGAGCACGAGTCCGACGACGGCCCACAGCACGATGACGACGGGCACGAACGCCGTGGCGACGCCCAGTACGAGGCTCAGGAAGCCGATCGCACGGACGCGGTGGCGCCAGCCGACCGGTGCGATGCCGTCGGTGATGTCGAGGTCGACGACGGTCGGGTCGGCCGGCTCGAGGCCGGCGGCGCGGCGCACGAGGTGGACGAGCCAGGGCAGTGCCGCGTACCAGGCGATCGTCGACCAGTCACCGTGCCCGAGCAGCCCTGGCACCAGCGGGGTCCCGACGTAGACCACCATGCCGGCGATCCGCGCCCGGTTGAGCGGGAACACGGTCACGAGGCGCCAGGCACCGAGCGCTCCGACGAGATAGCCGCCGACGATCGAGAACATCAGCAGCGCCTGCATCCGGAACAGCGTGAGCACCGAGGCGCCGGCCATCACGACCCAGCCGGTCGGCAGCGGCGACGCCGAACCGAACGACCGGCCGTCGAAGCTGGACCGATAGTCGGTGAGCAGGTCGCCGGGACTCTCGGGGAACGGCAGGAACTCGCCGACCGACGGCACGCCCCCGCGGATGAACTGGCGGCTGCCGATCACGATGGCCAGCACGACCAGGAACCAGGCGAGCGGCGGTCCGAACGAAGCCTCGCGCCACCGCCGGACGGTGCTGTCGGCGCCGACGTACGTCGTCGTCTCCTTGCCGCGCAGGTACGACGTCAGGCGCGAACTGCCGCGGTCTTGAAGGCTCAGCACCTCGCGTTCGTGCACGATCCGCTGACCGGCGATCGCTCGCCGACGCTTGACGATCGACCCGGTGCGCGGGATCAGCCCGCCGAGCGCCCGCAGCGAGGCGAGCGCCTCGCCGAACCGGCCGGTGAAGAGGCCGACGACGAGTTCGACCATGGTCAGCAGGACCATCTGGATCGAACGCCCGAGCAGTCGCGACGCCCCCGTGAGGGTGGCGACGACCCGCATCCGGTGCCGGGCCCGCATCGTGCGGTGCGGCAGGTCGGGTCGGCGCAGCTCGAGCTGTTCGCGGTGGCGGACGACGGCATCGGGCACGACGACCACCCGGGCCCCCGTCATGTGGGCACGCCAGCACAGGTCGACGTCGTCGCCGTGGAACGTGATGGCCGGGTCGAAGCCGCCGAGGGTGCGGAAGAGGTCGGCACGGACGAGGAAGCAGGCCGACGGCAGGACGAACACGTCGCGAACGGCGTCGTGCTGCTCCTGGTCGAACTCGCCCGGCTCGATGATGCTGTCGACCTCGCCGAAGCGGTCGAGGCCGAGGCCGACGTGCTGGAGACGCCGGGGCTCGTCCCAGTCGACGAGCTTGGGCCCGACGACACCGGCGTTCGAGCGGAACAGTTCGGCGACGAGCACCCGAACGGTGTCGGGTGCGAGGGCGACGTCGTCGTGACAGATCAGGAAGAAGCCGTTGTCGCCCTCGACGAGTCGCAACACCTCGTTGGCACCGGCGCCGAACCCGATCGTGCCGGGCAGGGTGCGGATGAACGCGCTCGGGAGCACGTCGCGAATGCGCGCCGAGATGTCCGCCGCACGGCCGTCGTCGCGCTCGGTGAGCAGGAAGAGGGTGCGGAAGTTGGCGTAGTCCTGGGCGGCGAGCGATGCGAGGGTCTCGTCGAACCAGTCACCCGGTTCGTGCACGACCATCACGGACACGACCGACGGAACGAGTTGGGGGTCCGTCTCCACGATGGATCGAGGCTACTCCCGCGCGGTGCCGAGTTGGCGGCGGATCGACCTCGAGGGGCTCGACGCACGCGAACGCTGTTACCGACGTCACAGCCCCTTCAACCGGAAATCCCGTCGAAGTGCTTGCAATAGTTAGCACTCTGAGGCACACTTGCAATCACACCGCCGGAACCCGAAAGGCACCACCATGATCGACATCACCGCCCTCGACCCCCGCAAGCTCGACCTCCAGAAGCTCGACGTCACCAAGATCGACTTCACGAACCTCGACCTGTCGAAGCTCGACCCCCGCAAGGTGGAACTCCCCGAGTTCGACATGCCCACGTTCGACTTCCCGAAGTTCGAGATGCCCGAGATCGACCTGCCGAAGTTCGATATGCCGAAGTTCGACCTGCCGAAGTTCGACATGCCCGAGATCGACGTGCCGGCCGAGGTCGACCGCGTCGCCGACTTCGTCCGTGACGTCACCTACGCCGGCATCGGCGCCTGGGTGATCGCCGCCCAGAAGGTCGACAGCGAGGTCCGCAAGCTCGCCACCAAGGCCGCCTGAACCGACCGACATCGCGCGGGCCGAACGCCCGCACCGTCCCCCCACGAAGCGCAGGACGGCGGATAACGTAGAGACCTCGTGTCCTCGTCCGCCTCTCCTGCGCTTCGTCGCGTCCCCCTCCCCGAAGGCACCCTGCCGGTCGGCCTGAGCCTGCTCGTCGCGGGCATCGCGACGTACGCCTTCTTCATCGTCGGCGAGCAGGCACTCGGCAGCGAAGAGGCGTTCGCCCCGATCGTCTCGCTCTGGTTCGCGACCTTCTCGCTCGCTCCCGGCTTCTTCCTCCCGCTCGAGCAGGAGATGGGTCGAGCGCTCTCGCACCGCAAGGCCCGCGCCGAAGGCGGGCTCCCCGTCGTCAAGCGCCTCGTCACCCTCGGCGCGATCATCGTCGGGCTCGTTCTCGTCGCGATCCTGTTCGCGAGCCCGATCATCACGTCCGAGTACTTCGACGGCGACTGGTGGATGTTCGCCGCGCTCGCGACCGCGTTCGTCGCCTACGCACCCGCTCACCTGGCCCGCGGCATCTGTGCCGGTACCGGTCGCTTCACGTCGTACGCGATCGTCATCAGCTCCGACGGCATCGTCCGCATCGTCGCCTGCGTGGCGCTGGCGGCGATCGGCATCACCGCCGCCGGGCCCTATGGCTTCGCCGTGGCGCTCGCCCCGCTCGTGCCCGTCACCTACGTCGGGCTCCGCGGCCAGCTCCGCACCAAGCCCGGTCCGCCCGCCGAATGGCAGGAGGTCAGCCAGAACCTCGGCTGGCTGCTCGTCGGCACCGTGTGCGCAGCGGCGTTGCTCAACGCCGGCCCGGTCACGGCCACCCTCCTCGCCGGCCCGAACGAGCAGGGCCTCGTCGCACGATTCGGCTACGGCGTGCTGCTCGCCCGCATCCCGCTCTTCCTGTTCCAGGCCGTCCAGGCCGCCCTGCTCCCGCGGCTGTCGCGCCTCGCGGCCAAGGGCGAGTTCGCCGAGTTCCGCGATGGTCTCCGCAAGCTGATGTACCTCGTCGCCGCGGTCGGCGTCGTCGGGACCGCCGGTGCGTTCATCATCGGCCCGTTCGTGATCGAAACCGTGTACGACACCGAACTGTCGGGCCGCACCCTCGCCATGCTCGCCCTGTCGAGCGCCATCTACATGGCCGGGCTCGCCACCGCGCAGGCCGTCATTGCCCTCCAGGGCCACAAATGGGTCGCACTCGGGTGGAGCGTCGGCGTGGTGATGTTCGTCCTCGGCACGTGGCTGTCGAGCGACCTGCTGTTCCGCCGGATCGAGATCGGCCTCGTGATCTCGAGCGCATCGGCGCTCGCGATCTTCGCGTTCGCGCTGCGTCAGAAGCTGTCGTCGGGGGCGACGCCCACGAGCGACTCGGTGATGGACGCCATCACCGACATGCCCGTCGAGGGCTGACGCTCAGCCGGCCCGGCCGGCGACCGCCACGGCGATCTCTGCTGCCACCCTCGCGTTGTTCTCGGCCAGTGCGAGGTTGGCCGGCACGCTCTCGCCGGCGGTCGCCTCACCGATCCGGCCGAGCACGAACGGCGTGACGGCGGCACCGCCGATGCCGGCGGCGTCGGCGTCGGTCAACGCCTGGGCCAGCACACCGTCGAGCGTGTCGGCGTCGAGCGCGTCGCCCTCGGGGATCGGCACGGCCACGAGCATGCCCGAGCGGTCGCGGCTGCGGGCGGCCAGGATCGCGGCGACCTCGTCGGCCGACTCGACGCGATGCGGCACCGGGACGCCCGACGATCGCGTGTAGAACGCCGGGAAGTCGTCGTGGCGCCACCCGAGGACGGGCACGCCGACGGTCTCGAGGTACTCGAGCGTCCGGGGCAGGTCGAGGAACGCCTTGGCACCGGCGCTGACGGTGATCACCGGATGATGTGCCATCGCGTCGAGGTCGGCGCTGATGTCGCCGGTGAGTTCGGCGCCGCGGTGCACGCCCCCGATCCCGCCCGTGGCGAACACGCTCACACCGGCGTGGGCGGCGAGGGCCACCGATGCCGAGACCGTCGTCGCACCGAACGCCCAGCCCTGGCCGATCGCCACGGCGAGATCGCGCTCGGCGGCTTTGCGGGCCGGGCCGAGGATGCGGGCGTGCTCGTCGGCCGACAGGCCCACTCGGGGCACCCCGTCGAGCACCGCCGTGACGGCGGGGACCGCTCCCCCGTCGACGATCGCCGACAGGCACCGGTCGAGCGCCTCCCGGTTGTTCGGCGACGGCAGACCGAGATGGGAGAAGATCGTCGACTCGAGCGCCACCACGGGCGCACCATCGGCGAGAGCGGCAGCGACGTCGTCGGAGAGAACCGGGGAGATCACCCGGACAGTCTGCCGGGCGGCGACCGACGCGCTACACCGCGACGAACCGCGTGACGCATTCGACGTGGTGCGTGTGCGGGAACAGATCGAGCACCTCGGTGCCGTCGTGGCGATACCCGTGCTGGTGCAACAGCGCCGTGTCGCGGGCCGCGGCGACCGGGTCGCAGCTGATCAGCACCACGACGGGAGCGCCGGCACTCACGATGGCCGCCGTGCCGGGTCGCCCGAGACCGGAGCGGGCCGGATCGGCGATCACGACGTCGATGTCGAGGCCGTCGGGCCGACGCCACCGGCCGACCTGGTCGAACTCGACGGCAGCACGACGGTCGGCGAGGTTGTGCATCGCGTCGGCGACCGCAGTCCGCGAGCTCTCGACCGTCATGAGGTACGACGCCGGGTCGGTGGCGGCGAGCGCGAACAGCCCGACGCCGGCGTAGGCGTCGAGCACCGCCCCGGCACCGGCGAGTTCGGGCGCCGCACGCTTGACGGCGTCGACGAGCAGCTCCGCGGCCGCCGGCCCACTCTGGAAGAACGATCCGGCCGACACGCGGAAGTCGTGGCCGGCGACCCGCTCGGTCAGCTGGGCCTTGGCCCCCACCCCCACGTCGGCGGGCAGGCTCTGCACGTCGCCGCGCCGGCGATCCCAGCGGGCGGTCCGCTCGCCGGTGGCGGCCGACACCCGGAGCGTTACCTCGAGCCCGGCGTCGATCACGATCGAGTCGAGCAGCGAGCGCAGTGCGGGATGCGCCACGAGGCACCCGGTGGCCGGCACCAGATCGTGCGACCGGTCGGCACGATACGACGGCCGCCCGTCATGGTCGCCGACGACACGGATCGTCGTGCGGTAGCCGTCGGGGTCGACGGCGGCACCGCGGGTGATGATCGCGTCGGGCAGTTTGGCGGTGCGACGGAACGCGTCGTGCACGATCTCGACCTTGTGCGGGAGCTGCGAGACGACGGCCAGCTCTTGCCAGTCGCACCCGCCACACCCGAGGCGACGTTGCGGGCAGGGAGACTCGACCCGCTCCGACGACGCCACGACGACCTCGCCGACGACGGCGCGACTCCAGCCGTCCTTGCGTTCCGTCGTGGTGGCCAACACCTCGTCGCCGGGCACGGCGCCACGGACGAACACGACCTTGCCGTCGGGCTCGTGGGCCATGGCCTCGCCGCCGGCGATGTACCGCTCTGCTCGCAAGGTGGTGCGGTCGTCGGGCGTGGTCACCCGTTCGAGCCTAGGCAGACCGGTCGCTCGTTCGCGATGCTGGTGCCATGAGCAACCCCGACGAGCAGTGGTACTGGGACCTGCGCCGCGAGCAGGCGGTGCCGGCCGACGAGCGCGGACCCGCCGAGGACATGATGGGGCCGTACGCCACCAAGGGCGAGGCCGAGAACTGGCAGGCCAAGGTCGAGCAGCGCAACGAAGCCTGGGACGACGACGACGAGGAATGGGAGTCGTGGGGAGAGAACGACGAGGACGACTGACCCGCCACGTCGGCGAGTAGGTTCGCTCCCGTGACACGACCGATCCAGATCGTCCCGTCCGTCCTCCCCGCCGACTTCGCCCGCCTCGGTGACGAGGTCGCCGCGCTCGAGGCCGCCGGCGTCGACCTCGTCCAGTGGGACGTGATGGACGGCCAGTTCGTCCCCAACCTCACCTTCGGGCCCGACGTCATCGCGGCAGCGCGATCTCACTGCTCCGTGCCGTTCGAGGCGCACCTGATGGTGTTGACGCCCGACGCGATGGCACAGCAGTACGTCGACGCCGGATGCTCGCGCCTGATCGTGCACGCCGAGACCGCGCCGCACCTGCACCGCACCCTCGACAACATCAACGGCATGGGTGCCCGTGCCGCCGTGGCGCTCAACCCGGCGACGCCGGCGTCGGCGATCGAGCACGTGCTCGACCTGGTCGACCTCGTCCTCGTGATGACCGTCAACCCCGGGTTCGGCGGTCAGGCCTATATCGCCACCATGGAGCGCAAGATCGCCGAGGTCAGGGCGATGCTCGACGAACGAGGGTTGAGCGACAGCGTCGACCTCGAGGTCGACGGCGGCATCGGCCCGGCGACGATCGAAGGCGCCGTTCGAGCGGGCGCGAACGTCCTGATCGCCGGAAGCGCGCTCTACAAGGACCCCGACGGCCTCGAGCACGCCGTGTCGCACCTGCGGTCGCTCGCCGAGGGCGCTCGCGCCTGACGGCGCGAAACCCTGCGACACCCCGCCCGTACGCTCGGAACCATGTCCGTTCGGTGCACCCCCGTGTTCGCCCCCGACGCCATCCAGGCGTTGGCCGCGGCCGTTCGCGCCGCGAAACAGGGCAACCCGCTCGCGCCGGTCACGGTGATCGTCCCCACCAACGCCGTGGGCGTCACGGCGCGGCGCCGGCTCGGCGCCGACGGTGGCGTGGCTGCCATCGAGCTCGTCACGCCCGGCCGCCTCGCCGAGCGCATCGCCGGCGCCGACCTGGCAGCAGCAGGCCGCCGTCCGGTCAGCACCCCGCTGATCGACATCACGGTCCGCGAGGTGCTGCGGCACGCACCCGGCCACTACGAATCCGTCGCCGACCACCCGTCCACGGTGACGAGCCTGCGCAACCTCCACCGCGAACTGCGGTTGGCCGGTCCGCTCGGTGCCGCGGCGCTCCGGGGCGCGTCGGCTCGTGGACGCGAGGCAGCGCGGGTGTCGTCGATGGTGTCCGAGCGGCTCGCCGCTCACTGGTTCGACGAGGCCGACCTGATCGCAGCGGCGATCGAGCGCATCCGGGCCGGCGAGCGTCCGTTCGAACGGGCGGTGGTGTTCCTCCCCCGCGTCGACCGTGGTCTCCCGGCCGACCTGCTACGCGCCATCGGCGACGTCACCGATCTCCAGGTCCTCGTCGAGTGGACCGGCATCGCGTCGGTCGACGCCGAGACGGTCGACTTCGCCACGGCGCTCGGCGCCTCGGTCGATCCCGTCGCCGATGCCATCCCGGTCGTGCCGGCCGACACACGCGTCGTGTCCACCACCGACGCCGACGAAGAGGTCCGCCACGCCGTCCGGCAGCTGGTCGACGCGGCACGCAGCGGCACCCCGTTCGCCCGCATGGCGCTCGTGTGGCCCACCGACCGTCCGTACGCCCGCCTCGTCGAACACCACCTCGGCGTCGCCGGTCTGCCCTGGAACGGCCGACCCGGCACGCTGGTCACCGAGCGGCTCGTGCCGCGATTCCTGCTCGACCTGCTCGATCTCGACCGACGCGGCCTGCGGCGATCGGAGCTGTTCGACCTGCTCGCCGACGTCCCGATCAACGGTCCCGACGGCGCGCGAGTGTCCGTCGCCGCATGGGAACGCCGGGCGCGCGCCGCCGGCGTCAGCACCGACGCCCACTGGACGCCCCGGCTCGCAGCCCACGCCGCCGCCATGCGGGCCACCGAGCGCGAGCGTCACGCCGACGACGCCGAAGCGCTGTCCGCGTTCGTCGACGACCTCCGGCGCGACCTGGGGCCGCGCTCGCGCACCCGCAGCTGGAGCGACTGGGCCGAGTGGTGCGAACGCCAGGTGCTGTATCGCCTCGGCCGTTCGGTGCTCGACCAACTCGACGAAGCCGAGCGCCTCGCGTCCGACCATGCCAACCGTGTGCTCGACCGCCTGCGCTACCTCGACACCGTCGGCAAACCCGTCACGCGCAGCGAGTTCCGCGCCGCCTTCGCCGCCGAGTTCGAGGCCGCCCCGGGCCGTCTCGGCCGCTTGGGCGACGGCATCACCATCGGATCGTTGGCGGGCACGGTCGGTCTCGGCGCCGATCTCACCATCGTGCTCGGCGCCGCCGACGGGCTCCTGCCTCCCCCGCCCCCGTCCGACCCGCTGATCTCCGACGCCGACCGGCGCGCTGCCGGGCTCGGCTCTGCCGACGCTCGCGCCAACCGGATCCACCGCAGCTTCCTGTCTCACGCCACCACGTCGGCGACGCTCATCGTGCACACACCGCGTGGCGACCTGCGAGCCACCACCGACCGACTGCCGTCGCGCTGGATCGCCGAGCACCTCCCGTCGGTCTCGCCCCACTCGGTCCCGAGCCACCACGCAGGCCTCGTCGCCTGCGAGTTCCCCGGCTCCGCTCCCGAGCACCGACTGCGGGCACGGGCCGTCGCCGCGGCGAGCGGCGTCGATGCACTCGTCGCCGGGTGCGCCGACGATCCCGCTGCGATCCGCGGACTCCGTCTCCGTGCGAGTCGCCGCAGCGACCGGGTCACCGAGTTCGACGGCGACCTGAGTTCGGTGACGATCGATCACTTCCCACGTCCGGTGTCCGCGTCGCAGATCGAGCTGTGGCCGTCGTGCCCGCACGCGTACTTCATGCGGTACCTGCTCGGGGTCCGCCCGATCGACGACCCGACCGACGAGCTCGGTCTGTCACCGATGGAGCGCGGCAACGTCATCCACGACACGCTCGACGTGTTCCATCGTCGGGTCATCGCCGGCGACATTCCCCAGCCCGGGCCCGACGGCTGGTCGCCCGAGGCGACGGCTGCACTCGAGCAGATCTTCACCGAGACGGCCGATCGCTTCGAGCAGACCGGCCGCACCGGCCGCGCCGCCAACTGGTTTCTCCAGCGGCCCTCGGTGCGAGCCGAGCTGTTCAACTGGTTCGTCCGTGACGGACGACTCGCCGGCTCACGGGGCGCACGGGTCGTCCACTCCGAGCTGCGATTCGGTCGCGCTCCCGACGTCGAGGTGTCGCTCCCGCTCGGCGACGGGCGTCAGCTCGCCGTGTTCGGCGCCGCCGACCGGATCGACCGAACGGCCACCGGCGAACTCGTCATCGTCGACCACAAGACCGGCAAGGCCGACAAGTTCAAGAAGATCGACCGCACCGACCCGACCGAGGGTCGGACGAAGTTCCAGCTGCCGATCTACGCGGCGGCAGCACTCGCCACGATCGGCGAAGCGCCGGGTTCGACGCCTGTCCGGGCCGAATACGGATTCTTCGATCGTGGCAACTACGAGCGCTACGGCTACTCGTTCGACGACGAGGTCTGGAATCAGGTGACCGACGACCTCCGGTGGCTGGTCGACGGCATCGAGTCAGGGCTGTTCCCCGCCATCACCGAGCCGCCGAAGTTCACGTTCTACGTCGACTGCCACTACTGCGACCCCGACGGTCTCGGTGTCGACGAGCGCTACGCCGACTGGAGCCGCAAGCAGGACGACCCGCGGCTGGTGGCCGTGTTCGCCGACGACGGGGCCGACGAGCAGGGAGCCGAACGATGAGCGCACCGATCGACCAGCCCGCACGCGACCGCATCGCAACCGACCTCACGGCCAATCTGTTCGTCGAGGCCGGTGCCGGCGCCGGCAAGACCACCAGCCTCGTCGGCCGCATCGTCGGCCTCGTCCGGTCCGGGATCGACATCGGGTCGATCGCCGCGATCACCTTCACCGAGAAGGCGGCGGCCGAGCTGCGCCACCGGCTGCGGAACGAACTCGCCGCGGCCGGCGAGCACGCTGCGGTGGCCGCACTCGACCATGCCCCGATCGGCACCCTGCACGCCTTCGCCCGACGGCTCCTGAACGACTTCCCGATCGCCGCCGAGCTGCCACCCGGGTTCACCGTGCTCGACGAGCTCGAGAGCCACCTGGCATCCGAGGAACGGTGGGAAGCACTCGTCGACCGACTCCTCGACGACGCCGAACCCGTCGAGGGCGTGGTCGCCGGCGGGAGCGAGCTGGTCGAGTTGTGCCAGCTCGACAACTTCCGCCTCGAGAGCGGCGGACGCCGACTCGCCGACAGCTTCCACGACAACTGGGACCTCGTCGAGACTCGGGTCGATCGGAGCGATCCGGCGCCGTGGCAGCTCGACGCCGATCCCTTCTTCCGGCGGGTGCTCGCCCTGTGCGACACACCGGTGCCCGATGACGACAAGCAGGCCGGCCGCCTCGCCGAACTCCGCAGCAGCGCCACCGCCGGGCTCGAGGCCACCCGCCTGGGCGAGCGCGTCGCCCGGCTGGTCCAGCTCGAAGACCGCTGCGAGAAGGTCAAACGCTGCGGCTCGAAGACGACGTGGAAGAAAGCAGGTCTCGACCCCGAGGGCCTCGACATCCTCCGCTCCGACCAACTCGAACTCGCTGCCGAGGCTCGCGACCTCCTGGCGACGGTTCGCGAACGACGGCGGGTCGTGCTGGGTGCCGTGTTCGGGCGATGGGTGCTCGACGCCGCTCGCGAACGCGCTGCGGCCGGCACGCTCGAGTTCCACGATCTCCTGGTGCTCGCCCGTCGGCTCGTCGCCCGCCACCCCGACATCCGCCGGGCACTGCACGAGCGCTACACCCGCATCCTGCTCGACGAGTTCCAGGACACCGACCCGATCCAGCTCGAGATCGCCGTCCGGCTCACCGCCGCACCCGACGACCCGGCCCACGACACCGACTGGCGCGCCTTGCGCCCGCTCCCCGGTCGGCTGTTCATCGTCGGCGACCCGAAACAGTCGATCTACCGGTTCCGCCGCGCCGACATCGCCCAGTACATGCAGGCCGCCGACCAGGTCGGCGCCGACACCGAGGTCCTGTCGGCCAACTTCCGGTCGTCGCGTCCGGTGCTCGACTGGGTCAACGCCGTCTTCGGCGAACTGATCACCGAACAGCCCGACGCCCAACCCGCTTATCAAGCCCTCACGCCCGGCCGACGCCACTTCCTCGAACACGGCTCGGTCACCGTCTTCGGGGTCGACGAGCACGACGACCTCGGACGCAGCAAGGCCGACGAGATCCGTCGCCGTGAGGCGGCCGACGCCGCCGACGCCGTGGCCACCGCGCTCGTCGAGGGGTGGCAGGTCACCGAGGGCGACCAGATCCGTCCGTGCCGACCCGGCGACATTACGGTGCTGCTCCCGGCTCGCACCTCGCTGCCGGCGCTCGAGTCGGCTCTCGACGAACGCGGCGTCCCGTACCGGGCCGAGAACAGTTCGGTCGTCTACGCCACCACCGAGATCCGACACCTCATGCTCGCGTTGCGCGCTGCCGCCGACCCGACCGACGAACTCGCCCTGGTCGCCGCGCTCCGCACCCCGCTCTACGGCTGTAGCGACGTCGAGCTGTACGAATGGAAGGCCGCCGGCGGGCGGTGGACCGTCTGGTGGCGCCCCGACGACGACACCCCGGCTGCGCTGGTCGACCATCCGGTCGGCGAGGCGTTGCAACATCTCGGATCGCTCGCCCGCCGGGCGAGCCGGATGAGCCCATCCGACCTGCTGTCGGCGCTCGTCGACGAGCGACGCGCCCTCGACGTCGCACTCGACCGACCCGATGCCCGAGACGTGTGGCGTCGCGTTCGCTACGTCGTCGACCAGGCCCGGGCCTGGAGCGACGCCGGCGGCCACGGGCTGCGGCGCTACCTCGCCTGGGTACACCTGCTCGCCAGCGAGAGCCGCAACGCCGACACGATCCTGCCCGAACACGACGACGACGCCGTGCGCATCATGACCGTGCACGCCGCGAAGGGCCTCGAGTTCCCGATCACGGTCGT
The DNA here is from genome assembly GCF_004364865.1 of Ilumatobacter fluminis. Taxonomy (NCBI): domain Bacteria; kingdom Bacillati; phylum Actinomycetota; class Acidimicrobiia; order Acidimicrobiales; family Ilumatobacteraceae; genus Ilumatobacter; species Ilumatobacter fluminis. The sequence goes on from NZ_SOAU01000001.1 coordinate 3,329,723, forward strand.
GTCGGGCATGACCACGAAGCCGCACGCCACGAAGTCGAACGCCGTGGTGTGGCATCAGGACACCTGGACCATCTCCAACACATCGACGCCCGACCCGGTCTTCGAGGACTTCATCCCGATCGACGAGCAGATGAGCGACGCCGAGCGTCGTCGCCTCCTCTACGTGGCGTGCACGCGCGCCGTCGATCACCTCGTGGTGTCGCTGCACCGCTACCCCGACAGCAAGCCCGGCGAGACCGCCGAGAGCGGCCGGTTGCTCGTCGCCAACGGTGCCGCCGACGAGGCAGCCGGGGCGACCGCGCTGTCGCCGACGTCCGAACGGTTCGTGCTCGACCGCGCCGATGCCCCCGAACTCGACTGGCCCGGGTACGACGAATGGGAAACCGAGCGTCGGCGGGCGATCGCCGACGCGCGATTCCGGCCGAGCGTCAGCGCGACGTACCTCGCCGGCGAGGCCGACACCGACCCCGGTCTCGACAAGGGCGCGGTCGACCTCGACCTCCCGCCGTGGCAGCGCGGCCGGTACGGCACCGCCGTCGGCCGTGCGGTGCACGCCGTGCTCCAGTACGCCGATCTCCGCACCGGGGGCGACGTCGACGCCGAGGCGGCAGCACAGTGCGCGGCCGAAGGCATCGTGGGGATGGACGACACCGTCGCCGACCTCGCCCGGTCGGCGATCGCCGCCCCGATCGTGCAGCGGGCGCTCGAACTGCCCCACCATCGCGAGCTGTTCGTCGCCGCACCGGTCGGTGGCCGCACGGTCGAGGGCTATCTCGATCTGTTCGTCGAGACGCCGGGCGGCGGCATCATCGTCGACTACAAGACCGACCAGTGGCCCGACGACCCCGACGACGCACAGCGCGCCGACCGGGTCGCCCGCTACCGCAAGCAGCTGGCGGTCTACGGCGTGGTGGTCGAGCAGTTGCTGGGCGCGCCGGTCGAGGCGGCGATGCTGGTCCGTTGTCGCCCCGACGGCCCCGCCGAGGAGATCGTCATCGACCGGTGGCCGGAGGCACTCGACGAGGCACGGGGCCTCATCGCCGAGACGGTCTGACGGCGTTGAACAGGCCGCTGAGGCTGAGCCGGAACGTCGCGAGGGCGAAGATCGCGCCGAACGCGAGGCCGATCGGCACCAGGACGGCGCCGAGGATCCGGATCCGGGCGTCGAAGAACGGCTGCAGCAGGCTGGTCTCGATCGTGGTGCCGTCGACGTGCAGGGTCCGCATCGGATCGTCGAACTCGGGACAGTCGACGTCGGTCTCCGACACACCGATGACCTCGTCACCCCCGAAGTTCTCAATCGGGTCGGTCACCTTCGAGGTGAGCAGGCCGAGGTCGGGGTGGACGACTGCCGACACGAGATACGTCTCGCCGTCGTCGAGGTACTGGGCGTCGAGGCCGTACCGGACGTCGACCAGGTCGTCGTCGAACCCGAACGGGGCGGGGTTGCCGGCCCGGATCCGGTCGATCTCGAATCGGATCGTGCGGTAGTCACGATCGACGACCTCACCGACGAACACCACGTGCGGGGCGGTCGGTGCAGTGCACCCCTCCGGCACCGGTACCAGGGGGTCGGAGGCGGCCGGTGAGAGCCCGAGAAGGCCGACCAGCGCTGCTCGCCACATGTTTTCCGAAGATACTGGCGATACTGGGAGCGATGGGGTACAACCCGCAACGAAAGTTCAAGGCCCGCCCGACCGACTACATCGTCTTGGCGATCGGGATGCTCACCGCCGCCGCACTGGTCGTGTGGGGCTTCATGAGCTGACGTGATCATTCGACGAGCTGCGTCGTCAGAAGGCGCTCTCGGGCGTCAGAACGCCGCTTCGTAGTGGGTGAGGGTGACCCCGTCGATCGCGATCACGTCGAACCGGACGTCGACCGCCGGCGAACCGGCAGCCCGGAGCCAGCTCTCGGCGAGGGTGCGGACCTGGGTCTGCTTGGCGGGCGTCACGGCAGCCACGGCACCACCGGGCGAGCCACTGCGGCGGGCCTTCACCTCGCAGAACACGACGAGGTCGTCGAGTCGGGCGACGAGATCGATGTCACCACGCAGCTCGACCTCGGGCGCGCGCCACTGCTGGTCGACGATGTCGAAACCGAGCGACCGCAGATGGCGAGCCGCTCGGGACTCTCCCCAGGCACCGCGTGCCTGGTTCGAGCGATCGAGCGTCAGAACTCGCGCTTCTCGCGGACCTTGGCGGCCTTGCCGATACGGTCGCGCAGGTAGTAGAGCTTGGCGCGACGCACGTCGCCACGCTTGACGACCTCGATCTTCTGGACCGTGGGGGCGTGGATCGGGAAGGTGCGCTCGACTCCGACGCCGTAGCTCAGCTTGCGGACCGTGTAGGTCTCCTGCAGGCCGCTGCCCTGGCGCTTGATGACGTTGCCCTGGAACACCTGGACGCGCTCCTTGCCACCCTCGACCACGCGCACGTGGACCTTGAGTTCGTCACCGGGGAAGAACTCGGGGATGTCGTCGCGGAGCGAATCGTTGTCGATGATGTCGGTCGTCTTCATGGGTCTCTCTCGATCTCGGGCCGTCCGGGCAGGTGCGTGCCACAGGGGCGGATCAATGATACGGGTGAGGTGGGAACTCTTCCAACAACGCGCGGTCGTCATCTGTGAGACCACCGCGGGCGTCGATCAGGTCGGGGCGGGCCGCGATCGTGCGGTGGAGGGCCTGGGCGTGGCGCCAACGGGCGACGCGGGCGTGATCGCCACTGCGGAGGACGTCGGGCACCGACCACCCCCGGAAGTCGGCAGGCCGGGTGAAATGGGGCTCCTCGAGCAACCCGGACGCCCCGAAACTCTCGGTGACCGGGCTCTCGGCGTTGCCCATCGCGCCCGGGAGCAGGCGCACGACGGCCTCGACGACCAGGCAGGCAGCGACCTCGCCGCCGTTCAGCACGACGTCGCCGATGCTGAGCTCGTCGTCGACGAGATGCCGGCGGACCCGATGGTCGACACCTTCGTAGCGTCCGCAGAGCAGGCTGAACCCGTCGAGCTCGGCCAGCTCGCGAGCCATGCCCTGGTCGAAGGTGCGGCCGCCGGGACCGAGCAGGAAGAGGGGTCGGGGTGGATCGGCTGCCTCGACGGAGGCGAACAGGGGCTCCGGCTTCATCAACATGCCGGCGCCGCCACCGAAGGGTGCATCGTCGACCGTGCGATGGACGTCGGACGTGTGATCGCGCGGGTCGTGGAGGCGCAGATCGAGCAGGTCGTTGTCGCGCGCCTTGCCGAGCAGGCTGTCGGAGCAGAAGCCGTCGACCAGGCCCGGGAACAGGGTGAAGACGTCGATCCGCACCGGATCAGCCCTCGATCAGGTCGAACAGGCCCTCGGGCGGATCGATCGTGACGACGACCGGGTCGGCGTCGCGATCGATGCCGGTGACGAACGTGGCCGGCACCAGCGCACCCGAGTCGAGTTCGAGCAGGTCGGCGGCCGGGTTGTCGATCACCGAGACGCAGCTGCCACGGCGGGTGCCGTCGGTCTCGACCACGTCGGCACCGATGATGAGGTGGATCCAGAGCGCCTCGGCGTCGTCGATCGGCTCGGCGTAGAGGACCGCGCCGGTCAGTGCTTCGGCTTCGGTGCGACCGTCGACGCCGGTGAGGTGCACTCGGAAGCGACGGTTGGCCCGGTTCGAGCGTTCGATCGTGTACCAGGTGCCGCGTGCCCACAGCCGGGCCCCGACGTCGGCCCGTTCGGTGCGGTCGGTGGTGAGGTCGACGAACAGGTCGCCACGCACCCCGTGCGCCCGCCCCAACTTCCCGACCTCCAACAACCCCTCCGGCACGACATCACGCATGCCCCCAAACGTACCGTCGGTTGGGGTCAGACCTCATCCCACGAAAACGCAGAATCCCGGACCCTCAACGGGTCCGGGACCTGGAACTTCTTCTGGTTTCCGCTCCGAGTCAGATCGTTCGAGCGCAAGGCAGGCGAGCCCCGAGTTGCCTTCCGGCAACGAGCGGGCGATGCCAACGCAGCGATCGGGCGATCTGGCCGGAGCGGTCAGTCCAAGAACTCGATGTCGAGCTCTACGCCGTCCTTGCTCGCCGCGGCTCGGGTGACCGTGCGGATGCTCGCAGCGGTGCGGCCGCGACGGCCGATCACGCGACCGAGATCGCCGTCGGCGACACGGACGTCGAGACGGAGCTTGCCCTCGTCGGTGACCTCGTCGACCGTGACCGAATCGGGATTGTCGACGATCGAGGTGACGATGTGGGTCAGGACGGCAACGGCGGTGGGTGCAGCCTGGTCGCTCACTTGGCGGCCTTGTACTGCTCCATCGCGCCCGAGATCTCGAGCAGCTTGGCCACTCGCTCGGTCGGCTGGGCACCCTCGCTCAACCACTTCACGGCCTTGTCGTTGTCGACGGTGAGGCCGGAGGGCTCCTGACGGGGGTCGTAGTGACCGAGAATCTCGATGAAACGACCGTCGCGGGGCGAACGGGCGTCGGCCGCGACGATGCGGTACTGGGGCTGCTTCTTCTTGCCGACTCGTGTGAGGCGCAGCTTGACTGCCATGAACTGTCTCCTACAGGCGAATTTGAGAACCACGAAAGGTTAGCGGCGTCCGGCGCGAATCCGAACGCCTCACTTTCGTGAGGGGTCCGGTGACCGATGTCTCACACAGTCCGAGTATCCGCCACACGCCGTTCACGAAGCCGACACACGAGTTCCGTACCGTCGCGAACGACCACCCACACCAGACGGAGGACTCTCTCGTGAACACCCCCACCCCGTCCACCGAACCGACCGCCACGTCGACCGACCGGGCGACCGTCGTGCTGGTCGACCCGACCTCGCCCGACGGTGAAACCTCACTCGACGCTTTGCACGACGCCGACCGCCACGTCCTGATCGTCGTGCTCACCAGCGGACGCGCCTGCAACGCCCTTCGGAACCGCGCACACGACCAGGGCGTGAGCGTCACCAGCGCAGCGTGGAGCTACCTCGAAGAGGTGGCGCTGCGGGTGAGCCGCAGCGGACGCGTCGTCGGGACGATCGTGGCGTCCGGCCCGGACGCCGCGTACGAGCTGATCTCGGTCGTCGCCGAGCACCCGTGCGAGCGGATCGTGCTCCCGGCGTCGACGGCCCGGATCGACCGCATGCTGCCGCGCCGGCTGACACGACAGACGCCGGTCGTCGTCGAGACGGCCGCGTTCGCCTCGGCGTGACGGTCAGCGCGGCGGGTTGAAGCCGCCGGGGAGCTGGCCGCCGGGCGCCCCGGGGCCGCCCTGGCCCATCATCTCCTGGAGCTCGGCCATGTCGGGCATGTCCTTCATGCCGCCGAGGCCACCGAGACCCGGGAAGCCACCGCGCTTGCCCTTGCCCTTCTTGCCCCCGCCGGTCATGCCCATCTTCTTCATCATCTTCTGCATGTCGCCGAACTGCTTGACGAGGCGGTTGACCTCGCCCGGCTCGACACCGGCACCCTTCGCGATGCGGCCGCGGCGGCTGCCGTTGATGATCTGAGGCCGGGCACGCTCTTCCGCGGTCATCGAGGAAATCATCGCCTCGATCGGCACGAGCATCTCGTCGTCGATCTCGGCGTTCTTCAGCTCCTTCGGCATGCCGGGCATCATCGACATGATGCTCTTGAGCGATCCCATCTTCTTGATGGCCTGCATCTGCTCGAGGAAGTCGTCGAGGGTGAACTCGCCCTCCATCATGCGGGCGGCGGCCTGCTCGGCCTGATCGGCCTCGAAGGCACGTTCGGCCTGCTCGATGAGGGTGAGCACGTCGCCCATGCCCAAGATGCGCGACGCCATGCGGTCGGGGTGGAACTGCTCGAAGGCGTCGAGCTTCTCACCGGTGGAGGCGAACGCGATCGGCCGACCGATGACTTCCTTCACCGACAATGCGGCACCGCCGCGAGCATCGCCGTCGAGCTTGGAGAGGATGACGCCGTCGATCTGCAGCGTCTCGTGGAACGCCTCGGCGGTCTGGACGGCGTCCTGACCGGTCATCGCGTCGATGACGAGGAACGTGTAGTCGGGCGAGACGGCGCCGGAGATGAGGCGCACCTGCTCCATCATCTCGGCGTCGATCGACAGGCGGCCGGCGGTGTCGACGATGACGACGTCACGGCCGAGACGCTTGGCTTCCTCGACGCCTTCGTAGGCGGTGAGGATCGGGTCTTCGGGGTCGGAGTAGACCGGCACGTCGACCTGGCGGCCGAGGGTGCGGAGCTGTTCGACGGCGGCGGGACGCTGGAGGTCGGCACCGACCAGGAGCGGCTGGCGGCCCTGCGACTTGAACCAGAGGGCGAGCTTGCCGGTGGCCGTGGTCTTACCGGAACCCTGCAGACCGGCCATCAAGATGACGGTCGGGGGCTTGGAGGCGTACTGGACCGTGAGGGTCTCGCCGCCGAGGATGCGGACGAGTTCGTCGTTGACCGCCTTGACGACCTGCTGGCCGGGGTCGAGCGCCTGGCTGCGGGTGGCGCCGATCGCGTGCTCGCGGATCCGGTTGCAGACCGAGCGGACGACGGTGACGTTGACGTCGGCCTCGAGCAGCGCCGCCCGGATCTCTTTCATGATCTCGTCGACGTCGGCCTCGGTGAGGCGGCCCTTGCCGCGGAGGCGCTTGACGATCCCGTCGAGTCGGTTGGACAGATTGTCGAACATGAGACCCCCCAGGCTACCGGCGGTCCCCGGGTCGGGTGATCTCCCGAAACGTCGACTCCGTCGCCGTCCCGTACGACACCCGACCCGTTGGGTGGGTCCGCCGGGTCGGGTGTCGAAGGGAACGGCGAGGCGCAGCCGAGCCGTTTCCGGAGATCACCCGACCCGGTGCGCGGTCAGCACTCCCAGGGGTAGGTCTGTTCCTGGGTGGTGAGCCAGCGGTCGAGGTTGCCGCTGTCGGAGACGAAGCGGGCGATGCCGTCCTCGTAGAGCACGAACGTGCCGATGTCGTCGCCGGGGCCCGGCTCGGCGACACGGGCGAACCCACTCGCCGCTGCGATCTCGAACGCATCGCGGTCGATCGTCGTCGCCGCTGCCCACAACTCGGGGGCGATGGTCTCGTCGATCGGGTACCAGAGCACACCGTCGAGGTCGAGGATCTCGTTGCCGCACGCCGGGTAGTACTCGACGCCTTCGACCACCTCGGTGATCGTCATCAGGGTCACACCGGGGATGTCGGTTTCACCGAGCAGGGTGCCGTCGTCGAGGGTCGCCCGCACGACGTACTCCGACCCGCCGTCACCCACGACGGCGACGTTCACCCGATCGGTCCGGAAGTCGTCCGTGACGGCGAGCGGCTCCCCGTTGCGTTCGACGACCCGCACCGTGAACCCGAGCGCTGAGGCAGTGTCGGTGTACTCGTCGAGGCTCATGCCGACGTTCGTGCCCAACCCGTCGGGAACGACCGTCGCAGGCGGCTCGCCGGGCACGGTCGTGTCGACGGGGACCGGCTCGGCGGGAGCGGTCGTCGCCGGCGGATCGACCGGTTCGGGGGCCGGCTCCGTGACCGGCGGTTCGGTGGGCTCGGCCTGGATCAGGAACTCGTCGGTCACGGCGGGCACCGTGTACCAGCCGCCGTCGTCGCCGATGAACCGGTAGGCGGGCACGAGCCACGCAGAGCCGTCGGTGTCCCAGGCCCACCAGAGGTCGGGCTGGACGTCGACGAGGGTGACGGTGATCTCCTCGGGCTGGATCGTGTCGACCGGGCCCTCGGGCACATCGACCGGCATCGGCTCCGACACCGCATCGTCCGTGACCGCGGCGTCGCTGCTCACGGCCTCGTCGAGCAGGGCCGGTTCGGCCCGGGGCAGGCCGCCCCACCCGCCGAAGGTCTGGTCCTCGAGGCGGGCGACGGCCGTGTCGAGGTCGATCAGCGGATATGGCCCGACCGGGGCGGGGGTGGCGCTGCTCCCCCACGCGTACTGGAGCTCGGCGTTCTCACCGAACGAGAAACCCCAGCTGCGGGCGCTGACACCGTCGATCTCTTCGCCGGCGGTGACGCTCGTCGTCCACTCGTCGGTGTAGGTCTCGAACGTGACGGTCGCTGTGTCGACGCCCATGGCGGCGAGCATGTCGGTCACCCGCTGCTCGGCGTCGGCTGCCGACGGCAGCCCGGTCGGCGGCTCGGGTTCGGGGCACGGCTCGACCGGGATCGTCTCGGGCACGGCGGAAACCACCGTGGTCTCGCCCTCGCCGAGCTCGATCGTGTCGACGGTCTCGGGGTCGACGGCCGGCATCGCTGCGGTCTCGCAGGCGACCATCCCGGCGTCGCGTCCGGCCCAGCCCCAGTCGTAGCTCCACGACTGCATGGCGTCGTCCCACAGCGTCATCGACGGGGCGGTGCCGTCGTCGGGGCCGACCCGCCAGTACACCGAGTAGCCGTCGTCGATCTGTTGGGCCTCGCCCTCGAGACCGAGTGCGGCGGCGATCGTCGCCGCGTCGGCGGCGGTCGGCATGCCGTTGGCGTCGAAGACGTAGCCGGTCGTGTTGTCGGGCAACGGCGGCAAGTCGCCGACCACGAAGTCGGCGATGACGTACGGGGCGATCATCATGTCGGTCGCCATGTCGGAGGCGGCGACCTCGACCGACGCTCCGGCAGTACGGGTGTCGGACGAGCCTCCGCCCGTCATCTGGATGGGTGACGGGGCACGGAGGCCGCCGTCGTCGGCCGTCGACGTCGTGTCGGGTGAGTCGATCGGGTCGGAGGACGAGTCGTCGCTGCCGCAGGCACTCAGGACGAGTGCGAGGGCCGCGGTGACGGGGACGAAACGCGTGAGGTGGTTGCGCATGCCCGTTGGACGTCTCGGATCAGCCGTCGGTTCCCGTGTCGAACAGCGCGTTGACGAACTCGTCGGGGTCGAACGGGATGAGGTCGTTCACCTGCTCGCCGACGCCCACGAGCTTGACGGGGATCCCCAGCTCGGTTTCGACGGCGAAGACGATGCCGCCCTTGGCCGAGCCGTCGAGCTTGGTGAGCACGACGCCGGTCACGTTGGTGGCCTCGCTGAACTGACGGGCCTGCGCCAGACCGTTCTGGCCGGTGGTCGCATCGATCACGAGCAGCGTCTCGGTGACGGTGCCGGCACCCTTCTCGGCGACACGACGGACCTTCTTCAGTTCCTCCATCAGGTTCGTCTTGGTGTGGAGGCGGCCGGCCGTGTCGGCCAGCACCAGGTCGATCTGCTTGGAGGCGGCACGCTCGATGCCGTCGAAGATGACCGATGACGGGTCGCCGCCTTCGGTGCCTCGCACGAACTCGGTGTTCGAGCGTTCGGCCCACGTGCCGAGTTGCTCGGCCGCGGCGGCGCGGAAGGTGTCGCCGGCGGCCAGGAGCAGGGTGCGGCCGGCTTCGGTCTGCTGGCGGGCGACCTTGCCGATCGTGGTGGTCTTGCCGACACCGTTGACCCCGACGAACAGCCAGACGTTCGGTTGACCGGGCTCGAGCGACTCGTCGAAGTGGACTTCACGATCCGCATCTGCCAATCGGGCGATCATGTCGGCCTGCAGCGCTGCGAGCAGGTCGGACGGCTCGGTGATCTCCTTCGCCTTCACGCGCTCCTTGAGCGGCTCGAGCAGACCGTCGGCGACACCGAGGCCGACGTCGGCACGCAGCAACGCCTCTTCGAGGTCGTCCCAGGTCTCGTCGGTGATGGCACCGCGCCCGAGGATGCTGCCGAACGCACCACTGAACGAGGCGCGTGCTTTCGACAGGCGGTCGCGCAGTGACAGCGGCTTGACCGGTTCCGGTTCGGGTTCCGGTTCGACGACCGGCGGCTCCTCGACGAGGGTGTCGCCCTCGGGTTCCTCGGTGGTGGTCGACGGTGCCGACGGAGCCGGACGCGGCGGCAGCTCGGTGCGCTGCCCGCTGCCCATCTTGCGACGGTTGGCGACGACGACACCGACCCCGAAGACGAGGACGACGATCGCGAGGATCAGGAAAAGCCACTGGATGTCCATATCGACCCCGACGCTAGCGGCGGGTCGCGACGGCCGGAATGGAAAACGGTCGACCGACGTTGCCGCAAGGGCATGACGTTTGCCATGCTTCAATCCCGACCGAAGTGGTCGGGAAAGGTCCGAACAACGACTCGAGGGAGTACCCCAATGTCCATCCGTCTCGGCGACGAAGCCCCCAACTTCACCGCGGTCACCACCGAGGGTGAGATCACGTTCCACGACTGGAAGGACGGCTCGTGGGCCGTGCTGTTCAGCCATCCTGCCGACTTCACCCCGGTGTGCACGACCGAACTCGGTCGCACCGCCGCGCTGAAGGACGACTTCGGCAAGCGCAACACGAAGGCGATTGCCGTGTCGGTCGACCCGATCGAGGACCACCACGGTTGGGCTCCCGACATCGGCGAGGTCGGCGGCACCGACCTCAACTTCCCGATCATCGCCGACCCCGAGCGCGCCGTGTCGGAGGCGTACGACATGATCCACCCGGGCGAGGGCGACACGTCGACCGTCCGCTCGGTGTTCGTCATCGACCCGAGCAACAAGGTCCGCCTGACGCTCACCTACCCCAAGTCGGTGGGTCGCAACTTCGACGAGATCGTGCGTGTGATCGACGCCCTCCAGGCCACCGACGCCGCCCCGATCGCCACCCCCGCCGACTGGCGCCCCGGCGACCGCGTCATCGTGTCGCCCGCCATGTCGACCGAGGACGCCAAGGCCAAGCTCCCCAACGTCGAGGAAGTCAAGCCCTACCTCCGCTACGCCGACCAACCCTCCTGAGTCGGCCCGGTTCGCCCGATCGCTGCGTTGACGTCACGTCTGATTTCGCAGACTCGTGGCGCACAGTCGTAGCGAAGACCGAGCCGCGCCGAGCCCCGGGTCCCCCTCGTCGAGGGCCCGGGGCTCGCTCGCGAGCTCAGGGGTGGGAGAGGTAGACGGTGCAGGCGCTGTTGGCGCCGGTGTAGTGGTTCGGGAACTCGACGATCTCGGCCCGGACGTCGCCGAACACCCGCCCGAGCAGTGCCGTGAACCCGGCGTCGGGCGGGTCGTCCGACCACAGCGCGAACGTGCCGCCCGGTACGAGCTGGTCGGCGACCCGCTGCAACCCGCCCTCGCTGTAGAAGCCGGCGTGGCTCTCGTCGAGGTGGAAGTCGGGGGTGTGATCGATGTCGACGAGGATCGCATCGAACGGTGGTCCCCCACCGACGTCGATGCCGTCGTGCGCCATGGCGAAGAAGTCACCGTGCACGAAGCGGCACCGCTCGTCGGCGACGAGCGTCGGGCCGAGCGGGACCAGGCCACGTTCGTGCCACTCGATCACCTCGGCGAGGGCGTCGATGACGGTCAGTTCGGCGACCCGGTCGCTCTCCAACGCTGCTGCGGCGGTGCAGCCGAGGCCGAGTCCGCCGACGACGACACGCAGGGCGTCGCCCTGGGTGTCGGCGATGCCGAGCCGGCCCACGGCCTCCTCGGTCGCCGTGAACATGCTCGACATGAGGAACGCCTCGCCCAGCTTCACCTCCCAGATGTCGATCTGCAGCACCGGTTCGAGCCGCCGTCTCAGCATCAACTCGCCCATCCGCGTCGGCCGGACGTCGAGCACTTCGAACGCGCGACTCACGTCGCACCGACCGAGTCGGTCACGAGCGGTACTCGGGGTTCTCGAAGTCGAAGCGTGCGCCGGCTGCCCAGGCGTTGCGGTCGTTGCCCTCGTTCGGGATCGGGTTGGCTTTCAGGATCGATGCGAGGTGCATCAGATTCCAGGTCATGATGGTGGTGTTGCGCTGGGTGAACTCGTTGTCGAACCCGACTCGACCCCCGTCGTCGGTCTCGTCGCCGTACGACGGGCCCGGCCCTGCCTCGCCGATCCAGCCGCAGTCGGCCTGAGGCGGGATGGTGTAGCCGAGGTGTGAGAGCGCGTAGCCGATCGTCATGGCGGCGTGCTTGATGCCGTCTTCGTTGCCGGTCACCACGCACCCGCCGACCTTGCCGTAGTAGATCGACTGGCCTTTGTCGTTGAGGTTGCCCGACATCGCGTAGAGCCGCTCGATCAGCACTCGGCAGACCGAGCTCTCCTCACCGAGCCAGAGCGGTGTGCCGACGACGAGGATGTCGGCGGCCTTCACCCGTTCCCAGATCGACGGCCAGTCGTCGCGATCCCAGCCGTGTTCGGTCATGTCGGGGTACACGCCGGGCGGCACCTGGTGTTCGAGGAGGTACACGTGGTCGACCTCGACGCCCTGCTTCTCCATGATCGCCGCCGAGGCACCGAGCAACAGCCCGGTGTGGCTGTCGACCGACTCCCGCTTCAACGACGTGTTGACGTACAGCGCCCGCAATCCCTCGTACTGCCCCATGCGACCCAGCTTGCCACGCCCGCGGTCGGTTGATGTCAGACATCAACCGACAGGCCGTTCACGCTCGCCCGGCAACACCCGTCGGTTGATGTCTGACATCAACCGACACGTCACCTGGAGGTGGCGGTGCCGGCTTTCTCGGTGACGACCTTGCTGCTGCCGCCGGGTTGCATGCTCACGCCGAGCAGGCTGTCGCCGGCCTCCATCGTGCGCTTCTGGTGCGACACGATGACCAGCTGGGCGTCCTTGCGGAACTCGTTGATGAGTCCGAGGAAGCGGTGCAGGTTGACGTCGTCGAGCGCGGCCTCGACCTCGTCCATCACGTAGAACGGCGACGGGCGGCTGCGGAACACGGCGAACAGGAACGCGAGCGCGGTGAGGCTGCGCTCACCACCCGACAGCAGTGACAGCTTCTTCACGTTCTTGCCGCTCGGCTTGGCCTCGACCTCGATCCCGGTGTTGAGCAGGTCGTCGGGCACCGTCAGCTTCAACTTGCCGGAGCCACCGGGGAACAGGGTCGAGAACAGGTTCGTGAAGTTCTCGCTCACGTCGGCGAACGCCGACGCGAACACCGTCTGGATCTCCTGGTCGACCGCCTTGATGACCCGGCTGAGTTCGCGACGCGTCGACCGGACGTCTTCGAGCTGTTCCTCGAGGAACGTGTGCCGCTGCTGCAGCTCGTTGTATTCCTCGAGCGCGAGCGGGTTGATCGGTCCGAGCAGTCGGAGTTCGCGATCGAGTTCACGCACCCGACCGGCCGCCGTGGCACCCTCGGGCAGCTCGGGCTGCTCCGCCGCCTCGGCAATCTCGGGCTCGACGTCGAGGTCTCGGCGGAGGGTCTCGACGGCCGTCTCGAGTCGGAGCTTGGCCTCGGCCTCTTCGACCTCCGACCGGTGCAGCTTGTGCCGCAGCTCTTCGAGGCGGCGCTCGGCGTCGGAGCGGCCCTTGCGGGCGGAGTCGAGCGCCGTGGTGAGGCCGCGCACCTCTTCGCTCTGGCGACGGCGTCGGGCGACGAGGTCGTCGTGCTCCACCTCGATCACCGAACGGTGGGTGTCGACCAGCGTGGCGAGCCGGTCGATGGCGACGATCGCCTTCTCGACCTGGACCCGGCGCTCGGCGGCGAGCGCACGCGCCTCCTTGTCGGCCTCGAGGCGTCGTTCGGTCTCGGCGATGCGGTTCTCGAGCAGCTGCTTGCGTTCGTGCAGGCCGGCGTTGCGCACTTCGAGTTCGCGACGACGCGATGCCAGCACGGCGGCGCGGGCCTCGAGTTCGGCGCGGGCTTCGCCGCGTGCTTTGGCCGCGTCGGCCTCGGCCTGTTCCTCGGCATCGAGCGCCGGCAGCACCGCTTCGAGTTCGGCGATGCGAGTCTGCTCGCCGTCGATCAGGGTCGTCAGCTCCTCGATCGAACGATCCAGGTTGTCGCATTCGGCGGCGGCCTCACGACGCTGACCGAGCACACGCGACAGGCCCTCCGACGCAGCGGTGAAGCGAGCATCGTTCTGGTCGAGCTGGCGGGTGAGGTCGGCTTCGGTCTGACGAGCGGCCGACTGCCGTTCCTTCGCCCCGCGCAGCGCCTCGTCAGCGGTGGCGAGGGCTCGGGTGCACTGTTCGGCTCGCTCCTGCGCGTCGGCCAGCGCGGCGGCGGTGGCGCCGCCGGCCGCGGCGCCGACGCGCCAGCCGGTCGGGGCGAAGCGATCGCCGGTGGCGGTGACGATGACGGCCCCGGGGTGCTCGATGGCCGCCGACACGGCGGCGTCGACCGAGTCGACCCGGACGGCGCCGGCGATCAAGGCCTCGAGCAGCCCGCTCACGCCGGGACGGCCGGAGCGCACGTGCGGCAGCACCGGGTCGCCGACCGGCGGCGGGGTGATCGAACCGTGACGTCCGCCGGCGGCCAGGACCGCACCGCTGGTGTCGGACGACTGGAGCGCTTCGAGTGCCCGCTGTGCCGCCTCGGGGTTCTCGACGACGACGGCGGTGAGGGCCTCGCCGAGCGATGCCTCGACGGCTTCCTGCCAGCCTTGGTCGATCTCGACGAGGTCGAGCAGGGTGCCGAGCACCCCGTCGACGCCGGCGAGTCGTTCGGCGCCGGCGCGGGCGTGCGCCGCGTCGAGCGCGAGCTGCAACGCCTCGACGCGGGCCGAGGCCCGCGACGACGCCTCGTTGGCGTCGGCACGTTCGGTGGTGAGCCGCTCCACGTCGGCGTCGGCCTCGACACGTTCCTGCTCTGCGGCGGCGATCTGGTCGACCAGCGGCGACTCGACCGACTCGGCCTGGGCGCAATCGGCCCGCAGGCGCTCGGTATCGGCCTCGAGTTGTTCGATCCGACCCGTCAACTCTTCGCGGCGCGTCGTGGCGCGGCGGCGCTCGCTCTCGCTGCGTTCGACGCCGCTGCGGATCGAGCGCAGCTCGCCACGCACTTCGGCGGCGGCGCTGGCCGCCTTGGCGCTGCTCTTCTCGTTCTCGAACAGGGTCGGCGCGATCTTCTCGCGCTCCTCGCGAAACGCCGCTTCGTCGGCTTCGAGCTGCTCGGATTCGGGCTGGACCTGACCGAGTGCCTCTTCGACCTCGTCGAGTTCGGCAGCGAACTTGGCCGCGTCACCTTCGAGGTTGGCGACCACACCGGCGTCGAGCAGTGAGCCCTTGTCGCGTTCGAGCGACCGCTTGCGCTCGACCAGCACGGCGGCGAGGCCGCGGGCGCGCTCGCGGAGCTGCTCGACCTGCATCAGGCGGTCGGCGACGTCGCTCTCGCCGCGGGCCGACAACTCGGCTTCGAGCGACATGATCTCGGTGTCGAGGCGGGCCAGTTCGGTCTTGAGCTCGCCTTCGAGTCGTCCGGCGTCGAGACGGTCGGCGGCGATCGACTCGAGCTTGGTGCGCAGCCCGGCGATCTCACGCCCGGCGACGAACACACGCAGTGTCTGGAGTTCGACGACGATCTCGCCGTGGCGGCGAGCAGCCTCCGCCTGGCGTTCGAGCGGCCGCAGCTGGCGCCGGACCTCACGCAAGAGGTCTTGCAGGCGCAGCAGGTTGGCCTCGGTCGCGTCGAGGCGGCGCTCGGCCTTCTCCTTGCGACGGCGGAACTTGAGCACGCCGGCGGCCTCTTCGATGATCCCGCGACGATCCTCGGGGCGGGCGTTGAGCACCGCGTCGATCTGGCCCTGGCTGACGATCACGTGCTGCTGGCGTCCGACGCCGGCGTCGGAGAGCAACTCCTGGATGTCGAGGAGGCGACACGGGGCGCCGTTGATCATGTATTCGCTGTCGCCGGAGCGGAACAGGACACGGGTGATCGTGACCTCGTTGAACTCGACGGGCAACAGGCCGGACGTATTGTCGAGGGTCAGGCCGACCTCGGCGCGACCGAGGGCGGGGCGCTTCTCGGTTCCGGCGAAGATCACGTCGTCCATCTTCTGGGAGCGGACCGACTTGGGTGCCTGGGCGCCGAGCACCCACGCGATCGCGTCGACGACGTTCGACTTCCCGGAGCCGTTCGGGCCGACGACCACGGTCACCCCGGGTTCGAGGTGCATGTTGGTGGCGTCGGCGAACGACTTGAAGCCCTTGAGGGTGAGGCTCTTCAAAAACACGGCGGCCCCGAATCTACTGCCCAGTCCGCCAACCCCACCGCATGCCGCGTCGGCGGCCCGGGGTCAGCGTTGGCAGCGGGGGCAGTAGTGGGTCGAACGTTGGGCGCTCACCGTGAGGCGGATCCAGCCGACGCCGCAGGTGCGGCACCGCTCCCCCGCCCGGCCGTACACGTGGTGGGCGTCCTGATAGCTCCCTCCCTCGCCGAAGAGGTCGACGTACTGGGCATCGCTCAGGGTCGACCCACCGGCGTCGATCGCCTCGTTCAGGATCCGGTGGATGGCGGCGTGCAGGCGCCGCTCCGACTGCGTCGACAGCTCGTTGCTGATCCGGTTGGGCCGCAGACGAGCCTCGTGCAGGATCTCGTCGGCGTAGATGTTGCCGATGCCGGTGATCAGGTGCTGGTCGAGCAGCAACGGTTTGAGCAGCCGACGTCGTGAGCGCAGGATGCGGCGCAGTTCGGGCAGCGACAGGTCGTCGACGATCGGATCGACACCGAGGCGAGCGACGTCGGGCAGCTCGGTCTCGACGTGGTCGGGGTCGAACACGACCACTTCGCCGAAGGTGCGTGGGTCGACGAACCACAGTTCGTGCCGCTCCCCTGCTGCATCGGGGTCGAAATGGAGCACGACGTGGGTGTGCGGCGGCCGGGGCGAGCCGGCCTCGGCGACGAGCACCTGGCCGCTCATCCGCAGGTGGATCATGACCTCGTCGCCCGAATCGAGGGGGAGGAAGAGGTACTTGCCGCGCCGGTTCGCTGCGAGGATCGTCGTGCCGGTCAGCCCGTCGATGACGGCCTGCGCCGACGTGCGACGCACCGTGCGCTCACGACCGACCTCGACGCGACCGACGCGGCGTCCGACGGCGTGTCGTTCGAGCCCGCGCCGGACGGTCTCGACCTCGGGGAGTTCGGGCATCGGGTCAGGACTCGACGAGCGACTCGTACGCGTCGGCCGCCGCGGCCTGCTCGGCCGACTTCTTCGACCGGCCCTCACCACGACCGATCGTCTGGCGCGCCACCATTACCTTCGCCGTGAAGGTCTTGTCGTGATCGGGGCCCGTCGAACTGACCTTGTAGTCGGGGTTCGGCTTGCCGTCACGCCCGAGCAGCTCTTGGAGCGCGGCCTTGTAGTCGAGCCGGTGCAGCGAGTCGACGGCGTCGTCGAGACGGTCGGCGAACAAGCGCTCGATGAAGTCGAACGACGCCTGGCGACCGCCGTCGAGATAGACGGCGCCGATCACTGCCTCCATGGCGTCGGAGAGGATCGAGGTCTTCCGGCGTCCACCGGCTGCGTCCTCGCCTCGGCCGAGCAGGAGGTGATCGCCGAGGCCGAGTTCCACGGCGACCTCGGCCAGGGCGTTGGCGTTGACGACGCTCTTGCGCAGGTCGGTCAGCGCACCCTCGGCGAGGTGCTGGAAGTTGCGGAAGACGAGGTCGGCGACGACCCATCCCAGCACGGCGTCGCCCAGGAACTCGAGGCGTTCGTTGCTGACTTCCGGCTCGGCCGACTCGGCGACCCACGAGCGATGACACATCGCCCGGTGGAGGAGGTTCGGATCGTCGAAGGAGTGGCCCAGACGCTGTTCGAGTGCGCCGAGGCCCATCGGATCAGCCGCCGACCCGCTCGTGGACGTAGTCGACGGCATCTCGCACGGTCTTCAGGTCTTCGAGGTCTTCGTCCTCGATGCGGAACCCGACGGTGCGGTCGGACAGTTCCTCTTCGAGCGACTCGACGAGTTCGATCAGGGCGAGCGAGTCGGCGTCGAGGTCGTCGACGAACGACTGTCCCTCGGCGATGGTGGACGGCTCGATCTCGAGGATGTCGGCCAGACGGTCGCGGACGATCTCGAAGATCTCGTCGCGCCCGATCGGGTCGTTGTTGACATGAGTCTCTGCAGGCACGGCCGCAAGCCTACCCACCGCCCCCGCCCGGGTCACCGAACCGATGCTGCGCCGGCGCCTCCCCCACCCCGAGCGGACGCCCAGGCGATTAAATCCACCAGGCGTCCACCGGTGGACACCCAGGCGATTCAATCCACCACGAGTCCGGGCCACCGACCACGGCACCACCCCGAGCGGACGCCCAGGCGATTAAATCCACCAGGCGTCCACCGGTGGACACCCAGGCGATTTAATCGACCAGGAGTCCGGGTCACCGACCACGGCACCACCCCGAGCGGACGCCCAGGCGATTAAATCCACCAGGCGTCCACCGGTGGACGCCCAGGCGATTTAATCGACCAGGAGTCCGGGTCAGGAGAAGGCGTCGGTGGTGATGGTCGGGGTCGACGCCTCGGGTGGGAGCCAGACCCGGAGGCGATCGCCGGTCGCCTCGAACAGCACGCCACCGTCGAGGCGGGTCCAGATGTAGTCGCCGGCGCCGCAGCACTCGTTGAAGAAGATGTCGTCCTGCGGCCAGGCGGCGACCGCGACGTCGTCCACCCGCTCGCCGGTGCGGAGGTCGATCAGCTCCCAGCCGACATCCGCCGTGACGATCCCACGGTTCCCGTCGAGGGCGGCGAAGGCCTGCCCGCCCGGACGACTCCACAGCCGCTCGCCGGTCTCGAGATCGAACGCCACCAGCTGCTCGTCGGGCGGTGTGTTCTCGTCGAGCCACTGGCACCCGGCGCCGTCGGTCCAGGTCAGGCACTCCATGACGAGCGCGACCGAGCCGGAGACCGCCGACGCGAAGCCCTCACGACTGATGTGATGGAAACCAGGTTCGGACCAGACGACATCACCGGCACCGTCGAGGAGCTCGAGCACCGAGTCCTCGCCGTACGGGATCCGGAGCGTCGGCGGCAGCGACCGGAGATCGTCGGGGTCGCTCGACCAGGCCTCGCCGGTCCACACGGTCTCCGGCAGACTGCCGTCGATGGGCGTCGCGGCAACCAGGAGCGCGCCGTCGCCCTCGATGAGTTCGTAGCGCACCCGGTCGGACGGCGTTCCGATTGCGACGTCCGGGTACGGGATGTCGGTCGCGGTAAAGCCGTCCAGATCGATGACGCCGAGGCGGCTGTCGGCATCGATGACGCCGGCGTCCCAGGGAACACCGACGAGGACGCGGTCGCCGAGAATCCCGTCGATCGTCCGGTCACCGGTGCTGAACGGTGGCGAGAAGTCGGCACCGGTCGAGAGGTCGAACGGCAGCAGCAGCGCCTCCCCGTCACCGGCGGCGAGCCAGAGCTGTCGCCCGGCCGGGACGAGCGCCCTCGGCCAACCGACGCCCTCGAGGCAGCGTCGCCACCTGACGGCGCCGTCGAGATCGACGACCTCGACGGTGATCGCGTCGGTGCCGTCAAGGGACTGTCCGTAGAGCGTCAGCGCCACGCCACCCGGGACCACGACAGGAGACAGGAGTGGGGATTCGCTGCCGTTGCGCGTCTCGATCGTCGGGACCCCCAGGTCGAGCGTCGGCTCGGCGCCGACCGTCGTGAACTGGGTGAGGGCCTGGTCGATCGAACCGAGGGTTGCGGCACCACTCGTTCGTTCGACACAGTCCGGGTTCCACGCCGCGACGACCTCGCCATCGACCATGTCGGGCACGTTGTCGGGCACGGTGTCGGGCGGCGGCGCCGCCGTCTCCGGCGACACTGCGACCGTCAGCTCGACCACCGAGCCCGTCGGGACGAGCGATCCCGGCGCTGCATCGACGTCTCCGAGCACCGACCAGCCGAGCACGACGTCGTGCCCGGCCGTCTCGTCGACGACTTCCACGAGCTGGAACCTCAGCCCGACCGCCTGCAGGTCCTCGATCGCAAGGCCGGCCGGCATGCCGGTCCAGTCCGACAGCTCGACCAGGTCGTCTGCGATCGTCGACTCGGGAGGCTCGGTGGGCGATACCACCGGCAATGACACGGTGGTGTCGGGCGGCGGCATGGTGGCATCCGGTGTGGTGGCCGGCGTCGGGGCGCTGTCGTTGCCCGATCGGACCGAGACGGCCACGGCTGCGACCGCGACGAGGGCGACGGCGGCGGCAGCCATGAACCAGGTGGCCGGTGACCGGCGCGAGCTGGCCGACGATGACGAGCCGAGCTCGGCGCCGTCGGCGCGGCGGGTGATGTCGTCCCACTGGTCGGGCACGGCGACGGCGTCGAATGCGTCGAGCCCCATCCGATCCAGGGCGTGCTCGTCGGGCCGGTCGGGCTGGTCGCTCATCGGTCGTTCTCCAGGATCTCGCGGGCTCGTTCGGTGGCTCGATGGAGTCGCACGCGCACGCGCCCGGCGGGCTCGCCGAGCACCGTGGCGAGTTCGCCGGGTTTCCATCCGCCGACGTGGCACAGCACGATCAGTTCACGATCCTGCTCCGACAGCGCAGCGAGTCGCCGGAGGAGACCGCCGAGGCCGTCGACGGTGTCGACGCTCGGAACCTCGGCCGGTTCCCCGTTTGCCCTGCGTCGTCGTTGCAGTTCACCACGAGCGATCGCGAACGCCGAGCGCCACACCCATGCTGCGACGTCGCGCAGCTCGTCGCCCCGTCGGAGGGCTTGGGCGAACGCCTCGGCGGTCGCCTCGTCGGCGACGTCTCGTGAGCCGGCGAAGGCGTAGATCGAACGCCACAGGCGCGCATGATCGGTCTCGTAGACCGAGCGCACCCGCTCCACGACCGCATCGGTCTGCATCACCACTGATTCCATCACGTCGTACAGGGAGCGAACGACACGATTCGTTACACGGGCCGCGACGGCGGTGTCGGGACGAGTGTGACGCCCGACCGCCGGACAGCGAGGTTTTCGGCTTGCCAGAGGTACACCGCATGTCTATTGTTAGGCCGCCTTACCACCCGGTGAGGTCCCCGCTGACATGATGATGGAGCCCCCACGATGACTTTCCGACGACGCGTCGTCCCGACTCTGGCCGCCGGCCTGTTGCTGTTCACCGCCGCATGCGGTGGTGATGACGACGATGCCGGCACCGACGCCGAACCCGTCGAGGAGACCGAGACGTCCGAAGCCCCCGCCGAGGAGACCGAGTCGTCCGAGGCCCCCGCCGAGGAGACCGAGTCGACCGAGGCCCCCGCCGAGGAGACCGAGTCGACCGAGGCCCCCGCCGAGGAGACCGAGTCGGCCGAGGCCGGCACGGTCGTCGTTGCCGACTACTACGGCGAGGTCGAGGTGCCGCTCGATGCGGAGCGCATCGTGCTCACCGACAACCGCCTCGTCCGCTCGTTCGACGACTGGGGTGTCGAGCTCGTCGCAGCGCCGCTCGAGATCTTCCCCGACAGCATCTCGTACCAGTCGAACGACGACGTCGCCGACCTCGGCAACCACGGTGAGCCCAACCTCGAGACGTTCGTGGCCGCCGATCCCGACCTGGTCTTCACCGGCTACCGCTTCTCGACGTTCTACGAGGACATCACCGAGCTCGTCCCGGACGCGACCGTCGTGAGCACCGACTTCGACCTCGACGAGGCCGATCCGGTGGGTCCCCTCGTCGACCAGCTCCTCATGGCCGGCGCTGCACTCGGTCACGAGGACGAGGCGCAGGCCACCGTCGACGAGCTGTACGCGGCGATCGACGCCGCCAAGGCCGCCTACGACCCGTCGGAGACCGTCATGGGTCTGATCACCTCTGGCGGCGACATCGGATACGTCGCCCCGGTCAACGGTCGCGCCATCGGCCCGCTGTTCCCGGTGCTCGGCCTGACCCCCGCCATCGAACAGGACGGCGACAGCGGCCACACCGGTGACGACATCTCGGTCGAGGCGATCGCTGCGGCCAACCCCGACTGGATCATCGTCCTCGACCGCGACGCGTCGTTCGCCGACACGCTCGACGTCTACACCTCGGCCGAAGAGGTGCTGTTCGGCTCGGAGGCGCTCGCCAACGTGACCGCCATCGTCGAAGGCAACGTGGTCTACCTGCCGGCCGACTTCTACCTCACCGAGGACGTCATGGCCTACACCCAGGTGATCAACGACTTCGCCGACGCCGTCGCCGCGGACTGACCCTCGTCGTCGACGAGTGACCACAACGGAACAACTCGACTCGGCGCGTGCGCATGACGATGTGCGCACGCGCCGAGGCGCGTCCGGCTGGCTGTTCGGGCTGGCCGTCGTGGCGACGGTCGGCCTGCTGGTGCTGTCGCTGACGGTCGGCGTGTACGACATCACGGGCAGCGAGGACGGGTGGCGCATGTTCGCGATCACCCGGGTGCCGCGCACCATCTCGCTCGTGCTCGCCGGCGCCGCCATGTCGATGTGCGGACTGCTGATGCAGCTCCTCACCCAGAACCGGTTCGTCGAACCGACCACGACCGGCACGACCGAGTGGGCCGGTCTCGGCCTGATGCTGGTGTATCTGCTCTCTCCCGGAGCGAGCATCTTCGTGCGCATGCTCGGGGCCATCGCCATGGCATTCCTCGGCACGTTCGTGTTCTTCCTCTTCCTCCGCCGCGTCGCTCTGAAGTCCTCGCTGATCGTGCCGATCGTCGGGATCATGATGGGCTCGGTCGTCGGCGCGGTGTCGAGCTACATCGCGCTCCGGTTCGACATGCTGCAGCAGCTCGGCATCTGGTTCGCCGGCAGCTTCACGTCCGTCGTCCGAGGCCGCTACGAGCTGCTGTGGATCGTGCTGATCGTCACGGTGGTCGTGTTCATCGTCGCCGATCGCTTCACGGTCGCCGGGCTCGGCAAGGACATCGCCACCAATGTCGGCGTCGACTACGACCGCGTCATCCTGCTCGGCGTGGCGATGGTGTCGATCGCGACCGGCGTCGTCACCGTCGTGATCGGATCGCTGCCGTTCCTCGGGCTCGTCGTCCCGAACATCGTGTCGATGATCCGCGGCGACAATCTCCGCGGCAACTTGCCATGGGTCTGCCTGCTCGGTATCGCCGTGGTGACGCTGTGCGACCTGATCGGCCGCACGATCATCCAACCGTTCGAGGTGCCGGTGTCGCTGATCCTCGGTGTGTTCGGCGCGGTCTTCTTCGTGTTCCTCGTGCTCTGGCAGCAACGCCGTGCCTGAGGCCGTCGTCGACATCGCCGTCGAGCGACGTGCTGCGTCGCCGGCCACGGAACGCCGGACGACCGGTTCGTTCCCGACGCAGCGGGCACGACGGCGCTACGTCATCGTCCTCGCCGTCCTGATCCTCGTCTGCATCGCGTCGACGGTCGGCGTGATGACGTACGACAACCCGATGCCGTTCGGGAGCGACGGCTTCTGGCGGATCGTCGACCTCCGTGCCGATGCACTGCGCGTCATCGCCATCGTCGCCTTCTGCCAAGCGCTCGCAACCGTCAGCTTCCAGACCGTGACCGGCAACCGGATCCTGACCCCCGGCATCATGGGATTCGAAGCGTTGTACGTCGCCGTGCAGACGGCGTCGGTCTTCTACTGGGGCACCGAGGGCATCAACAAGATCACCGGCACGACCCAGTTCCTGGCGCTGGCCGTGGTCATGGTGGTCGCGTCGACGCTGCTCTACACCACACTCCTGTCGGGCCGGTTCGGTGACATGCACACGATGCTGCTCGTCGGCGTGATCATCGGCGGGGGCCTTGCGTCCCTCACCGCGTTCATGCAGCGCGTCCTCACCCCGAGCGAGTTCGACGTTCTCGCAGCACGCTTGTTCGGCAGCATTGCCGCGGCCGACGACGACTACCTCGACTGGGCACTCCCGATCTCGTTGCTCGCCGGCTTCGCGCTCATCCTGCGTTCGAAGCGACTGAACGTGCTCGGACTCGGGTCGCACGCGGCCGCCAACCTCGGGCTGCACCCCAAGCGCGAGACGATGATCGTGCTGTTCTTCGTGTCGGTCCTGATGGCCATGTCGACCGCAATGGTCGGACCGATGGTGTTCCTCGGCTTCCTCGTCGCCATGCTCACGTACCAGCTGGCCGACACGCACGACCACCGTTACCTGCTGCCGATGTCGGCACTCGTCGGCTACGCCACACTCAGCAGCTCGTACTTCGTGCTCCGGCACGTCTTCTACGCCGAGGGGCGAGTGACGATCATCATCGAACTCGTCGGCGGCCTCGCGTTCCTCGTCCACGTCATGCGAAAGGGCCGACTGTGATCAGCCTCACCGGAGTCACGAAGCGCTACGGCAGCGACACCGAGATCGGCCCCGTCTCGGTCGACATCCCCGCCGGCAGCATCACCGCGCTCGTCGGGCCGAACGGCGCCGGCAAGTCGACCGTCCTGACCATGATCGGCAGACTCCTCCAACTCGACGAAGGGGTGATCGAGGTCGCCGGTCTCGACGTCGTGTCGACGCCGTCGAAAGACCTCGCCAAGATCCTGGCCATCCTGCGCCAGGAGAACCACTTCATCACCCGCCTCACGGTGCGCCAGCTCGTCGGGTTCGGTCGCTTCCCGCACTCACGCGGCAAGTTGAACGTCGAGGACGAGCGACAGATCAGCGCGGCGATCGACTTCCTGAACCTCGGCGATCTCGAGCACCGCTACCTCGATCAGTTGTCGGGAGGTCAGCGCCAGCGTGCGTACGTGGCGATGGTCCTCGCGCAGGACACCGAGTACGTCTTGCTCGACGAGCCACTGAACAACCTCGACATGGCGCACTCGGTCCAGATGATGCAGAAGTTGCGCAGCGCCGCCGACGACCTCGGCCGGACGATGATCGTCGTGCTGCACGACATCAACTTCGCGGCCCGCTATGCCGATCAGATCCTGGCGATGAACGACGGGACGATCACCGAGTTCGGCCCCACCGCCGAGATCATCGACGCGGAGACGCTCACCCGCATCTTCCACACGCCGGTGACGGTGATCGACGGACCCCACGGCCCGCTCGCCGTGTACTACTGAAGACAGCCGACCTTGCAGCGGTGGTCAGTCGGCGCGCTGGACGTCGATGTCGCCGCTCACGGACTTCACCGTGAGACGGACGAGTCGGCGGGGGCGCTCGTCGTCCTGGCCGGTGTCGCGTCGCGGTTCGGGGAGACGGGTCGAGCCGGTGAAGGTGGTGAGTTCGGGAATGACCCGGATGCCGGTGGGGAGGCCGATCCGGACGTCGCCCGAGATCGTGCGCACCGCGAGTTCGGTGCCGTCGGCCCGCCGCACCCGCACATCTCCTGACGTCGATCCGACGGCCAGCTCGCCGGCGACCTCGCCGAGCCGGATGTCGCCCGAGGTCGTCGTGATCTCGACCCGCCCACCGACGTCGCCGAGGTCGACGTCGCCGGACACGGTGGTGATTTCGACATCGCCGTCACAGCCGAACGAGCGCAGGTCTCCGGATGCCGTGGACATCGCGAGCGAGGCGCACCGCCCGTGGTGGCGGAGGTCGCCGGACGCCGTGGCCAACGCGAGCGCTCCGAGGTCGCCCTCGACGCGCAGGTCGGCTGACGCCGACTTGAAGTCGACTCGGGTGCCGGGTGGCACCTCGATCGCGAGCCGACCGCTCCGCCGGCCGCGCTTGCCGGCGGGGGCGACGACGACCGCATCGCCGACGTTCGAGATGCTCCATCTGTCGGGCTGATCGACCGTCACCACGACCCGACCGGCCTCCGCGACGAACACGTCGACGGCGCTCGCGTGGGTGCGGACGTCGAGCGACGCACGGTCACCGACGGCGAACTCGTACCGCTCGCTCAACGAATGCCCTCGCCGCTCACAGGTCGAACTCCTCCGTGACCGTGCCGCCCGTCGTGCCCTGACGCCGGGCATTACGCGACAGCGCCTCGACGACCCAGGTGTTGACGGACTCGCCGTCGGTGTTGGCGAAGCGTTCGATCGTCGACTTGAGGGTGGGCGGCAGGCGGAGGGTGATGCGTGCGTCGAAATCCTCTTCGTCGTCGGCCGGTTCGGACGACGACACCGCGTCGACGACACGGAGTTCGAGGTCGCGGCCGCTGAGGACGACGTCGACCGATTGGTCGGCGAGCTGCGCTCCGATCTCGCTGGCCGCCTGCTGGGCGAGTTCGACCGCCGCCTGACGAACTGCCGGCTCGAGTGCGTCGGCCAGCCGCTCGGCGGCGAGTTCGAGGTCGGGGTCGTCGCTGATCGAGACGTTGGCGTTGATCGCGGCGCGCAGCGAGTTGATGACGGGGTCGAGGTGCATGTCGGCGGCGGGGATCAGTACTCGTCGGCCGGACGGGATTGCCGGGCGGGCGTGGTCGCTTCCGGGTGGATGCGCTTGCCGGCACGACGGTACCGGATGCGATCGCCGTGGACGGCCTCGATGTAGTCGGGGTAGAGAAACGGGTGCATGACATCTCCTTGACATCGTGATGATGTCATCATGATGTCACGTTGATGTCGCAGAGTCAACCCTCCCTCGAGAACAGGGACGAAAGCCCTGGTCGACCTCGTACGGCGCCGACGAGAATGAAGACGTGCGAAGCGAACCGATCTCCACCGTCATGACGACCGACCTCGTGTCGATCGATCTCGACCAGCCGCTGTCGGAGGCGTACCACGCCCTCCAGGGCGCGCCGTTCGAGCACATCCCGGTGCTCGACGTCGATCGGCCGGTCGGCATGCTGTCGTCGACCGACATCCTCCGACTCGTCTACGACGTCGAGGGAGCGAGCGACAAGATGCTCACGAGCATGCTCGACCACCAGTTCACGATCGAGGACGCGATGTCGTCCGATCTCGTGACGCTGACGAGCGACGCGACGGTGCACGACGCCGCCGAGATCCTCGCCGAGGGCAAGACGCACTCGATCCTGGTGCTGAACGGCGGCACGCTCAGCGGCATCGTCACGACCACCGACCTGGTGCGCTACCTGCGCGACCTCTGAGTCGCAGGCCGACTCGAACGCCGGCCGCCGGCCGATCAGGCGTCGGCAGGTCGGATGGCGGCGCTGATCTCGCCGACCACGTCGGCTTCGACCATCTCGCGCGCCACCTGTATCGCATTCACGATCGCACGCTCACTCGACGAGCCGTGCGAGATGATGCAGACGCCGTCGACGCCGAGCAGCATCGCGCCGCCGTACGCCTCGGGGTCGAGCGTTTCGTAGAGGGGCAGCAGCGCCGGCATCAGGGCGTCGGCGTGCTCCTTGTACTCGGGCTTCGAGGTGAACGCGCCGAGCAGGGCTGCGACGACGGCCTTCATGCCGCCCTCGAGCGTCTTGAGGACGACGTTGCCGGTGAATCCGTCGGTCACGATGACGTCGGCGGTGTCGCTCATGACGTCGCGCCCCTCGACGTTGCCGATGAAGTTCAGGTCGTCACCGGCAGCCGCTTCGAGCAGGCCGAACGTCTCCTTGCGGAGCGAGTCGCCCTTGCCCGGCTCTTCACCGATCGACAGCAGACCGACCTTCGGCGAGTCGACCCCGAAGCGGTGATGCGAGAACACGGCGCCCATCTGCGCGAACTGCACGAGCCAGTCGGCCTGCACTTCGGCGTTGGCACCGGCATCGAGCAACACGGTGGGTCGACCCCCGGGGAACGGGATGATCGTCGCGATGGCCGGGCGGTTGACGCCCTTCACCCGCCCCATGCGGAGCAGGGCCGACGCCATCGTCGCGCCGGTGTTCCCGGCCGACACCATCGCCGACGCCTTGCCGTCGCGGACCGCCTCTGCGGCGCGCACGAGCGTGGCGTCCTTCTTGCGCCGGACCGACCGCCCACCGTCTTCGTCCATCTCGATGACCTCGTTCGCCTCGATGAGCGGGAGGTCGCCGATGTCGGTCAGCTCGCCCAAGTTGGACGGGCCGACCAGGACGACGGGGGTGCCGGCGGCAGCGGCGGCCTTGGCACCGGCGACGATCGCGTCGGGTGCGTGGTCGCCGCCCATTGCGTCGACCGCAATGGGGAGCATCGTCATGCGGGGCTGATCAGCCGACGTCGATGACGACGCGGTCCTTGTACCAGCCGCACGACGGGCACACGGTGTGGGGCAGCTTGGCGTTGCCGCAACGCGGGCAGGTGCTGCGTGCGGGTGCGTCGAGCTTCCACGCCGAGGCGCGGGTGCTGCGGCTCTTCGACTTGGACTTCTTCTTCTTCGGAACGGCCACGGTGGGACTCCAGCGATATCAGGTCGTACAGGTGCCGGCAGATCGCGCGACACGGCTGCGCCAGGCTAGCGGCGGATTCGGCGCGTTCAATCGTCGAGTCGAAGGTCGTCGAGCGCAGCCCATCGCTCGTCGCGCACCGGGGTGTCGTCGTCGCGGGTCACGACGTCGGGTGCGTCGCCCGGCTCGAGACGGATCCCGGCACAGTCATCGCCGCACAGCACGTCGTCCGGGAGTTCGAGCATCAGATGCTCTCGCACCGCCGACAGCAGATCGATCTGGTCGTTCTCGATCGGGAAGGTCTGATCGTCGTCGGACAGGATGTCGCCCGCGTACTGGTAGACCTCGTCGACCTCGATCGTCGCCGTGCCGGCGAGGTCGGTCAGACAGCGGCGACACGGAGCTTCCCAGGGCATCGTCAGGGTGCCGTGCACGACGACGCTGTCGACGCCGGACGTCGCCATCAGGTCGATCGTGACGTCGTCGACGATGCGGTCGTCGTCGACACCAAGGTCGGTGGCCGGCGTGGTCAGTTCGACGTGCTTCTGGAGGCCCGGCTCACGCAGGAGCTCTCGGGCGTTGAGCCGCAGGGCCTGGATACGCGCCACGGGAGCGCTCACCGATCCTGGTCGAAGAAGCCCTTGGTCGGGTCGTCTTCGACCTCGTCGACGTGTTCGAGCGGATGACCGCCGTCGCCGATCGACAGTTTCTGACGCCCGGCGGCGACGGTGCGGCCGAGCTTGTCGAGCAGGATCTCGAAGCTGGCGAGGCGCTGATCGAGGAAGTCTTCGGTCTCGAGCTTGAGGCGGCGGGCGTCGTTGTCGGCGGTCTCGACCACGTGGCGTGCCCGGGCCTCGGCAGCACGGACGACCTCGGTGCGCTGCACCATGCGCTCGGCTTGGACGCGGGCGGCTTCGAGCATCTCGTTCGCTTCACGACGGGTCTTGTTGACGAACTCCTGGCGCTCTTTGAGCATCCATCGTGCCTGACGCAATTCGTCGGGCATCCGGGCGAGTGCTTCGTCGAGCAGTTCGATCAGTTCGTGCCGGTCGACGCGCGGTGACGACGACAGCGGCATCGTCGGGGCGTTGGCGACCAGATCGATGGCGCGACGCAGCAGGGTCTCGGCATCGCCGACGTGGCCGGTCGTCTCACCCGGTTCGGGGTAGTCGTCGTCGATCTCTTCGTAGTCGTCGAACGGCTCGTCGTAGCCGTCGTCGTAGCGATCGCCCTGGCGGTCGTCGTAGCGCTGGTCGTACTGGTCGTCGTAGGTCATGATCGGGCGGCCCTCACTGACCGCGACCTGCGAATCTATCGGTGAGTGCCGCCGACACCGGTGCAGGCACCAGATGATCGATGTCTCCCCCGTGGGAGGCGATCTCGCGGATGAAGCGGCTCGACACGAACGAGAACTCGGGATTGCACGGCACGAACACGGTGCGGATGCCGCTCGCCGACCGGTTCATGTGCGCCATCTGTTGCTCGATGTCGTAGTCGGCTGCGGTGCGGAGCCCTTTGACGATGAAGTCGGCGCCCACTGCGGACGCGACATCGACGACGAGGCCCTCGAAGGCGCCGACGGTGATCTCGGATCGGTCGGCGAAGGTGTCGATCGCGAGCCCGACGCGCTCGTCGGGGCTGAACAACCCCGACGGCTTGCTGAAGTTGACGAGCACGCCGAAGACGACCTCGTCGAACAACTCGAGCGCCTGGTCGACGACGTCGACGTGGCCGTTGTGGAGCGGATCGAAGCTCCCGGGAATCAGCACCTTCGCCATGGGTTCCCCAACGGTAGTGCGGCTATTCGGCCGCCGGGTCGATGCGTTCGAAGAAGGTGACCCAGGTGCGCCCGTAGCGCTTCGACCGGGTCACCTCCCATCCGAGGTCGTCGAGTCCGTCGAGCGAGTCGAGCGGGTGGCCGGCCTCGGCGGCCACGAACGGCGCGTCGACGGCGGCGAGCAGCCCCGCCCAGTCGTCGAAGTCGTACGGCGGGTCGGCGAGCACGACGTCGGCGGTGATCGACCGCGCGGCGATCAGGGCATCGCCCTGCACCACTCGTGAGCGGTCGGTCAGGTCGAGCGTGCGGAGGTTGTCGCGCAGGGTGCGCAACGCGGCCCGGTCGCGCTCGACGAACACGACCTCGGCGGCACCGCGGGAGAGCGCCTCGATGCCGAGACCGCCCGAGCCGGCGTACAGGTCGGCGACGACGGCGTCACGGACGACGTCGAGGCTCCCCAGCGCATTGAAGATCGCCTCGCGCACCTTGTCGGTCGTGGGCCTCGTGTCGAGGCCCGGCGGGCCCTCGAACAACCGCCCCCTGAGTTCTCCGGCCACGATGCGCATCCGGTCAGGCTACGGCCGAGTCGGTCGGCTGGGCAGCAGGGCATACTGGGCGACGTGTTGGAGCCAGATCAGCAGATCACCTGCATCGACTGCGGGGGACGAGCGTTCTTGCTCACACGGCCCCGCGAGGACGGTGTGTGGGAGGACGGCGACATCGTCGCCTACCGCTGCGAGGACTGTCTCGACCGTTGGGACCTCGTCCTCGAAGACGACGACCCGACCGACTACTGAGCCCACCCCGGCCGGAAATCCGAGCGGCGACGGCGGACACCCTGCCAAGCTGCCCTCCATCTGAACCCCGCTCACGGCGGAACCACGAGGAGGTCAGCTCATGTCAACCACACGCTCACGATGGGCCGCGCTCGGCGCTGCGGTCGCGATCACGATCGGTGCCGGCGGCGCCGGACTGGTCGGGGCGACCAAGAGCAGCGGCGAACGCGCCAGCTACGAGGCGGTGACCGCATGTCGGCTGCTCGACACCCGCCCCGGCCAATCGGTCGGGGGCCGCACGACGCCGCTCGGCGCGGGCGAGACCATGACGGTCGACGCCCTCCCGGACGGCGGCAACTGCTCCGGGCTTCCGGACGGCACCGCGGTTGCCCTCAACGTCACTGCCGTCGGCGCCACCGAGATCACCCACCTCACGATCTGGGACACCGGGTCGGTCCCCACGGCATCGAGTCTCAACCCCGCGCCGGGCCAGCCACCGACACCGAACGGTGTCACGACCCGAGTCGACTCGAACGGCTCGTTCAAGATCTTCAACCTCCAAGGCGAGGTGCACCTCGTCGTCGACCTCGTCGGCGTGTTCTCCGACCACGACCACGGCGAGTCGAAGTTCCTGACGTTCCAGCCGACGACGCTGCCCCTGTTCGACGGGGCGACCGTCGCCAGCGGTCCGATCGACCGGACCGGCGTCGTGCTCGACGACGGCCTCACGCCGGGGTTCGACGTGTCGTTCACCCTGCCGACCGACTACACGGCGAACTCGTCGATGTTCCTCGAACTCCTATGGCACATCGACGAGACCGCCTGCGCCGTCGAATGGAAGTCCGAGTACGGCCACATGTACCGACACAGTGACGATCCGGCCTCCGCTGGGTTCGCCATGGTCGAGACCGATCCGGTTCCGGCAACAGCAGGGCAGGCCGTCCGCACGAGGTTCCAGATCCAGCCGAACGGCGGTTTGGCCCCGGGCGACGCCGTGGCGCTCGGGCTCAGCCGGAACGCTCCGGCGGCCGGCGACACGTGCACCGGCGACGTGATCGTCACCGGGATCAGCGTCTCGTACAGCTGACCGTCGCGGGAGCCGCCGTCAGCGTCGCTGGGGGCGGCTCTTCGGGGTCATCTCTTCGCGTATCCGCTTCTTCGTCGCTGCCCAGCTGCAGATCGGACACGCCGTGAGGTCGTGGCGGAGGGCCGGGCAGTACTCGCGGCCGAAGAAGATGATCTGGAGGTGACGATCGTTCCACGTCTCGCGTGGGAACACCGCTTTCAGGTCGCGTTCGGTCCGTTCGACCGTCGTACCGTTCGAGAGCCCCCACCGGGCGGCGAGCCGCTGGATGTGGGTGTCGACCGGGAACGCCGGCACGTCGAACGCCTGTGACATGACGACGCTCGCCGTCTTGTGGCCGACGCCGGCGAGCGATTCGAGGAACTCCCAGTCGGGCACGATCTCGCCCCCGGCGTCGATGATCTGGTTCGCTGCCGTCCACAGGTTGCGGGCCTTCGACGGAGCGAGCCCGACCTCGCGGATGTACTCGAGGATCCGATCGGGGCCGAGTTCGACCATCTTCTCCGGCGTCGGGGCGGCGTCGAACAGCGCCGGCGTGACCTGGTTGACCTTCTTGTCGGTCGTCTGCGCCGACAGCGCGACCGCCACCAGCAAGGTGTACGGATCGCGGTGGTCGAGCGGGATCGGGATCTCCGGGTAGAGGTCGTCGAGGATCTCCCCGATCAGCGCTGCCTTCTCCTTGCGGTTCACGGCGAGCAACCTACCGTCCCGGCCTCACCATCCCCGGCGGTGATCAGACCCGGAAATCGGCAGGCAGGACGTCAGGCGACGGTCGCCGGCTCGCGGCGGAGGCGGACGGCGCGGCGGTGCGCACGCACCATCTCGACCGTCACGAGACCGAGCGCGAACCAGACCAGGCCGAAACCGACGGCGCGCACCCACGGCAGCGATTCGTCGTAGACGACCCAGCCGAGCAGGAAATTGATGAGCGGCACCAGATAGTTCGCCGGACCGAGCAGGGTGAACGGCACCCGTTGCGCGGCGAACGCGAACAGTGTCAGCGGGAACGCGGTGATCGCCCCGGTGCCGATCACCAGCAGCCAGTCGATCCCGTCGGCCTGCGCCCACACCGCCTCGGCGCCCGGCCAACCGGCACCACTGCTCGCGACGACGATGGTGAGCAGCGCAGGCCCGAGCAGGACGAGCATCTCGGCGGTCAGGCTCTCGGCCGGTGCGAGCGGTACCCGCCGCTTGATCAGACCGTATGTCGACCACGAGCCAGCGATGACGAGGGCGATCCACGGGACGCGCCCGTATGACACCGTGAGGACCACGACCCCGGTCGCAGCGAACCCGATCGACGCCCATCGGAACGGAGTCAGCTGCTCGCCGAGGACGAAGACGCCGATCGCCATCGTGCCGAGCGGCGACAGGAAGTAGCCGAGCGCCGTCTCGAGCACACGATCGTTGGTGACCGCCCACACGTACGCCGTCCAGTTGACCGTGAGCAACACCCCGGCGGCTCCGAGCCGCAGTCGTGTCGGCGCGTCACGGAACGCGCCGAGCACCGGCGCCCAGCGACGCAGGACGGTGACGGCGACGCTCATGATCAGCGCTGCGCTCGCAACACGCCACGCGATCAGCTCGACGGGATCGAACTCGCCGAGCTGCTTCCAGTAGACGGTGAGCAGCCCCCACGTCGTGAACGCCGCGATCGCTGCCTGCAGCCCCGCTCGTTCCCGCTGGTCCATCGCCCCGACGCTACGGCCACCCGGCCGTTTCGGCTCGGCCGGTTTCAGCTCTTGGCGAGGAAGTCTTCGTCTTCGTCGGTGAAGAGCAGGTCGAGTTCGTCGAGCAGGACCGGGTGCTGCTCCAGCCCCGGATCGGCATCGACGATCTCGAACGCCGCCTCGCGAGCCTTCGCAACGAGCTGACGGTCGCGACGGAGCGACGCCAGCTTCAGGTCGCTGCGACCCTTCTGCATCGTCGACATCAGGGTGCCCTCACCGCGCAAATCGAGGTCGACCTCGGCGAGCTCGAACCCGTCGGTGGAGGCCACGAGTGCCTCGACGCGCGGGTTGCCACCGTCGTGCTCCTGCGTGACGAGCCAGCACATCGACTCGTGGGTGCCGCGCCCGACACGGCCACGCAGCTGGTGCAGCTGCGCGATGCCGAACCGATCGGCGTCGAGGATCACCATGACCGTCGCGTTCGGGACGTCGACGCCGACCTCGATCACCGTGGTGGCGACGAGCACGTCGAGCTGCCCCGATCGGAACAGGCTCATGGTCATCTCCTTCTCGGCCGGCGTGAGTCGACCGTGCAGCAACCCGAGCCGGAGCCCCTTCAACTCGTCGTTCGACAACCGCTGGAAGGTCTCCTCGGCCGATGCGACCTCGAGCTTCTCGCTCTCGTCGATGAGCGGGCACACGACGTAGGCCTGTCGGCCCTCCCCCACCTCGTGGCGCACATCGGCCCACACCTCGGCTTCGAGCATCGGACCGTTGGCCCACTTCGTGACGATCGGCGTGCGGCCCGGCGGCAGCTCGTCGAGCACGCTCACGTCGAGGTCGCCGTAGACGGTCATCGCAGCGGTGCGCGGGATCGGCGTCGCCGTCATCACGAGGACGTCGGGCACGTGGCCGCCCGACTTGTCGCGCAACGCCGCCCGCTGCTCGACGCCGAAACGATGCTGCTCGTCGACGACGACGGCGCCGAGCGACGAGAACTCGACCCCTTCCTGGATGAGCGCGTGGGTGCCGATGGCGATGTCGACCGTGCCGTCGGCGAGTCCGGCCAGCACGTCCTTGCGCTCGGCACCGGTGACCCGGTTCGTCAGCAACTCAACCCGGAGCGGGCGATCGCCGAACAGGTTGCCGGGGTCGGGCACTCGCAGCTCGCCCAGCAGTTCGCGCACGCCGGTGGCGTGCTGCTCGGCGAGCACCTCGGTCGGCGCCATCAGTGCCCCCTGATGGCCGCCCTGCACCGCAGCGAGCAGTGTCGAGACGGCCACGACCGTCTTACCCGCACCGACGTCGCCCTGCAGGAGCCGGTGCATCGGCTGCGGTGTGGCGAGGTCGACCTCGATCTGGGCGATCGCCCGGCGTTGCGCCCCGGTGAGCGGGTACGGCAACGCCTCGAGGAAGCGCTGCACGAGCTCGCCGTCGACGTCGTGCGCGATACCCCGAGACGTCCGTTCGAGCTCTCGCTTGCGCAGCACGAGCACCAGCTGCACGCGCAGCAGCTCGTCGAACGCGAGACGTCGGCGAGCTGCCTCCTTCTCCCGCATCGACTCGGGGGCGTGGATCGAGGCGAACGCCTGCCCACGTGCCATCAGGTCGAGGCGGTCGGTCACCTCGACGGGGACCGGGTCGGCGATGCCGCGCTCGGCGCAGCGGCGCAGTGCCTCCTCGACGAACGATGCGACCTCCCACGTGGTGAGCTGCACCTTCTCGCTCTGGGGGTAGATCGGCACGATGCGGCCGGTGCGATCGCCGATCAGATCGACGATCGGGTTCGCCATCTGGAGACCGCCCCGGTACGTGTCGGGCTTGCCGTAGAGCGCGATCTGCAGCCCCTCTTTCAGCTGACGTTCGCGCCACGGCTGGTTGAAGAACACGACGTGCATGCGCCCCGAGCCGTCGCCGACCTGCACGTTGACCATGGTGCGACGGTTCCGGGTCATCCGCTTGGTGACCGTGCGGACCGTGACGAGGACGAGTGCCTCCTCCCCGGGAACGAGGTCGGCGATGCGCGCCTCGTTGGTGCGGTCGACCCATCGACGGGGATAGTTCGTGACGAGGTCGAGCACGTTGTGGACGTCGAACGCGGCGAGCGCCGTTCGCTTCTTGTCACCGACGCCACGCAGCTGGGCGACGTCGATCGCCGCGAGGTCGCGCAGCGTGATCGGGGGACGTTCGCTCACCCGACCGTGTCTACTACTCGACGCCGAACAGGTACGGGTACAGCGGTTGTCCGCCGCGGTGGATCTCGACCTGGACGTCGGGGTGTCGGTCGGCGAGCCACGACTCGATCAGCTCGGTGACGGCCGGGTCGGCGTCGGTGCCGGTGATGATGGTGAGCAACTCGCCGTCGTCGGCGATCAGCTGGCCCAACAACTGCTGCACCACGAGCAACAGCTCGGTGTCGACGGCGACGATGCCGTCACCCTTCACGATGCCCATCCAGTCGCCCTCGGCGATCGGGCCGGCGTCGCTGTTGGTGGAGCGGACGGCCTGGGTGACCTCACCCGTGCGGACCGCGTCGACCGAGTCGTTCATCTCGGTGACGTTGTCGTCGGCATCGGCCTCGGGGTCGTAGACCACGAGCGCGGCGAGGGCTTCGGGCATCGTCCGAGTCGGGACGACCGACACGCGCTTCGAGGAGAGCGCGTCGACCTGCTCGGCGACCGGGATGATGTT
The DNA here is from genome assembly GCF_004364865.1 of Ilumatobacter fluminis. Classification (NCBI taxonomy): domain Bacteria; kingdom Bacillati; phylum Actinomycetota; class Acidimicrobiia; order Acidimicrobiales; family Ilumatobacteraceae; genus Ilumatobacter; species Ilumatobacter fluminis. The sequence continues at coordinate 3,365,529 of NZ_SOAU01000001.1, forward strand.
CTTGTTGTTGGGCAGGATCACGACCTGATCGGCGTTGACGTGCTCGACCGTGTCGAGCAGCTCGGCCGTCGACGGGTTGAGGGTCTGCCCGCCGGTGACGATGCCCTGCACGCCGAGGTTCGAGAACAACTCGGCGAGGCCGTCGCCGGAGCAGACCGCCACCACGGCGGTGGTGACCGGCGGCAGCCCGGCACCGGCGCGGGTGCCGACGTGGACGTCGCCGTGCAGCTCCGCTTCGCGTCGTGCGTGCTCGTCGTCGACCTCTTCGAACAGGTCGGTGACGCGGATCTGCTTCGGCCGGCCGTCGAGGTCGAGCGCGACCTCGATGGCGGCCCCGATGTCGTTCGTGTGGACGTGGCAGTTCCAGAGCCCGTCACCGCCGACGACCACGATGGAGTCGCCGATCGCCCCCCAACCCGATTTGAACTCGTCGATGCGTTCGTCGGCGAGGTCGAGGAAGTACATGACCTCGTATCGCTGCTCGCTGACGTCGATCTCGCCGTCGTGGGCAGCGGCACGGTGCGCCACCTGCTCGAGCTGGTCGGCGGTCGGCCCGTCGGGATCGTCCTCGGGCGCCGGCAGCGGTTCGCCGTCGACCACGTGGAGGGCGGAGTCGAGCAGGAGGAGATAGCCGGCGCCACCGGCGTCGACCACGCCTGCGTCCTTGAGGACCGGGAGTAGATCGGGGGTCGAGGCGAGTGCCTGTCGCCCCGCTTCGCGGGCGGCACGCAACACGTCGACGAGCGAGGCGTCGTCGGCTGACGCCGATTTCGCTGCGTCGGCCGACTCTCGCACGACCGTGAGGATGGTGCCCTCGATCGGCTTGAGCACGGCCTGGTAGGCGCCGACGCTCGCCGCGGCGAGTGCATCGGCGACCCGCTCTCCCGTTCCCTCGGTCTTGTCTTTCAGCGTCGACGCGAGACCGCGCAGGATCTGGCTGAGGATGACGCCGGAGTTGCCGCGAGCCCCCATGAGCGAGCCGTGGCTGATGGCGTCGCACGTTGCGTCGAGGCTGTCGGGGTCGGCGGTCTCCATCTCGGCCACGACCGCCTCGAGGGTGCGAGCCATGTTCGTGCCGGTGTCGCCGTCGGGGACCGGGTACACGTTGAGCCGGTTCAGACCGCCGGCGTGATCGCGCACGGCGTCGCGGAACGTCGTGATGACGCTCCGGAGCGCGTGGACGTCGAGCCGTTCGAGGGTGGTCACGCGCCACAGGCTAGTGGCGCATGTCTCAGGGCGCTCGTTCCGACCGAGGGTGGGGACAACCCCACGACGAGGACGGCGGCCTGCCGGGCTGACCCCGCTCCGACTCGTCCGTACCGTGGAGATCGCTCGCCGCTCGACCCATCGGTTCGCCCGCCTACCTCGACCGCGTGCTTCGACCGCCTACCAAGGAGACTCCCCGTGAAACTCGTCTCGCTCGTCCTCTGGCTGATCCTGCTGGTGCTCGCCTGGCCGCTCGCACTCCTCGCACTCCTCGTCTATCCGCTGGCGTGGCTGATCTCGTTGCCGTTCAGGCTGGTCGGCATCTCGGTGGCCGGCGTGTTCGAACTGCTGCGGGCGATCGTGACGTTGCCGGCACGACTCCTGGGTGGAGGCCCGCAACGATGAGGCCGTTCAACCCGTAGGGTGGTGCGTTCCCGTTTTTCGGGACCGAGCAGAACGAGTGCCTGATGAACGACGACCACAACGACGACCACACCGACCAGAACGGCGGCCAGAACGACGAGGCCGCGGAGTCGGCCGACGCGCCCGAGACCGACCAGCAGGCCACCGACGACGCGGTGCGGTTCGCCGACCTCGGGTTGCGCGCCGAGATCCTGGCTGCGCTCGACGAGCTCGGTTACGAGGAACCCACACCGATCCAGGCGGAAACGATCCCACCGCTGATCGAGGGCAACGACCTCCTCGGCCAGGCTGCGACCGGCACCGGCAAGACCGCTGCATTCGCCCTGCCGATCCTGCAGCGCGTCGAGCCCCACACGGGTCGCCGGGAGGCGCCCGCCGCTTTGGTGCTCGTGCCCACCCGCGAGCTGGCGATGCAGGTGAGCGAGGCGATCTTCAACTACGGCCGCCACATCGGAATCCGTGTCGTGCCCATCTACGGCGGTCAGCCGATCCACCGTCAGTTCAAGCAGCTCGAGCGAGGCGTCGACGTGGTCGTCGCCACACCCGGTCGAGCGGTCGATCACATCGGTCGCGGATCGCTCCCGCTCGACGAGGTCGAGATGGTCGTGCTCGACGAGGCCGACGAGATGCTCGACATGGGTTTCGCCGACGACCTGGAGGCGATCCTCGCCGCGACCCCCGAGACCCGTCAGACGATCCTGTTCTCGGCGACGATGCCCCCGAAGATCAACTCGATCGCCAAGAAGTACCAGCGCGATCCGGTCCGCATCAAGATCGCCAAGGGACAGGGCGAGACATCGAGCGCCACGATCCTCCAGCGCGCCTACGTCGTGAAGCGGAGCCACAAGGCGGCAGCGCTCGGTCGCGTCCTCGACATGGAGTCGCCGACCGCGGCGATCGTGTTCTGCCGCACCCGCGGCGAGGTCGACCAGCTGACCGTGACGATGAACGGACGCGGCTATCGCGCGGAAGCCCTGCACGGCGGCATGGACCAGCTGCAGCGCGACCGGGTGATGAATCGCCTGCGCGACGGCACCGCCGAGTTGCTGATCGCCACCGACGTGGCTGCTCGCGGTATCGACGTCGACACCCTGACCCATGTCGTCAACTACGACGTGCCGTCGGCACCGGAGAGCTACGTGCACCGCATCGGACGTGTGGGTCGCGCCGGCCGTGACGGTGTCGCGATCACGCTCGCCGAGCCGCGCGAGCAGCGTCAGCTGTCGAACATCGAACGGCTGACGAAGCAGAAGATCGAGCTGGCGTCGGTGCCGACCCTCGCCGACCTGCGCGACCAGCAGGTCGCGTCGACCGCCGAGTCGCTCGTCGCCGCACTCGAACGAGACGACGACGACGGCGATCTCGCCGCGGTCGTGGACGACCTCGTCAACCACCACGACCTCCGCTCGATCGCGATCGCGGCCCTGTCGCTCGCCCACGAGGCGAACGTCCCCGACGACGAGGACGATGTCGAGATCCCCGATGCCCGTCGCACCGACGAGCCGCGCAAGCGGGAGCCGAGGCGCGAACGGTCGGGAACGTTCGACGAGCGAGCCCGCGACAACGACGAGCCGACCGGGTTCCTCTACATCGGACTCGGCCGACGTGCCGGCATCCGCCCGGGCGACCTGGTCGGCGCCGTGGCCAACGAGGCCGACCTGCCGGGCCGCCTGATCGGCCCGATCCGGATCTCCGACCACTACAGCGTCGTCGGCGTCCCCGAGCGCAAGGTCGACGAGGCGATCTCGGCACTCAACAAGTCGGAGATCCGCGGCAAGTCGACCAAGGTCCGCCGGTTCGTCGACAACGACGGTGGCGGTGACCGCAAGGGCGGCCGCCGCGACCGGTACGACGACGACCGTGGCGGCCGGGGCCCGAAGGGCGGTCGCGGACCGAAGCCGCACCGAAAAGGGCAGCGGCGCGACGCGAGGTAGTTCCTCGTTCCGCCGATAGCATGTGTCAGCCGTGTGGACAGGCCCGATCGGCCGTCCCCAGGTACGTAACGAAGTCGCAGGAGAAGCAGTCAAATGGCATCGGTTTGTGAATTGTGTGGCAAGGGCCCCTCGTGGGGCATGTCGGTGTCGCACTCGCACCGTCGTACGAAGCGTCGCTGGAACCCGAACATCCAGCGCGTGCGCGCATCGGTGAAGGGCGCGACCAAGCGCGTCAACGTCTGCACCAGCTGCATCAAGGCCGGCAAGGTCCAGAAGGCCTGATCAGGCCGCGTCCGACGCCGACCGCACCGCCGATCACGGTGGCGCGGTCGGCTTTTGCGCGTCTGGGGCGATGACGCTCCCGGGCGGTAACCTCTCCCCCATGCAAGGTGTCGTGAAGGCGTACGATCCGGCGACGGGCATCGGTGTCGTGATGTGCGACACCGACCTGGCCGATTACGACATGGCCGGCAACGCCATCGAGAACTCCCTGTTCCGCATGCTGCGACCCGGCCAGCGCGTCGTGTTCGATCTCGACGGTGACGGCCTGGCGACTCGGCTGCGCCTCGGCTCCGAGATCGACATGGGCACCCCCGGCGTCAACTGACGCCGGCCCGCCTCGAACACACCCGTTCTCCCACTCCCAGCGATCCTGGCGCGCCCCGCGATCTGTTTTTCCGATCGCACATCTGCACAAACTCCCCGGCGCGCTCCCCCTGGCCTCCCACGCCCGTTCACCGATCGGTCACACTGGGTACACGCCACACGCCCGGCAACGACGCCGATGCGCTGAACTCACGGGGAGAACAACATGGCAGCAACCACGTCGAACGAACGTCTCGAGGCGTGGGTGGACGAGTGGGCGGAGATCCTCCAGCCCGACGACATCTACTGGTGCGACGGCTCCGCCGAGGAATACGACCGACTCGCGCAGTCGCTGGTCGACTCCGGCACGTTCACCCGCCTCGACGAGGCGAAGCGCCCGAACAGCTACTGGGCCCACTCCGACCCGGGTGACGTCGCCCGCGTCGAAGACCGCACGTTCATCTGCTCGGCCACCGAGGAAGAAGCCGGGCCCAACAACAACTGGCGCGATCCCGACGAGATGCGGGCGGAGATGAAGCGGCTCTACTCGGGAGCCATGCAGGGTCGCACGATGTACGTGATCCCGTTCTCGATGGGCCCGCTCGGCTCGCCGATCGCCCATATCGGCGTGCAGTTGAGCGACTCGGCGTACGTCGCCACGAACATGCGGATCATGACCCGCATGGGACAGGGCGCGCTCGACGTCCTCGGCTCCGACGGTGAGTTCGTGCCGTGCGTCCATTCCGTCGGTGCTCCCCTCGCCGACGGTGAGGCCGACGTGCCGTGGCCGTGCGACGCCGAGAACAAGTACATCGTGCACTTCCCCGAGACGCGCGAGATCATGTCGTACGGATCCGGCTACGGCGGCAACGCCCTGCTCGGCAAGAAGTGCTTCGCGCTGCGCATCGCCTCGGTGATGGCCCGCGACGACGGCTGGCTCGCCGAGCACATGCTGATCCTGAAGCTCACGAACCCGGATGGTGAGTCGAAGTACATCGCCGCCGCGTTTCCGTCGGCGTGCGGCAAGACGAACCTGGCGATGTTGGTGCCGACCATCCCCGGCTGGAGCGCCGAGACGATCGGCGACGACATCTGCTGGATGAAGTTCGGCGACGACGGACGCCTCTACGCGATCAACCCCGAGGCCGGATTCTTCGGGGTCGCGCCCGGCACCGGTTACGACACCAACGCCAACGCGATGCGGGCGCTCGAACCGGGCAACTGCATCTACACCAACACGGCGCTCACCGACGACGGCGACGTCTGGTGGGAGGGCATCGGCGGCGACGCTCCGGCGCACCTGACCGACTGGAAGGGCAACGACTGGACCCCCGACGCCGACACGCCGGCGGCACACCCCAACGCACGCTTCACCGCGCCGGCCGACCAGAATCCCGTGTGCGCCCCCGAATGGGAAGACCCGAAGGGTGTGCCGATCTCGGCGATCCTGTTCGGCGGTCGTCGCCGTACCACGGTGCCGTTGGTGACCGAGGCGTTCGATTGGGAGCACGGCGTGTTCCTCGGCTCGATCATGGCGTCGGAGAAGACAGCCGCTGCCGAGGGCTCGCTCGGCGAGCTTCGCTTCGACCCGATGGCGATGCTGCCGTTCTGCGGGTACAACTACGCCGACTACTTCGCCCACTGGCTGACGATCGGCAAGGCGACCGACCCGAACAACCTGCCGAAGATCTTCTTCGTGAACTGGTTCCGGCGCGACGACGACGGTCGGTTCCTGTGGCCCGGGTTCGGTGAGAACAGCCGGGTGCTGAAGTGGGTGTTCGAGCGCTGCGACGGTCAGTCCGAGGTGACCGACACGCCCATCGGTCGACTCCCGACCAAGGACGCACTCGACCTCGACGGGCTCGACATCGACGACGCCGATCTCGACGCGATCCTGTCGGTCGACGCCGATGGCTGGAAGGCGGCGATCCCGCAGATCCGCGAGCACTACGCCAAGTTCGGCGACAAGCTCCCGGCCCAGCTCCAGATGGCCGTCGACACGCTCGAGGCGCAGCTCTCGTAGTCAGCACGGCGCAGCTCTCGTAGTCAGCACGGCGCAGCTCTCGTATTCAGCACGGCGCAGCTCTCGTAGTCAGCACGGCGCAGCTCTCGTAGTCAGCACGGCGCAGCTCTCGTAGCACGGCGCAGCTGCGCCTCGACGTCGACGACCTGACGACTCGGAGATCACCCCGCCGTTCTGCTAGATCGGCGGGGTGACTTCGTTCGCGACCGACGACATCCTGCCCGAGCCGCCACCGGACGCGCTCGAGGTCCTGCACGACCGGGAGTACCGCGTGCGGGCGTTCCAGATCGCCGACGACCGGCTCCTGATCCAGGGAGCGGTGCGCGACCAGAAGCCGCCCGGCCTCTACGTGCCCGACGACCCGGAGCCCCTGACCATCCACCACATGCAGCTGAGCTTCGAGGTGGGATTCCCGAGCCTCGAGATCGTCGCGGCGACGGTGCACTTCGAGTCGCACCCGCACCCGACCTGCCCGTCGATCGAGACGCACTACGAGCAGCTGGTCGGTCTGTCGATCGCACGCGGTTTCACCCACAAGGTGCGTGAGCTCTTCGGTGGCCCGCGCGGCTGTACGCACACCACGGCGCTGCTCCAGGCAATGGCACCGGTCGCCGTGCAGTGTTTCTGGTCGATGCGTGCGGCGACGGCGAAGCGGGCGGGGGCCGACAATCCGGTCGTGTCGCGCGAACGCACCGGGAGCGGCGACGGCAACCTCGCCTACGTGATCAACTCGTGCCACGTCTGGGCCGACGACGGCCCTGCCCTCGCCGAGCGGCGAGCCGGGGGCGGTCCGTCGGTGCCGATCCCGATGCAGCGCCGACTCGACGAGCTCGGGATCGAGACCCCGGTCGACTTCGACGGGTGACTCAGACGGTCTCGACGTCGGAGACGTCGGACGGGTCGAGCGGGTCGGGTTCGTCGGCCGCTGCCGAGCGCCGCGACCGGTACGCGGTCCAGCCGATGCCGGCCCCCAGCAGCACCAGCGCGCCGATCACCCACTGCCAGTAGTTGCCGGTGTCGGGCATGAGGCCCTGCAACCACGACTGGACGGATTCGCCGGCGTCGATGATCGGATCGTCGAGTTCGCCGTCGAAGAAGAACAGCTGGACCTCGTAGTAGCCGTAGTACGCAACGTAGAAGCCGGCGATCACGAGCAGGACACCGGCGATCTTGTTCATCTTCGGCAGGAGCGATCGGAACTTCGCCACCATGCCGTCCTTGGCGAGGGCGACCGCCATGGTGAGCACGCTGACGACGAGCCCCATCCCGAGGCCGTAGAGCACGAACACCATCACGCCCGAGAGATAGTTCTCGTTGCGGAACGTCGTCGAGGTCACGGCGAGGAACGGGCCGATCGTGCACGACAGCGATGCGACGGCGTACGAGACACCGAACAGGAACATCGACAGCAAGGTGCCGTCGGCGCCGCCCTTCTGCAGCTTCGGAATGTTGAGCATGATCTGCCGACCGGTGAGCAGGTAGATACCGAGCCCGACCAGACCGATGCCGATCACGATCGTCGCCCACGGCAGGTAGCGCTGCAGTTCGCTCGCCACCCCGGAGATCACGAGGCCGAAGATCCCGAAGACCGCGATGAAACCGGCGGTGAGCACCAGCGACACCTTCATGCCGCGAGCGACGGCCGTCGTACGTGCGGCACTGTCGTCGAGGCCGACGAACGCCGACAGGTAGGCGGGCAGGAGCGCGAACCCACACGGGTTCACGGTCGCCGCCATGCCGGCGGTGAGAGCGAGGGCGAATGGTCCGTTCAGCACGACAGGAAAACACGGTAGAGCAGCACCGTGTTCCTCGCATGCCGACCGTGCGAAACAAACACGAAAAGGGGCGAAGGGCCCGGGTCGGATCAGCCCGCCATGGCCGCGACCATCTCGGCGAGCACGCTCGGGCTGGTGGCGAGGTTCATTCGGACGTGGCCCTCTCCCCCACGGCCGAACTGGTGGCCGGCGCTGAGTTCGACGCCCCGTTCTCGGAACACGGCGGCCGGGTCGTCGCCGAGGTCGAGCGCCGACACGTCGAGCCAGGCGAGGTACGTGGCTGCGGGCGGCCGATATCGCACCTCGGGCAGGTGTTCGGCGAGCAGGTCGACGAGCGAGGTGCGGTTCTCGTCGATGACGCCGACGACGGCGCCGAGCCAGTCGTCGCCACGGGTCCAGGCAGCCGTCGCCGCCGTCACGGCCATCAGGTTCGGTGCGCCGAGATAGTGCCCCGGTAGGGCGTCGAGTGCGTCGTGGAACGTCCGGTCGCCGGCGTGGACGACCGCCCACCGGAGCCCGGCGAGGTTGAACGCCTTCGACGCCGACGTCACGGTGATCGTGTGCGCCGCCACCTCCGACGCCAGCGAGGCGAACGGGATGTGCGTGGTGCCCGGCATCGTCAGGTCGGCATGGATCTCGTCGGACACGACGGTGATGCCGTGGCGCAGCGCGATGTCGGCGATCCGTTCGAGCTCGGGCAGGTCGAAGACGTGGCCGAGCGGGTTGTGCGGATGGCACAGGATCCAGATCCGGGCACGTGAGTCGTGTCGGAGCCGTTCCTCGAGGTCGTCGTAGTCGAAGCCGTCTTCGGTGCGGCCGATGCCGATCAGGCGCCGACTCGCTGGTTCGATCGAGTCGAGGAACGGGTGGTATGCCGGCAGATGGAGCACGACACCGTCGCCCGGTTCGCTCCGGTGGTGGATCGCCGCTCGCACCCCCTGGATCACGTCGATCAGGTCGTGCACCCGGTCGGGGTCGAGATCCCAGCCGTACCGCTGCGCCATCCGGGCCGGGAACAGCTTCGCTGCCGGAGAAAGAGCGTACGGGCCACCCCAGTTCGGGTAGCCGAGTTCGTGGCGATCGATCACCTCGTGCAGCGCCTCGGCGATCGGTGGCGCCACCTCGAAGTCCATGTCGGCGACCCAAGCCGCGAACGGGGCCGGGTGTGCCATCCACTTGGCACCGCGTCGTCGACGGAGCGCCTCGACGTCGAGCGATCGCAGCCCGAACGGGTCGTTGTTCGCCATCCCGGGAGTGTGACACATCGGCCGGATCGACGATCGACGCTAGATTCAGCCCGCATGGCGGCACCCCTCACGCCCGTCACCCTCACCGGGTCACGGGTTCGTCTCGAACCGTTGTCGACCGATCACGTCGCCGACCTCGCCGAGGCGGCCTCCGCCGACCGGTCGACCTTCGGACTCACGTGGGTTCCCGACGGGCTCGACGCGACCGACGACTACGTGGCATCGCTGCTGGCCGACCACGCGGCAGGGCTCGTGCTGCCGTTCGCCCAGATCGATCAGCACACCGGCCGCGCCGTCGGCTGCACCCGCTACCTCGACCTGCGGTGGTGGCGCGGCCGCGACGTACCCGACGAGGTCGAGATCGGCGGTACCTGGCTCGCCCGGTCGGCGCAGGGCACCGGCATCAACACCGAGGCCAAGTACCTCCTGCTGCGGCACGCGTTCGAGGTGTACGACGCGTGGCGTGTGCAGATCGTGACCGATGCCCGCAACGCCCGGAGCCGGGGTGGCATCGAGTCGATCGGAGCGACGTTCGAAGGCATCCTGCGCAACCACCGGATCGTCGCCGACACGCCGAGCCCGTCGCCGCGCCAAGCTGCGGTGTACTCGGTGATTCGTGACGAATGGCCCGATGTGCGAACGCACCTGCAGACCAAGATGGGGGTGCAACCATGAAGGCCCTGATCGTCATCGCCCACCCGAAGCACGACAGCTTCTGTCACGCCGCCGCAGCGGCGGCCGAGCGCGGCTTGCGGTCGGCCGGACACGACGCCGTCACCATCGATCTGTACGCCGAGGGGTTCCGGGCGGCGATGTCGGTCGACGAGCGCATCGCCTACGACACCGACGACCCGATCCTCGACCCGCAGGTCGAGCGACACGTCGACCTGCTCCGGGCGTCGGAACTACTCGTGTTCGTCTACCCGACGTGGTGGAGCGGTCTCCCGGCGATCCTGAAGGGCTGGCTCGAACGCACGATGGTGCCCGGCGTCGGGTTCACGTTCGACGAGCGGACCGGGAAGGTGCGTCCCGGATTGCAGCACGTGCGACGGATCGTCGGCGTGAGCACCTGGGGGTCACCACGCCACTACGCGATACTGATGAACGACAACGGGCGACGCGTACTGTCGCGCGCGCTGCGGATGTCGTGCGGTTGGCGAGCGCGTCCGAGCTGGCTCGCTCTGTACGGCATCGACACGTCGTCCGACGCCGACCGGGCCGCGTTCCTCGACAAGGTCGAGACGAAGGTGGGGTCGTGGTGATGCGCACCCTGGTCGTCTACTGCCATCCGAATCCCGACTCGTTCGGGGCAGCGATGCGTGACCGCACCCTCGCCGGCCTCCGCAAGGCCGGCCACGACGTGCGACTGACCGATCTGTACGCCGACGGGTTCGAGCCCGAGCTCACCGTCGACGAGATCGAACGCCATCATGAGCCGGGTGTCGCTCCCGGCCTCGAGTCGTACGCCGACGACCTGCGCTGGGCGGAGGCGATCGTGTTCGTCTATCCCACGTGGTGGAGCGGCCAGCCGGCGATGCTGAAGGGCTGGATGGACCGCGTCTGGGCATCCGGTGTGGCATGGGAACTCCCCGAGGGCTCCAACGTGGTCCGACCGCTGCTGCGCGACATCCGACGCCTGATGATCGTTACGAGCCACGGCAGCTCGAAGTGGATCAACGTCCTCGAAGGCGAGTCCGGGAAGCGGACGATCATCCGGTCGCTGCGGGCGATGTGCAGCCGACGTGTGCGCACCAAGTGGGTGGCGCTCTACGGCATCGACACGTGCGGCCCCGTCAAGCGGGCCGACTTCCTCGACCGCGTCGAGATCGCCGCCTCCAAGCTGCGCTGACCGACGCCCGGGTCAGAGTTCGATGCCGGCTTTCGCGGCTTCGAGCTGGAGGTCGTTCTGGACCATCATCGACACGAGGTCGGGGAAACTCACCTCGGGCTTCCAGCCCAACTGCTCACGGGCCTTGCTCGGATCGCCGATCAACAGATCGACCTCGGCAGGCCGGAAGAACTTCGGGTCCTGACGCACATAGTCACGCCAGTTGTCGATCTCGACCTCGGCGAACGCACGCTCGACGAGTTCCTCGATCGAGTGCGTCTCACCGGTCGCGATCACATAATCGTCCGGCTCGTCCTGCTGCAGCATCAGCCACATCGCCTTCACGTAGTCACCCGCATAGCCCCAGTCGCGCTTCGCGTCGAGGTTGCCCAACACCAACTCGTGCTGCAACCCGAGCTTGATACGCGCCACCGCGTTCGTCACCTTCCGGGTCACGAACTCGATCCCGCGACGCGGCCCCTCATGATTGAACAAGATGCCCGAACACGCGAACAGCCCGTAACTCTCGCGGTAGTTCACCACGATGTCGTGACCGAACACCTTCGCGCACCCGTACGGGCTCCGCGGATGGAACGGCGTCGACTCGGTCTGGGGCGTCTCACGCACCTTGCCGAACATCTCCGACGACGAGGCCTGGTAGAAGCGGATCGGATTGTCGTGCGTGCCGCCGATCATCCGGATCGCCTCGAGCATCCGCAACACACCCAACCCCGTCAGGTTCGCCGTCAACTCGGCCTGGTTGAACGACAACGCCACGAAACTGATCGCACCCAGGTTGTAGACCTCGTCGGGCTGCGACAACTCCAGCGCCGCCACCAACGACGGCAGATCAGCCAAGTCACCGGGCACCAACTCGACGAACGGCATCTCGTCGATCACCGACTGCGCCCGCGGGTTGTTCTGCCCCTTCACCATCCCGTAGACGTCGTACCCCTTCCCGTGCAGGAACTCGGCGAGATGACGGCCGTCCTGACCGGTGATACCTGTGATGAACGCGCGTGGCACGGAGAACTCCTGACTCGGGGACGCAGCGAGTCTACGAGGGGGACGGGACGTTCCTGCGGCTACCGTGACCGCCCGATGAAGGTCGCGATCGACGCCGGACCCCTCTACGGCCACCGGACCGGTGTCGGCATGGCCGCAGCGGGCATGATCGACGCCCTCGCCCGACGCGACGACGTCGACCTGGTGCCGTATCTCGTCAGCGGACGCTCGACGCCGGAACCCGGTCATCGTCGACTCCCGCTGCCCGGCATCGTCGCGTCCCACGTCTGGTCGAGGGCCGACGCACCGAAGGCCGATCGCTGGCTCGACGGCGCCGACCTCGTGCACGGGACGAACTACGTCGCCCCGGCCACCGCGATGCCGGCGGTCGTGTCCGTCTACGACTGCTGGTTCCTCCGTCACCCCGAACAGGCGTCGGCGCTCGTGCGGCGGGCCGGCGCGAACCTGCGTCGAGCCGTCCGGCGCGGCGCGTGGATCCATGCGAGCTCCGACGTCACCGCCGACGCGGTCCGCGACCTGCTCGACACCGACCGGGTCCGGACCGTCCTGCTCGGTCCTCCGCCGACGCCGGTCGACATCGAGCCGCTGCCGGTCGATCGTCTGCGGGGTGCGCGCTACGTGATCGCGATCGGGACCGAGGAACGACGCAAGGGACTGCCGGTGCTCGTCGAGGCCTTCGCGCTCCTGCGCGAGCAGCATCCGCGGCTCCGCCTGGTGCTCGTCGGTGCGCCGGGCGACGACAGCGATGCGGTCGATGCTGCGATCGAGCGGCTCGGCGTGGCCGACGGGGTCGACCGCATGGGTCCGGTCGACGACGCGTCGAAGCTCTGGCTCCTCCGGAACGCGGCGGCGCTCGCCTACCCGTCGATCGACGAGGGATTCGGTTTCCCGGTGCTCGAGGCCCAGGCCGCGGGCACACCGGTCGTCGCAACGGCCGTCGGCTCGATCCCCGAGGTGGCGGGCACGGGCGCCGTGCTCGTCGACGATCCCACCCGGTCGGCGTCGGTGTTCGCCGACGCGATCGTCGAGGCGATCGACGGGCACGGGCGGCTCGCACTGCTCGAGGCCGGCTACCGCAACGTCCGCCGGTTCGACTGGGACACGACCGCCGCCGGCGTCGTCGACCTCTACGAGAGCGCGATGGGAGGCTCCTCGTGAACGTGACCGTGCTGTGCGGCGGCGTCGGTGCCGCACGATTCCTCCGGGGCCTGCTCGACGTTGTCGAAGCGTCGACCGTGACAGCGGTGATCAACACCGCCGACGACACCGTGCTGCACGGCTTGTCGATCTCACCCGACCTCGACACGATCACCTACACCCTGGCCGGCGCGACCGACGACGAGCGGGGGTGGGGCCTCGCCGGCGAGACCTGGAACGCGATGGCGGCACTCGGCCGGTACGCCGAGGTACGTCCCGCCGGTTCGGGTGCCGCACCGACCTGGTTCAACCTCGGCGACACCGACCTGGCCACGCACTTCTACCGGACGGCTCGCCTCACCGAGGGCGCGTCGTTGACGGAGGTCACCGCCGAGATCGCCGCCGCGTGGGATCTCGGGCTGCGCATGCTGCCGGTCACCGACGACCGCTTCCGCACCCTCGTGACCCTCGGCGGCGACGGCGACGAGGCCGGGTCCGAGGTCACCTTCCAGGACTACTTCGTACGCCTCCGGCACGGCGTGCCCGTGACCGATGTGCGCTTCGAGCACCACGACGCCCGGCCCACCGATGCGGTGCTCGCTGCCCTCCACGACGCCGACGTGGTCGTCATCGCCCCGTCGAACCCGATCGTGTCGATCGGGCCCCTGCGTGCCCTGCCCGGCATCGATGAGGCGCTCGTCGCCCGACGCGAGTCGGTGGTGGCGATCTCGCCGATCGTGGGCGGCGCGGCGCTCAAGGGCCCCGCCGACCGGATGCTCACCGAACTCGGCGTCGAGCCGTCGGTGACCGGCGTCGCCGGTCTCTACGCGCCGGTCGCATCGGCACTCGTCGTCGACACCGTCGACGCCGACCACCGCGACGCCGTCGAAGCGGCCGGCATGCGCTGTGTCGTGACCCCGACGATCATGTCGGAGGCCGGCGTCGGTGCCGAACTGGCTCGAACCTGCCTGCAGTTCGCACGCTGACCGGTCAGAGCTGAGCCAGACCGTCCGACAGGTCGGTCCAGGGCGCCCACCCGAGATGGATACGGGCACGCACGGGCGACACGGCAAAGCGCAGGAGCTCGTCGATCGGGGCCGGCTCGGCGACCGGTTCGGGCGACGCGGCGCCCGACACCTGCTGCCAGACCTCACGGACGGGCGTGGCGACACCCGTCCCGACGTTGATGACCAGCCCGCTCCCCTTCGCCCCTGCGCGCCCGAGTGCGTCGACCACGTCGTCGACGAACACGAAGTCTCGGGTCTGTCGGCCGTCGCCGCGGATGATGGCGGGCTCGCCTGACCGCGCTGCGTCCGCGAATGCAGCGACGACGCCTCCATCGGGACGCTGGCGAGGCCCGTACACGGTGCCCAAAGCGAGTGCGGTGAACTCGACGGCGTCGAGATCGCGCGCCGCCTCGAGCAGATCGACCGTCGCTCTGGCGACGACGCCTCGGACGCCACGCGGTTCGAGCGGGCGCTCTTTCACCGGGACGTCCTTGCTCGCCGGCCGGCCGTAGATCGCGCTGGCGGGAATCGCCGTCACGATCTTCGCCACGCCGTGGTGACGGGCGGCGTCGACGACGGTCATCGTGGTGGCGAACGCCCGGGAGAGTTCGTCGGTCGACCGGCTGCGGGGCACGGCAGCCAAGTGGTAGATCACGTCGGGGCGGCGCATGCCGATGAGCGCAGCGCATTCGGCGCTGCCGGCGTCGAGGTGGTGGATCTTCAGGGTTCCGGCGGCGTTGCGGGCGTCGGCGAGATTGCCGAGGCTGCCGTGGGACAGGTCGTCGACCACGTCGACGGCGACGTCGTCGGCCAGGAGTCGCTCGACCAGGTGCGAGCCGATGAACCCGGCACCGCCGATCACCAAGGCACTCGTCACCGTCGAACCGCTCGTCACGGCGCCATTCTGGCCGGTCAGGGAGCGTCTGCGGGCAACCGCTCGTCGACCACCGCCGTGCCTTCGGGCACGGAGTAGGTCGGACCGATGACCGAGTCGGTCACCGAGGCCGACGCCGAGACCGTGCCGGCCACGATCGAGTTGTCGACGCGAGCGCCGGCGGCGACCGTCGCACCGGGGAGCACCAGCGAGCCGCGCACCTCCGCGTCGGCGCCCACGGTGGCGCCGGCCGAGACGACCGAGTCGTCGACCGTTGCCGAGGCGTCGACGGCGGCGCCCGACTCGACGGCGTCGACTCGGACGGCGCGTCGGCCACTCACGATGTCGAGGTTGGCCTGCAGGTACAGCTCGGGGCGACCGGCGTCGATCCAGTAATCGTCGGTCGACATCGCGGCGAGCCGACGATCGGCGACGAGGGCCGGGAACACGACCCGCTCGACCGAGACGCGCTCGCCCTCGGGGACCAGATCGAGCACGGACGGCTCGAACACGTAGGTGCCGGCGTTGATCAGGTTCGAGTCGGTCTCACCGGGGGCCGGCTTCTCGACGAAGCGTCGGACGTGGCCATCGGACTCGGTCTCGACGACACCGAACGCCGACGGGTCGTCGACCGGGGTCAGGTGGATCGTGGCGTCGGTGCCGACCGAACGATGGGCTGCCAGGAGTTCGGCGACGTCGAGGTCGGTGATGATGTCACCGTTGGCGACGATGAAGGTGTCGTCGACGCCGACGTGGCGGGCGGCGAAGGCGATCGCCCCACCGGTGTCGAGCGGCTCGGGCTCGACGGCATAGTGGATGTTCACGTCGCCGCAGCGATCGTCGGTGAACGCCGCCGCGAACGGCTCGGGCCGGAAACCGAGCGCCAGCACGACGTCGGTGACCCCGCACGGGGCGAGGCGTTCGACCAGCTGCACGATCATCGGCCGGTGGCCGACCGGCAGCATCGGTTTCGGAACGTCGTACGTGAGCGGGCGGAGCCGGGTGCCGAACCCGCCGACCAGTACGACGGCGAGCATCAGCCGTCGTCTTCCGTGTCGCCGGTGTCGTCACCGGTGTCGGTGTCGGTGTCGTCACCGGACTCGTCGTCGACGAGGGTGTCGCTCGGCGGCACCGTGCCACCGTCGATCGAGGTCTGCGTCTCGGTCTCGAGCAGCGACTCGAGGTCTTCCGGACGGAGCTGGCCGCTGTCGATGGCGCCGAGCTCGGGCAGATCGGGCGCCCACGGCGGCATGACCTGGTCGGTGCCGTCGGGCGTGAAGTAGATGCCGAACACCATGCCGTCGTTGTCGACGTGGATGTTGTTCATGTTGGCGATGTAGCGGTTGCCGCCGTCGGTGTCGGTGAACGACCCCCACGCGACGACCGTGACTTCGGCGTCTTCGCCGTCGCACTGCGTCTCGCCTTCGATGTACTCGGTGAGGATCTCCGAGGGCGCCTCGGCGACGAACTCGGGGTTCGGACCGACCGAGCCGGCCGACGGGAATTTGATCGACTCGTCGTCGAGTTCGACCTGGTAGCTCTCGAGGAACACGCCGAGCGTGGCATTGCGACCGGTGGCCCGCGACGTGTACGGGTGCCAGTGGATGACACCGTCGTCGTGGCTGTGGATGCCCGAACGGATGAAGTCGGTGTTGGTGAACTGGCCCTGGGAGTTGCGCTCTTCCAGGTTGCCGTTCAGCATGACCCAGCCGTCGCACAGGTAGAAGCCGTAGGCGGCGTGCCAGTGGTCGTTGATGGTCGGAGGCGACTGATCGGCTGCCGGCACCGTCTGCCGGGCGTAGACGATGAGTCCGAGGCCGACGATCAGCGTGATCGCGACCGCGAGCGGGAAGATGGTCCCGCCCTGGAAGCGGACCTTCTGTCCTTTGCCCTTCTGCGCCAGCTTGGCGGCCTTCTTGGTCGACGAACTGCTTGCCACGGGTCGCAAGGCTATCGGAGCACGCTCCGGAACCTCCGGCAGCGATCTCAGCGGGTGATCAGGCGCATCAGGTCGTCGTAGGCCGCGCCGATCGCCGACGGGGACGCGTGCTCGACGACCCACCGCCGTCCGGATGCTCCCAGTCGTTCCCTGGTCGCAGCGTCGTCGGCGAGGCGCCGTAGTTCGGCGACGAACGCGTCGGGGTCGTCGGGCGGCACGCTGACGCCGGCTCCGGCCTCGTCGAGCAGTCTCGGGATCTCGGTACCGGGGTCGATCGACGCGACGACCGGTCGCCCGGCGGCGAGACTCGAATACGTCTTCGACGGCACGCTGACGTCGCCGAGACCGGCACGGAGCGGGACGACGTGCACGTCGCCGGTGGCCAGCACTTCCGGCAGACGTTCGATCGGCTGGTACCCGACGAAGCGGAGATTCGGGACATCGGAGGCCTGCGACTCGAGTTCGGCACGAGCAGCGCCGTCACCGTTCACGACGAAGCCGAGGTCGGGGCAGGCGCGGGCGGCTGCGACGATCAGGTCGAGCGACTGCGAGAACCCGACGTTGCCGGCGTAGAGGACGATCGGGCGGCCGTCGAAGCCGAGCTCGGCGCGGTAGTCGGTCATCCGATCGGCGGGGGCGATCCGGTCGGTGTCGACGAAGTTGGGGATCACGTGCACCCGCCGGGCCGTGAGCTCGTCGACCTTGCCGGCGACGTTGTCGCGCAGGTCGTCGCTCAGCACCGTCACGGCGTCGGCTCGCCGGTAGCTCACACGCTCGAGCCACGACGCGACCGCGATGACGCGCCGGTTCGTGATCGCTCCGGTTCGGACGGCGGCGTCGGGGAAGACGTCCTGGATGTTGAACAGCAACCGGCCGCGGCGGAGTCGGGCGACGAGCCAACCGGTGAGGCCGAGCGTGAGTGGGGGCGACATCGCGAAGACGGCGTCGGTGCGGCGGAACCACCCGCCGGCTCGGAGCGCCGCGACGCCGGCGAGGATCGAGAAGGCGACGAAACCGAGCGCCCGGCGGACCAGGTTCGACTTGTCGTCACCCGGAAACGGGTGGATCCGGGTGATGGTGCCCCACTCGACCTGCTCGGTTCGCACGAGACGCCCGGTCCACCCCGGTTCGATCCGGTGGGCCCGGTACCACGGCAGCGACGTCACCACGTGGAGTTCGTGGCCGTGGGCGGCCAGCTCCTCGACGATGCGGGTCAGGACGGTGCCGGTGGGCGCCGTGTCGGGGGCGAAGTGCGGACCGAGGACGACGATCTTCACGATGGGCAGCCTGTCACGAGCCGACCTCGACGGCGAGCCGGTACGCAGCCTCGAGTGCCGTTCCGGACGTGTCGAGCGTGAACGCGTCGCGCCGGTCGTGGCCGAGCCGAGCCAGGTCGGCCCGCTGCGACCGGGCGATACGGAGCGCGTCGGCCCACGATGCCGGGTCGGCGCCGCCCTCGACGATCACGCCGGCGTCACCCACCACTTCGCGCACGGCGTCCGCGTCGGACGCGACCACCGGTGTGCCGAGCGCCATCGCCTCGACCAGCGGTGCTCCGAACCCTTCGTATTCGCTCGGGAAGGCGAGCGCGTCGGCCCCGGCGATCAAGGCATCGAGGTCGTCGGCGCTCACCCTGCCCGGTCGGACCACCCGCTCGGCGTGCCCCGACGCGGCGATCAACGCCTGCAGCGCTTCCTCGGCCGGACCCGCCCCACCGGTGAGCACGACCGTCGTGTCGTCGTCGAGGTGATCGAGCATCCGAACGAGGACGTCGTGGCGCTTGTGCGGGTGTGTGATCGCCGGGTACACCACGATCGGGCGGTCGCCGAGGCCGAACCGATCCCGCACCCGGGCGACGTCGTCGGCATCTTGAGCCGGCACCGGGGGAACCCCGTGCGGCACCACGACCACGCGCTCGGGATCGGCGCCGAACACGTCGATCACGCGCCGACGGACGTACTCGGTCGGGGTGGTGACCACCGACGCCCGCGCGACCGACCGCGGCATCATCGCGTCGAGGTAGCGCCGCCGGGCGTCGCTGAAGTACTCGGGGAACCGCCGGTACTGGAGATCGTGGATCGTCAGCACGATCGGCCGTCGACCGACCATCGGTGTGGTGCCACCGCCGTGATGGACCAGGTCGGCGCTCCGGGTGCGGGCGGCCAGCCACGTGTGCTCGAGTGCGATCCGCACGCCGCGGTTGTCGCGATCGATCGGTGTCGTCACGAGTTCGAATCGCTCGTCGAGCGCGGTGTGGACCCGCTCGAACGACGGTGTGCACAGGATCCGGACGTCGACGTCGGCGCCGACTGCGTCGAGACCGAGCATCTGCCGCGCCAGATACTGCTCCGACCCGCCGACCCGACCGGGCGCGATCCAGGTCAGATTGACGGCGACGCCGATCGTCACGAGAGCACCTCGCGATAGGCGTCGGCCGTGGCAGCAGCCGCCGAGGCCCACGATGCGTCGGAGACCCGCCGGCGGCCCGCCGCGACCAGCTCGTCGCGCCGTTCGAGTGCCGCGTCGATCCCTGTGGCGATCGATTCCACGTCGGTCGGGTCGACCAATGACGCTGCACCGCCGGCGGCCTCCTCGGTCGCACCGCCCCGGCTCGTCACCACGGGCGTGTCGGTGGTCATCGCCTCGAGGATGGGCATCCCGAAGCCCTCCTGCAGACTCGGATACGCGAACACCGAGGCTGCTGCGTAGAGCGCGTGGAGTTCGCCGTGGGGGACGAAGCCGAGGAACCGCACGTCGGCCGCACCATCGACCTCCACGTCGCCCCAGCCGGTTGCGCCGGCCACGACGAGGGGCATCCGGTGCTCCAGATGCTGCATCGCCGCAGCGAGACGAGGCAGGTTCTTGCGGGGCTCGATCGTGCCGACGAACAACACGAACTCGTCGGGGAGACCGTGGGTCGAGCGGACCCGTTCGACGTCGTCGGCGTGGACGGCGACCTGCTCGACGCCCCACGGCACGACGCGGAGCCGCTCCGGGTCGAACCCCATCGACGTCAGGTCGTCGGCGGTCGCCTGCGACGGGCACAGCACCAGATCGGCGGTGCGGCATCGGTCGAGCCCGGCGGTCATCACCCGGACACCATGCCGCGTGAACCGCTCGGGCGTGTGGACGAACGCCGCATCGTGCACGGTGACGACGTGCGGCGCCTTCGTGGCAGCCGGGATCGCGATCGTGGAGTGGCAGACGTCGACCGGCCCTGTCGCACGTTCGACGGTCGGCCACCCGACCCGATTCCAGGTCTCGTACAGCCACGGTCGCGCGATCGGCAGCTGCGCGACGTCGATGGCCGGTACGAAGGCGGCGTCGGGCGAGGCTCGGTGCCGTCCGGCGACACCGACGATCTCGACGTCGTCGCGCCGGAGCAGCTCGTCGAGCACGCGAAGCGTGGCCACAGCCGTGCCACCCGGCACGTCGTGCCAGCACTGCTCGAGCGTGTAGGCGACGCGGATCATGCGGAGATGATGCCAGCAGCGATCGCCGGCTCGCGATACGCCGCGGCCAGCGAGTCGACGGTCTCGTGCGCGTTCAGGCCGCTCGGGTTGGGGACGATCCAGAGCTGAGCGCCCTCGAACGGCTCATCCTGGAATCCCATCTGCGCCTTCGGCGAGCGGAACGCCGTGCGGTACGCCGTGACGCCGGCGACCGCCACGACGGCAGGGTGGAGTTCGCGAATCCGAGCCCGGAGCTCCTCACCGCCGCGCCGGTACTCCTCGGCGGACAGCTCCGACGCCTTCGCCGTCGCTCGACGGACGACGTTCGTGATGCCGATGCCGCGTTCGATCAGGTGGCTGCGATCGTCGTCGGTCATGCCGCTCCCCCGGTCGATCTCCCGCTCGATCACCCCGCCCAGCAGCAGAGCGGGGTAGAACCGGTTGCCGGGGTGGGCGAAATGGGTCTGGGTCGCCGCGGTCCACAAGCCCGGGTTGATGCCGACGAACAGCAACCGCAGTCCCGGCCCCACGAGGTCGTCGACCTCGGCGTCGCGGAACGACTCGAGTTCGGCACGCGTGAAACCCATCGGCGGCAGGGTACGCCGAACCCGGTCGGTTGATGTCAGACATCAACCGACCCCCGGCGCCACCGACCGTCCGCGATCGGTCGGTTGATGTCTGACATCAACCGACCAGCTGGGCGACGAGTTCGGCGAGGGGTTCGTGGTACGGCCGCAGCAGGGGGATGCCCGCATCGCGGAGGGCAGCGTTGTCGAGGACGCTGTTGGCCGGACGCGGAGCCGGCCTCGGTGGATCGAGGTCGACGGTCGAGATCGGGTGGACCATCTCCGGGTCGCGGCCGGCGGCGGCGACGATGTCGCGGACGAACTCGTACCAGCTGACCGCGCCCTGGTTCGTGGCGTGGAAGATGCCCGAGCGGCGTTCGGCCGCAAGGTGACGGACGAGCGGTGCGAGGTCGGCGGTGAAGGTGGGGCAGCCGCGCTGATCGTCGACGAACGACAGCGTGTCGCGCTCGGCACTGACCCGCAGCACGGTCTTGACCATGTTGCCGCCGGCCGCACCGCAGACCCACGAGGTGCGGACGATCGTCGAGCGCTCCCCCGCGACGACTTCGCCGGCCCGCTTCGATCGGCCGTACACCGACTGCGGGTTGGTCTCGTCGGTCTCGACGTACGGGCGGTCCGAGGTGCCGTCGAAGACGTAGTCGGTGCTGATCTGGACGAGGTGCGCACCGGCGGTGTCGCAAGCCTCACGCAGCCAACGAACGGCATCGCCGTTGTCGCGCATCGCCCGTTCGGGGTCGCTCTCGCATGCGTCGACCGCCGTCCAGGCAGCACAGTTGACGACGACGTCCGGGCCGACGTCGGCCACGACGGACGCCACACGATCCCGGTCGCCGACGTCGAGGGCGGCGCGATCGACGGCGTGGACGTCGTCGCCCGACGCCACGCAGGTCGCCACGAGGTCGTGGCCGAGCTGTCCGGCAGCGCCGGTGACGAGGATGCGCATCAGAGGCCGGCGCGAGCCTTGAGCGGCTCCCACCAGTCGCGGTGCGTGCGGTACCAGTCGACCGTGTGCTCGAGGCCCTGGTCGAAGTCGCGTTCGAGCGTCCAGCCGAGCGCCGAGATCTTGTCGATGTCGACCGAGTAGCGGCGGTCGTGCCCGAGGCGGTCGGGGACCCATTCGATGGCACTCTCGTCGCGTCCGGTCAGGGCGAGCAGCCGCTCGGTGATGTCGCGGTTGGTGACCTCGTTGTGGGCGCCGATGTTGTACACCTCGCCGACCTCGCCGCGCTCGAGCACCAGGTGGGCGGCGCGGTTGTGGTCTTCGACGTGGATCCAGTCGCGGATGTTGCCGCCGTCGCCCATCAACGGCACCGTCTTGCCGTCGAGCAGATTCGTCGTGAAGAGCGGGATCAGTTTCTCGGGGAACTGGTACGGCCCGTAGTTGTTCGAGCACCGCGTCACCACGACGGGGAGCCCGTAGGTGGTGTGATAGCTGAGCGCGAGCAGGTCGGAGCCCGCCTTGGCCGCCGAGTAGGGAGACCGCGGCGTGAGCAGGTCGCCCTCGGCGAACGAGCCCTCCTCGATCGAGCCGTAGGTTTCGTCGGTGGAGATGTGCAGGAACCGTTGCACGTCGCTCCGGCGGGCGATGTCGCACAGCACGTTCGTGCCGAAGACGTTGGTGTGCACGAACGCATACGGGTCGCTGATCGAGCGGTCGACGTGGGTCTCGGCGGCGAAGTGCACGACGGCGTCGTGACCGGGCAGGTGTTCGGTGACCGCATCCTGGTCGCAGATGTCGCCCTGGACGAACCGACACCGACGGTCGTCGACGACATCGTCGAGCGAGGCCCGGTTGCCGGCATAGGTGAGCTTGTCGAACACCGTGATCTCGTGGTCGCTGTTCGCCAGCACCCATCGCACGTAGTTCGATCCGATGAAACCGGCGGCGCCGGTCACGAAGAGTTTCACGTCGTCTCCTCCGAATGGTTCGCGAGCACGTCGGCGAGCGACGGCGCCGACCGATCCTTGACCGACACCTGCATCGGGTCGTCCGGGTCGACGGCGATCGGCCAGTCGACGCCGGCGTCGAGTGGGCTGCACGCCTGCCCGGCCATGCCGGGCTGCCATTCGGCGTCGAAGCAGTAGACGTACTGGCAGCCATCGCTGGTGGCCTGGAAGCCGTTGGCGACACCCGACGGGACGAGCACCTGTACACCCGGCCGGAGCGCGACCGTGACCGAGGCTCCACGGGTGGCCGACTCGGGCCGCAGGTCGACGTAGGCCCCGTAGGCGGAACCGGCGGCGACCGACACGAGCTTCGTCATCGATTCGGCGTGCAGACCGCGAATCGCACCGAGCCGGGTCTCGGTCACGTTGATCTGGCCGAACGGGGCGAGGGCGACACCGGCCGACTCGAACGCCGAGCGCCGGAACAGCTCGCGGATCGTGCCGCGTTCGTCGGTCACTTGCTTGGGGGTGACGACGAACAGGCCGTCGATGTCGGTGGGCGCGACGGCGAAGTCGACGATCTGCACACTCATGATTCGAACGGCTTCACTCGACGTCGATCTGGCAGTGGTCGCCGATCATCAGCCGGAGGGCCCGCGGCTTGCGAGCCGAGCGGCGGACCGAGGCGTCGGAACCGATCAGGCTGTCCTCGAGTCGGGCGATGTCGACGACCGACGAGTCGTCCATCAGCACCGAGTGCTCGACCTCGGATCGCTCGACGACGCAGTTCGCACCGATGGCCGAGAACGGGCCGACGAACGAGTCGACGATGCGCGCCCCGGCGCCGATCGCCACCGGGCCGCGCACGGTCGAGTTCACGATCTCGGCACCCTCGGCGATCACGACCCGCCCCTCGACGGACGAGGCCTCGTCGACGGAGCCGTCGATACGGCGTTCCATCCGCTCGAGGATCAGACGGTTCGCCTCGAGCAACGGCGTCAGCTTGCCGGTGTCGATCCACCATCCCTCGAGCAACTCACAGCGCACCCGCTCACCCTGGTCGAGCAGCCACTGGATCGCATCGGTGATCTCCAGCTCGCCGCGACCCGACGGTTCGATCGCCGCGACCGCGTCGTGGATGCGAGCAGTGAACAGGTACACACCGACGAGCGCGAGGTCGGACGGCGGGTCGGCCGGCTTCTCGACGAGCTGGACGACGTGACCGTCGGCGTCGAGCGTCGCGATACCGAATCGGTGCGGGTCGGGCACCTTCTTGAGGAGGATCTGGGCCTCGGGCGGCTGGTCGGCGGAGCGAGCGGCCTCGAACGCCGACACGAAGGCGGCGAGGTCTTGTTCGAGCAGGTTGTCGCCGAGGTACATGACGAAGTCGTCGTCGCCGAGGAACTCGCGTGCGATCAGCACGCAGTGGGCGAGCCCGAGCGGCGCGTCCTGGGGGATGTAGGTGATCTCGGCCCCGAACTGCGATCCGTCGCCCAGCCCGGCCATCACCTCGTCTCGGGTGTCGCCGACGATCACGCCGATCTCGGTGATCCCGGCCGCCACCATCGACTCGATGCCGTAGAACAGGATCGGCTTGTTCGCCACCGGAACGAGCTGTTTGGCACGGGTGTGGGTGATCGGGCGCAGGCGCGTGCCGGCACCGCCGGCGAGGACGAGGGCCTTCATGGCGGCGAGTCTACGTAGTCTCGTACTCGGTCGGAGCGGGACCGATGCCGCGGAAGTAGTCGAGGACCTCCTGCGATCCGCCGTCGAGTTCGACCACCGAGTTGCCCGAGATCGTGGTCGGGTTGACCGGGATCCGGTACGTGTGCATGCCCTCTTGGACCGCCGCACGCAAGGTCTCGGCGGCGTCGAACGGGTCGAGGCGTCCGTCGATCCGCACCGACTCGGCGACCGACTCGACGAGGTCGCCCGAACCGAACGGGGACGATTGCAGTTCGCTGAGCGCGCCGTCGACCGCAGCCCGCATGAACAGCTGTTGCCGTTCGATCCGACCGAGATCGGCGCGGGGGTCGATCACCCACTGCGAACCGTCCCACTCCTCGTAGTAGCGGCTGCGGGCGTAGGCGAGCGCCATCACGCCGTCGAGCGTCTGACAGCCGACGTCGAGCTTCAGCCCGCTGTGGGTGTCGCGGGCCGCGTTGCCGACGCACAGCTCGACGCCGCCGATCTCGTCGATGATGTCCTTGAAGCCGACGAAGTCGACCTCGACGTAATGGTGGATCGGAATGCCCAACTCGTACGAGATGGTCTTGGCCAGCCGCTCCGGTCCTTCGTTGTAGGCCGAGTTGATGCGCTGGCTCCGACCAGTGTCGGCGATCTCGACCCACAGGTCGCGCGGGATGCTGGTGAGTGCGACGCCGCCGTTCGCCTCCTGGCGGAGGATCATGATCGTGTCCGAACGTCGACCGCCCACCTGGCCCTCGTCACCGACGATGCCGAAGTCCTCGTCGTCGCTGCTGACGCCTTCGCGGCTGTCGGAGCCGACGAGGAGGTAGTTGAGCGCCGGGTAGGTGATGGTGTCGACGACGCCGTCGCCGTCGATGTCGGAGTCCCCCTCGCCCGGGAGCGGGGCCAGCACACCGTCGAGGCCGGCGACGACCTCGACGTCGGCGACGCGCTCGTCCGCGGCACGCACGATACCCCAGACCCCGGCGCCGGCGACCGCTGTGGCGACCACGAGCATGGCCGGGAGCGGCGAACGACGGCGACGGCGGGGGGATTCCGTCATGGGCTGATCTGACACTCTCACCACGCTATCTGCGCAGCGAGTCGGGACCCGGTCACGCTCCGACGCCGCCGGGGCGGAGCCGACGTCGACTCAGTCGGGCCTCAGGTGGACGATGTCGCCCACGTCGACGTGGTGGCTGATCGCACACTCGTCGACCACGATCAACCGCCCGTCGTCGTCGACCTCGATCGCCGTCCCGACGAGTTCGTCGGCCGGGCGGATCACACGGACCCGCTGCCCCAACGTCGCCAGCTCGGCGCGATAGGTGTCGCCGATGTCGGCGGGGAGTTCGTCGAACGCCGTCAGGACGCTCAGCAGGAACGTGCCGGGGTCGATGTCGCCGAGCCGAACCGCTCCCTCGGGAGCCCAGCCCAGGTTGACGCCGGTTCCGACCACGACCGCCCCGTTCTCGGCGCGTTGGGCGAGGACCCCGGCGAGCTTCTGCCCGTCGACGACGACGTCGTTCGGCCATTTGAGGCGGGCATCGACACCGGTCTCCGCACGCGCCGCCCGTGCGACCGCGAGCCCGACACGTCGGACCAGTTCGCCCGGGTCGGACGCCTCGCGGAACAGGAGCGAGACGAGGAGGTTCGCTCCGGGCGGGGCGTCCCACTTGCGGTCGAGTCGGCCCTTGCCGGCGGTCTGGTGACCGGTGCGGAGCACCGTCCGGTCGGGCGCCGTGCCGGCCTCGGCGAGGAGGTCGGTGTTGGTGCTGCCGGTCTCGGGGACGGAGCGAATCGTCCATGCGGCAGCGCCGGGATCGCTCCGGAAATGGTCCGCGGTGCTCACAGCACCTACATTGGCATCCGTGCTGCAGAAGATCCTGATCGCCAACCGCGGCGAGATCGCCGTCCGTGTCATCCGAGCCGCCCGAGAGATGGGCATCGCCACCGTGGCGGTGTACTCCGAACTCGATCGGAACGCCCTGCACGTGCGTCTCGCCGACGAGGCCTACGCCCTCGGCGGCCAGACCGCTGCCGAGAGCTACCTGAACACCGAGGCGATCCTCGACGCGATCCGCGAGAGCGGCGCCGACGCCGTCCACCCCGGCTACGGCTTCTTCTCGGAGAACGCCGACTTCGCTCGGGCGATCACCGAACTGGGCGTCGCCTGGATCGGCCCACCACCCGAGGCGATCGACGAGATGGGCGACAAGGTGTCGTCGCGTCTCGCCGCCGAGCGCGGTGGCGCACCGATCGTGCCCGGCACCACCGAGTTCGCCCAGGGCCCCGACGAGATTCGTGACTTCGGCAACTCCCACGGCTGGCCGGTCTGCATCAAGGCGGCGTTCGGCGGCGGCGGCCGCGGCATGAAGGTCGTGAACTCCGCCGACGAGGTCGACGACGCGATGGCCTCGGCGCAGCGCGAGGCGAAGTCGTTCTTCGGCCGCGACGAGGTGTACGTCGAGCGCTACCTGACCTGGCCGCGCCACGTCGAGGTCCAGCTCGTCGGCGACCAGCACGGCAACTGCGTCTGGGTCTCGACCCGTGACTGCTCGGCCCAGCGCCGCCACCAGAAGCTCATCGAGGAGGCCCCGGCCCCCGGCCTCCCCCACGGTGTCGAGGAAGCGATGGGCGAGGCGGCGGTCAAGGCCGCCAAGGCCGTCGGCTACTACAACGCCGGCACGGTCGAGTTCATCTACCAGGACGGCGAGTTCTTCTTCCTCGAGATGAACACCCGGCTCCAGGTCGAGCACCCGGTCACCGAGGTCATCACCGGCATCGACCTCGTCGAGTGGCAGATCCGCGTCGCCGCAGGCGAAGCGCTGCCGATGACCCAGGAGCAGGTACGCGCCCGCCAGGACGGTCATGCGATCGAGATCCGGATCAACGCCGAAGACCCGGCCGAGGGCAAGTTCCTGCCGTCGCCCGGCCCGATCTCCAAGCTGGTCGCCCCCGACGGATTCGGCGTCCGCTTCGACTCCGGCTACGAGTCGGGTGACGAGATCAGCCAGTACTACGACAACCTCGTCGGCAAGCTGATCGTGTGGGGACGCGACCGCGACGTCGCTATCCGCCGCACGCTCCGCGCTCTCGAAGAACTCGTGGTCGAGGGCGTCGCCACCACGATCCCCGCCGACATCGCGATCCTCGAGCATCCCGACTTCGTCGCCGTCGAGCACTCGACGAAGTGGGTCGAGCAGACCCTCGACCTGACCGGCGTCACGGCGACGCCGGCCGCTCCGGCCGACGACGACGCCGAGCCGCTCGTCGAGCGGTCCACGACCGTCGAGGTCAACGGCAAGCGGTTCGCCGTGAAGATGTGGGTGCCCGAGACGGTCGGCGTCGCCGCGGCACCGGCGAAGGCCAAGAAGAAGCGCGCCGCATCGGGCGCCGGCGGCAGCGCCGCCGGTTCCGGCCAGGTGGCCGTGCCGATGCAGGGCACCATCGTCAAGGTGCTGGTCGAGGTCGGCCAGGAGGTCACCACTGGCCAGGGCGTCGTGGTCCTCGAGGCGATGAAGATGGAGAACCAGATCAACGCCGACAAGGACGGCACGATCGCCGAGATCAAGGTCTCGCCGGGCGACACCGTCGGCGGCGGCGACGTCGTCGTCGTGATCGAGTAGTCCGGCGCTGGTCGATCGGTCGGTCGGTCAGACCGGTAGATCGAGGCCGAACATCGAGCTCTGACCGCCCTCGGCCATGAACTCGTCGAGCGGCAGCGCCAACAGGTCGTGGGCCGGCATGGCCGGCGCGAACAGCCATCCCTGGGCGAAGTCGCAGCCGAGCGACCGGAGCAGTTCGAACTGGCCCTCCGTCTCGACGCCCTCGGCCACGACGCGCAGCGTCAGCGCGGCGCTCATGTCGATGATCGCCTTGACGAGGGCCCGGTCGGCCGCGTCCGATTCGATCCGAGCGACGAAGCTCCGGTCGATCTTGACGACGTCGACCGGGAAGGCGTGGAGGCGTGCCAACGACGAATGCCCGGTGCCGAAGTCGTCCACCGACACGCCGAGTCCGTCGAAACGCTTGACGGCCCGCACCGACTCGAGCGCCCGTTCGTAGTTGGCGTCGACGATCTCTCCTTCGACCACCTCGAGGGTGAGGCGGTCGGGCTCGAGCCCGGATCGTGCGAGCTCGTCGCCGAGGACGTCGACGATGCTCCCGTCGACGAGTTGGGGCGTCGCGACATTGACCGACACCCGCGGTCGTTCCCCGTTCGGGCCCACCCATCGGCACGCATCGTCCATCGCCCGTCCGAGGATGACCCGGCCGAGTTCGCCTACCAGTCCGGCCTGTTCGGCCACCGGGATGAAGTCGGCCGGCGAGACGACGCCGCCACCTGGACGTTCCCACCGCGCCAGCGCCTCTGCGCCGACGATCCGGCGGTCGGCGATGCGCACGATCGGCTGGTACCACGGCACGATCTGGCCCTGCCGAAGCGCGTGACGGAGATCGGCTTCGATGCGGACGCGGTCGACGGACCGCTCACGGTCGGTCAGCGAGAACTGACGGCGACAGCCGCCACCCGCCGCCGACGCTCCACGGCTTGCGGTCGCTGCGTTGGCGAGCAGGACGTCGGGTGTGACGCCCGGTGCAGAGTGCGCTTCGCCGATGCTCGCCGTGACGAACAACTCGCTCCCGTCGATCCACAGCGGTCGGGCGACTTCTCGCTGCACGGCGTCGGCGACCGTCTCCGGGTCGCTGGTCGGCCCGTGTGGGAACGCCAGCACGAACTCGTCGCCACCGGCACGGGCGACGGACCCTCCGGTCGGGCACACGGCGGCCAGACGTCGACCGATCTCGACGAGGGCGTCGTCGCCTGCCTGGTGGCCCAACGAGTCGTTGATCTGGCCGAACCGGTCGAGACCGATGTGGAACACGACCACGCCGTCTCCGGTCGCCCGGGCGGCGACCAGCAGCTGGCCGACGCGGTCGGTGACCAGTTCCCGGTTCGGGAGGCCGGTCAGTTGGTCGTGGAGCGAACGGTGTCGCAGCTCCGTGTGAGCGGTGTCGCGAGCCGCTGCGGATGCGACCATCGTCGCCAGGGCCTCGACGAATCGGATGTCGTCGTCGTCGAGCGTCGCCGGCGCGGGGACTTCGAGGTCGATGACACCCCACACGCCCCGTTCAGCCGAGACAGGGATGCATGCGCCGATCGTCGCCGGCTCGTCGTCGTGGTCGGCCGGTTCGACCGTGATCAGGCTCGTGCTCACCGTCGCAACGGCACGGTTGACCTGGTCGTCGGTCGAGGCACGACGTCCACTCCCCAGAGAGGCGACCGACCGGAGGCGGTGCCCCACCGGGTCGCGTTGGAGCACGCGGCATGCAGCGAGGCCGACGTCGTCCGCGATCACGTCGAGCGCGTCCCACACGACCGCGTCGAGGGTGGAGGCGGCGAGCGTTCGTCGACCGAAGTCGACGAGCTTGGTGCTGCGTTCGGCGTGGCGACGGAGAGCTTCGTCGGCTCGACGGCGTTCGGTCACGTCGAGTGCCACACCGGTCAGCGACACGAGCCGGCCGGAGTCGTCTCGCCGACCTCGGCCCCGGGTTTCGACCGCGAGCGAATCGTCGCCGTCGGATCGAGCCGTCACGAACTCGACGGCCTCGGCCGACGTCTCGTCGCTGATCTTGTGGAGCTGATCGACGAGGAGCGATCGCGCCGTCGGCGACACCGACTGCAGGAACTCGTCGAACGTCTCGGTGCCTTCGGCCGCGCGGTCGAGCATCTGGTCGAGGCCGCGCGACGTCCAGACCCGATCACCGACGACGTCGAACTCCCAGATGCCGGCGCCGGCGGCCTCGAGCGCCTCTTCGTACCGGTCGGCTCGCTCGCTTGCGAGACGCTCCTGACGCTGCAGATCTCGCTGCAGTGCGGCCGACTCGACCTGGAACGCGATGGCACGCAACAGGATGGCCACGGTCCCGATCAGGCCGAGCGCGACCAACGACGGCTCCGTGTGCAACACGCCGTGTCGCAGCTCGATCCACACCATGAACCCGACGGCCGCCACCGCGATCACCACGGCGGTCCAGCCGGCGTCGCCCGACCACACCCGCGGGACGTGGACGTCGACCGGCGCCCTGATGGCGAAGGCGAACACGAGCCATGCCGCCACCCAGAGACTCGGCGCCAACCAGACCGATTCGGCGGTCGCGCCGAACTCGAGCGCGGCGCCGGCAAACTCGGCGAGCACCATCAGACCCGTCGCTGCGGTGCACCATGCGATCGGGTGACGCCAGCGAGGTGTCACCCGGCCGAGGGTGTCGGCCACCAGGCCGAAGGTGAGCAGTGCCACCGCCGGATGGAAGACGAAGTCGATGACGCCGCCCTCGTTGCCAGGGTCGTCGAGCCACAGCAACCGAAGGCCGGCTGCGACCGTCGACGTCGCGACCAGGATCATGACGATGTCGAGCAGGGCTCGCACGTGTCGGACGCGCGCACCGTCGATCGGCAGCACGAGGAAGGCAGCGATGATGAGGAAGTGGGCGGTGATCTCGAGGACGGCGACGGTCGTCTCCACCCCGCTCGGCGAACGCACCTCGCCCACTGCCTCGATCAGATTGGCGAAGGCCCACACGATGGCACCCGAGCCGAGCAACGCCGATGCACGACCGGACCGACCGGCCGTTCTCGTCCGACCGAGGGCCGTCAGACCGGCGACCAGCGCTGCCGAGGCAGGCATCAGGTACAGGGCCGCGTCGAGCATCGTTCCGGTCGCAGCCACGATCGCCACCGCCCACACGACCACGACGATGGCGGCGAGTCGCCACGGCCCGGCGGCCACGGTGGCGCGGACGGCGCTTGCGAACCCGTGTGGCGGTGCGACGCGGCTGGTGGTCTCATTCGCACGCTCCGTCATGTAAGCGATTACACCACAGATTGTGCGTTCGAGAAACAGGTCATTGGACGACGTTCCCTCATGCAGTTGCGTGAACGATGCGCGATCATGGGGTGATCGAGCCACATCCATCACTCCGCGTCGTGATCATCGACGATCACGTCATGTTCGCCGAAGGCGTCGCAGCATCACTACGCGCCACCGGCGAGGTCGACGTCGCTGCCATCGCGCCGACGGCCGACGAGGGCGAGGCGGCGGTCGGCGTGCATCGACCCCACGTCGTGCTCCTCGACTTCGGGCTCCCCGACGACGACGGTGTGACGCTCGCCCGCCGACTCCACCAGCGGTTCCCCGAGGCGAAGCTCGTGATGGTCACGAGCCTCGTCGACGAGCGGCTCGTCCTGCGCGCCGTGGAGGCCGGCTGTGCGGGGTTCGTGACCAAGGATCGCACCGTCGACGAACTGGTCGCCGCGATCCGCTCCGTGGCCGACGGCGAGGCGCTGATCTCGCCGATCATGCTGAACAGGGTGCTCCGCCAGATCCGTCGACGATCCGAAGGGACGGTCGGCTCCGACCTGAGCGACCGTGAGCGCGAGGTGCTCCAGTACGTGTGCGACGGGCTGACCAACCCGGCGATCGCCGAACGGCTCCATGTGTCGCACAACACGGTCCGCAGCCACGTCCAGAACATCCTGTCGAAGCTCCAGGTCCACTCGAAACTCGAAGCTGCCGCCGTCGCCACCCGGTCCGGCCTGGTCGAGCCGCGCTGATCATGGGTCTCCCGCCTCGCGAGATGGGAGACTGGGAGGCGGTGCGGCCGTTCGTCCTCGACGCGCTGTACGCACTGCCCGACCAGGTGTGGTTCGCGACTCCCGACCTCCGTCGGATCCTCTTCTCGTCGAAGTCGTTCGAGGACATGTACGGGATCCCGCTCGACGAGTTGTATCGCGACCCGGCCAGCCCGCTCGCGCTGACCGATACCGACGACACGGGCGAGATCGCTCGAGCGCTGGTCACCGGACGCACGAGCCGACGCCCACAAGAATACGAATACACCGTCTACCGCCCCGACGGCGCCGAGCGGGTGCTCCGACTCCGCACGATCCCGCTCCTCGACGACGACGGCCGGATGCACATGATGGCCGGCGTCACCGAGGACGTCACCGAACGAGCGACCGCCGTTGCCGAAGCCGGCCGACTCAACGACCTCCTGACGACGATCCTCGATTCGACCACCGATGCGATCACGCTCGTCGACGCCGACGATCGCATCCGCTACGTCAACAGCACCCTCCGGCGGATTGCCGGTCTCGGCGACGGCGACTACGCCGGCCAGCCGGTCGACGACGTGCTCCCCGGCCGGACCGAACTCCTCCGGCAGCTGACGCAGCAGGTGATCGCCGACGGACGCCCGCGGACGCTCGCCTGGCACCAACCCGTCGCCGACCGGTGGCTCGAGACGACGCTCACCCCGGCCGACGGCGGCGTGCTGGTCGTCACCGAGGACCGCACCGAACAACGGCAGGCCGAGTCACGCGAACGCAAGTGGATCGACGTCACCCACCGGGCGGAACGTCTCGACGCGCTCGGCCAGATGGCCGGCGGGATCGCACACGACGTGGGCAATCTCGTCCGGCTCGTCCTGTCCGGGCTCAACGAGGCAACCGAGGCACTGCAACGTGGCGACGACGCAACCGCGGCCCTCGCCGATGCGACGCACGCCGCCGAACGATCCCTGGCGATCACCCACCAACTCCTCGCCTTCTCACGAGGCACGGCAGGCCCACCTCACCCGGTCGTGCTCGATTCGGTCATCACGAACCTCCGTCCCCTGATCGACCGGACCATGGACTCCGGCATCCGGGTCGACCTCCGGCTCGAGAGTCGGCAAGCGATGGTCGAGAGCGATGAGGCCCGTCTCGAGCAGATGCTCCTGAACCTCGTCACCAACGCCCGGGCTGCGCTCCGAGACGGGGGTGAGTTGACCATCACGACCCGGCGTCGGCCCGCCGACCAGGGCGCCGCGAGCCCGATGCTCGTCGAACTGGTCGTGTCCGACACCGGGACCGGTATGCCCGCCGACGTCGCACAGCATGCGTTCGAGCCCTTCTTCACGACGAACGAGGTCAGCGGCACCGGACTCGGCCTGTCGACCGTCATGGCGACGGCCGTCGCTGCCGGCGGCAGCGCCCGGATCGATTCGACCCCCGGCGTCGGCACCAGCGTGATCGTCGAGATCCCCATCGTCGACGATCACCCATCCGAGCGGCCGTCCGATCTCCTGCTGGTCGACACGTTCGGCCCCGACTCCGACGCGACGATGGAGGCGCTCGAGATCGCCGGCTACGCCGTCAACCGGCTGACGCCCTCGAGGATCATCGGCGAGCTCGACCGGAACCCGGGGCGGTACGCCCTCGTCTTGCTCGATCCACTCCTCGACGGCGGAGCGGGCGTCGCCCTGCTCCGGCAGTTGCGCTCGCTCCACCCGAACACCGCGACGGTGCTGCTGTCCGGCCGCACGACGCACCCCGACCTGGCGGCCGATCCGGGCGTGCACTTCGTCCGCTCGCCGTACGGCCAGACGGAACTCCTTCGGGCGATCCGAGACGCCGTCGGGCGTTCGTAGCTCCCTACTCGGCCGCTTCGGCCAGGGCTTCGCTGAGGGCCGGGTGCACCAGCAACGACTCGTAGATGTCGCTCACCTTCAGGTTGGCGGTGACCGCGAGGGCGATCACGCTGATGAGCTCGGCCGCGTGTCGGCCGACGATCGACCCACCGAGCACGACCCCGGTCGCCGGGTCGGAGATGATCTTCACGAAGCCGCGCGGATCGTTGTTGATGTGCGCCTTGGCGGTGGTGGCGAACGGCACCTTCGTCACCCGGATCTTGCGCCCGCTCGAGAACGCCTCGGCCTCGGCCAGACCGACATCGGCGATCTCGGGCTCGGTGAAGATCGCCGATGCCGCCTTGTCGTAGTCGAGGTGGCGGTGCTCGACCGTGTGGAGCCCCATGACGTGTTCGGCGACCTTGCGCCCCTGCATCGACGCAACCGACGCGAGCGGCAGCTTGCCCGACACGTCGCCGGCGGCGTAGATGTGACGCTGGTTCGTGACGCAGTGGTGGTTGACCGGGATGTAGCCCCAGTCGTCGGTTTCGACACCGGCTGCGTCGAGGCCGAGGCCGTCGGTGTTGGGCACCGAGCCGATGGCCAGCACGGCGTGCGACGACCGCACGACACGGCCGTCGTCACAGCGAACGACGACGCCGCCGGTCTCGTCGTCGCGTTCGATCGTCTCGGCCCGAGCCCCTTTCAGGAGCTTGACGCCGCGTGCGATGAAGTCGTCCTCGAGCACTCCTGCGACTTCGGGATCCTTCCCCGGCAGGACGTGCTGGCGGCTCACGACGAGCGCGACCTCGGCGCCGAACGACGAGAACATGTGGACGAACTCCACACCCGTGACGCCCGAACCGATCACCGTGATGCTCTCGGGGAACGACTTGGGCGGGTAGCAATCGCGCGTCGTCAAAATGCGGTCGCCGTCGGGCGAGCACCAGTCGGGGATGCGGGGCCGTGAACCCGTCGAGACGAGGGCGGCGTCGAACTCGATGGTGCGGGTGCCGTCGGGGCCGTCGGCCTCGGCGGTGTTCGGGCCGGTGAACCGTGCCGTCCCGTTGATCATCGTGACGCCCTGACTCTGCAGGAGCTGCTTGATGTCGTCGTTGAGCTCGTGCTGGATGCCCTGCACACGCGACGTGAGCGACTCGATGTCGACCTCGGGCGCGGCCTGGGCGAGCCCCATTCCCTGGAGCCGGCGGGAGAAGCTCATCGCGCCACCGGTGGCGATCATCGTCTTGGACGGGATGCAGTCCCAGAGGTTGGCGGCGCCACCGAACACGTCACGTTCGACGATGGTGACCTTGGCCCCGAGGCGGGCGGCGTACGTGGCGGCCTGGTAGCCGGCCGGGCCACCGCCGATGATCAGAAAGTGCAGGCTCACGCCGTCCAGACTACGGGCCGTGGCCCTCGTCGTGTTCGTGACCGTGTTCATGGCCGTGCCCGTGTTCGTCGCCGACGTCGGTGACCACGTCGAGTCCGAGCGTGGGGACGGTCACCGATTCGGTCAGGTCGGCGGCCGGGACGATGTTCGGGCAGTAGGTGCTGGGGTAGGCGATGAGATCGCGTCGCTCCCCCACCCACTCGAAGTGCATCCCGTCGGGTGAGCGGAAGTTGCCGCCCCAGGCGAAGCCGTGCTTGCGGAAGATCCGCACCACGTCGCAGTTCATCTGCGGCCGGCAGCCGAGGCAGTTCGACACGGTGTTCGTGTCGAGCGCCATGCCGTACGAGTGACGGGACAAGAACCCGATCTGGGCGGTGAGACGACTGAACCGGGCGCCGGCGTAGCAGCCGCCGTACGAGTTCGCGTTCGCCACATCGATGGCGCTCGCGAGGCCCGCAGCAGCGACGTCGGCCAGCGCAGCCTTGAGGTCGTCGACGACCTCGACGTGGCATCGTGCGCGGATCGGGATCGTGGCGTTCAGGGTCTCGCGGCCGGGGCGAAGGTTGGTGGCGATCCAGTCGGGGTGCATCGAGACCGACCCGTCGCTCTCGAAGCGGTAGAGGGGCTCGCCGAGCGCGACCTTGGTGCGGGCGGTGCTGAGCGTGCTGTCGGGGCTCATGGGGTCCCAGCTGTGGGCGACGCGGGTGTTCCGTCGGTCGTACAGACCTTGGGCATCGAGCGCCTGCTCGATCGTCGACCGGTCGACGTCGTAGATGATCACCCGGGTGTCGGCGGTCGCGCCCAGTCGGGCGGCGACGTCGGTCGTGAACACGAGCTCGGCGGAACCGATCTGCTCGTACGGACGGATGGCGGCGATCGACAGCCGAACGGGAGCGCCGGAGGCCGACTGCATCGTGATCACGTCGCCCGCCTGCGCACCGATGAGCTCGGCGGTCATCTCGTTCATGACGACACGGTCGGGACCGAGCACCGACGACACGTCGACGCCGTAGATCCGACCGATCGAGTGCGCCGGCACCGACGAATAGACCATCGGGATGAGGTAGCCGGTCGGCGCGGCGTGCACGCTCACCCCGGACCGATCGATCGAGCGCATGCCGAGCGAGCCGGTGCGGGCGGGCGTCGCCACCGCATCGGCGGCGGCAGCAGCTCGGCCGGCAGCGACGACGACCTCGGTGTCGACGTCGCCGAGATCGAACACGACCACGAGATCGCCGGGTGGTTCCACGTATCGTTCCGCTCGCTCGGCGACCACGGCGCCGTCGCCTGGCGCGGCCCACGCCGCAACGGCGACGATCATCACGACGACAGCGGCGACGGCTCCGACGACCGTCGACCAGATCGCGACGGGTCGGGCACGGGTGGTCATGGCGCGCAGCCTACGGGCGACGCCGCAACGAAGGGTGGCGGCTCGGCCGGAGGCGGCTACGGTCTGATGATCGTGAGCGAGCCGACCACACCCCCCGACGAACCCGACGCATCGACGCCGACCGGGAGCGGCCTGGCCGCCGAGAAGCAGCGCCGCCAGGGTCGCGTCGACGAGATCCGTGACCGTGGCGACAACCCGTATCCCTACCGGTTCGACCGGTCGCACAGCCTCGCCGAGGTTCGTGCGTCACACGGCGCGCTCGAGCCGGGCGCCGAGACCGACGACGAGGTCACCGTCGCCGGCCGCATCATGCTCAAGCGCGACACCGGCAAGCTGGTGTTCGCCACCGTCCAGGACCGCACCGACCGGATCCAGCTGTTCATCTCGAAGGCGGTCGTCGGCGACGACGCGTTCGCCGACATCAAGGAGCTCGACATCGGCGACTGGGTCGGCGTGCACGGCACGGTCATGACGACCCGAGCCGGCGAGCTGTCGGTCAAGACCGACCGGGTCGAGCTGCTCTCGAAGGCGATCCGCCCACTGCCCGACAAGTGGCACGGCCTGACCGACACCGACACACGGTTCCGCCAGCGCTACGCCGACCTGATCGTCAACGACGAGGCGCGTCGGCACTTCCGGATCCGCCACGAGGTCATCTCGTCGTTCCGTCGAACCCTCGCCGCCGAAGGCTTCATCGAGGTCGAGACGCCGGTCCTGCACGTCGAGGCGGGCGGTGCCCACGCTCGGCCGTTCGACACGCACCACAACGCGCTCGACATGCCGCTGTACCTGCGGATCGCCCTCGAGCTGCACCTCAAGCGCCTGATCGTCGGCGGCATGGAGAAGGTCTACGAGATCGGCCGTGTGTTCC
This sequence comes from Ilumatobacter fluminis, assembly GCF_004364865.1. Classification (NCBI taxonomy): domain Bacteria; kingdom Bacillati; phylum Actinomycetota; class Acidimicrobiia; order Acidimicrobiales; family Ilumatobacteraceae; genus Ilumatobacter; species Ilumatobacter fluminis. The sequence continues at coordinate 3,403,252 of NZ_SOAU01000001.1, forward strand.
GGAACGAGGGCATCTCGACCCGGCACAACCCCGAGTTCACGATGATGGAGCTCTACCAGGCCTTCGCCGACTGGACCGACGTGATGGCGATCACCGAACGCCTCATCACCGCTGCCGCTCGCGACGCGCTGGGCACGAGCGAGATCGAGATCCGCGGAGACACGGTCGATCTGGCCGATCCATGGCCCCGGTTGTCGATGTGCGGCGCCGTCTCCGAGGCCGTCGGGACGACGGTGCACCCGTCGCAGCCGGTCGACGACGTGCGTGCGCTGGCCGACCGGCACGGTGTCTCGTACGAACCCTCGTGGGGTTCGGGACGGATCATCGAGGGCCTGTTCGAGAAGCTGTGCGAGGCGAACATCGTCCGCCCGACGTTCGTGACGGGCCATCCGGTCGAGATCTCGCCGCTCGCACGTGTCGATCGCGACGACCCGTACGTCACCGAGCGGTTCGAGCTGTTCGTCGATTCCCGCGAACTCGCGAACGGCTACTCCGAGCTGAACGATCCGGTCGAGCAGCGGCTGCGCTTCGAGGACGAACAGGCCGCCAAGGAGGCCGGCGACGCCGAGCGCGGCACCGTCGACGAGGACTACCTGCGAGCCCTCGAATACGGCATGCCGCCCACCGGCGGTCTCGGCATCGGCATGGACCGCGTGGCGATGTTGCTCGCCGGCGTGGAGTCGATCCGTGAAGTCGTCCTCTTCCCGACCCTCCGACCCGAGCAGGAGATCTCATGACACGCATGGCCTGGGGCGCCGGTTTCACCACCGAAGCCGCCGACGGTTCGACCCTCGACGCCTGGTTCCGCTGGTTCGACTGGGGTGAGTTCGGCGACGACGAGATGACCACGGCGTACCCCGATCTCGACGATCAGCTCGGCATGCGAGAGACCACCGACGAACTCCGCAACGTGACGGTCCGGCCGATCCGGCTGACCATCGACGTCGACGAGGCGCCCGCCTCCGCGGCCGACGCCTACCTCCGGCTGCACCTGCTGTCGGGACGCCTCGCCAGGCCGCACTCGATCAACATGGACGGCATCTTCGGCGCACTCAACAACGTGGTGTGGACCGACATCGGCCCGGTCGCCGTGGCCGAGCTCGACGACACCCGAATGCGTGTACGCGCCAAGGGCCACACGCTGCAGGTGCTCGGGGTCGACAAGTTCCCGAAGATGCTCGACTACGTCGTGCCGTCGGGTGTCCGCATCGCCGACTCGTCACGCGTCCGGCTCGGCGCACACCTGGCCGAGGGCACCGTCGTGATGCACGAGGGATTCTGCAACTTCAACGCCGGCACGATCGGCACCTCGATGGTCGAAGGGCGCATCTCGGCCGGCGTGGTGGTCGGCGACGGCAGCGACATCGGTGGTGGCGCCTCGATCATCGGCACGCTGTCGGGCGGCGGCAAGGAAGTGATCTCGGTCGGCGAGCGATGCCTGCTCGGCGCCAACGCCGGCATCGGGATCAGCCTCGGTGACGACTGCACCGTCGAGGCCGGTCTCTACATCACCGCTGCCACGCCGGTCTCGACGCCTGACGGTGTCGTGAAAGCTCGCGAGCTGTCCGGTATCACCGGGACGCTCTTCTACCGTGACGGCCAGACCGGTCAGGTCATCGCCCGGCCCCGCACGCAGAGCTGGGGCGAGCTCAACGCCGCCCTGCACGCCAACGACTGACGTTCGAGCGACCGACTTCAGCGATCCTGGTGCGCCGGCGGGTAGCCGGTGATCTCCTCGATCACCTCTTCGGCTTCCCGACGGCGGGGCTCCATCACGAAGATGCGCGCCATCGGCTGGATCGACCCGCCGCGGTAGTGCGAGCTGAAGTCTTCGCTGACGACGGCGGGGATGTCGCGTTCGAGCAGCTCGTGCAGCACCATCTGCGACTGCCACAGCGGGAGCCACGCGACCTCACACGATCGTTCCGGGTCGGGCGGTTTCGGTGGATGTTTCCCGAAGATCCAGTGGAAGATCCCCATCGGGCCGACGCTAGCGCCCGGCGCCGCGTTCGACGAGGAGCTCGTGCGCTGCTGCGTGCCCGGCGGCGGCCGCACCGGCGAGATCGACCGACCAGTCGGCGTGTCCCAGGAATCCGGCGGCGAACGCGTCGCCCGCTCCGGTCGTGTCGGCGACGGAGCCGACCGGGATCGACGGCACCTCGAACGACCCGCAGTCGACCGGGTACACCACGCACGAAGCCGCACCCCGTTTGACGACCGTTGCGGCGCCGGCGAACGGGCCGTCGATCCCGACCGTTGCAGCTTCGTCGGCGTTGGCGAACACCACGGAGGGCCGCAGGTCGGCGATCATCGCGTCGACACCGCCGATCCCGGCATCGGCCAACAACGTGGTCGACGACAGGTCGATACTGAGCGGTACCCCACGCTCGGCCGCCAGCGCCGCCAACCGGCGCGAGGTCGTCGCGATCGGCTCGTCGAGCAGCGAGTAGAAGGTCAGGTGGAGTGCCGTCGCCCCCTCGAGCCAGGCCGACTCGACGCCGTCGAGGGCACGTGCCGAACCGCGATCGACGAGCATGGTTCGCTCCCCCTCGCTGTCGACCAGCACGACGATCGAGGCCGAACGCCCATCACGACGGACGAAACTCACGTCGACGCCGTCGCGTGCCAGTTCGGAGATCAGGCGCATCCCGACCGAGTCGGTACCGACCTGGCCGATGAACCGGGCCGGTCCGGTCCGGGCGAAGCGGGCAGCCACGTTGGCAGCGCTCCCGCCGCGGCGGTGGAAGATCCGAGCGTGCGTGTCGGCCGCCTCGTTGATGGGTTGGTCGAGGTCGACCACGATGTCGTCGACGAGATCTCCGAGCGTGACCAGCACGGCGTCACCGTACCGAACCAGAACGCGGAACGACCGGCCCCGCAGGGCCGGTCGTTCGCTCGACCTCGAGCGAGGTCGTCAGGGTGTGGTTCGTCAGCCGGCGGCGCGGGCGGTCTCGAGCCAGCCGTCGACGACGTCGCGGTTGTCCTCGATCCACTGAGCGGCGAGCTCGGTGACGTCGGCGCCGTCAGCCATGTCGACGTTCATCAGCGACACTTCGACGACGTTCATCTGGAACTGCTCGAGCAGCGACTGCGCGGCCGGGTTGGCCTCGAGCCACTCGGTGTTGGTCGTCGCCTGGATGTCGGCGGCGATCCAGCCGAGCTGGCAGGTGCCGTCGACCGAGCCGGGGCACTGCTCTTCACCGATGGTGGCGGTGCCGGGCAGCTGGTTGTGGCCTTCGCCACCCTCGACGCCGAGCGGGTTCGAGTCGTCGATGACCTCGTCGACCGTCAGCCAGTAGACGTTCTCACCGGGGATGAGCTGGGTGATGTAGGCGCTGGGCGTCCAGGTGTAGATCACCATCGGCTCACCGGCGTTGGCCTTCGTGACGGCCTCGGCGACCATCGCGTCGTAACCGGCGACGACCTGGGCGATGTTCTCCCAGCCCGAGAACGCGATCTGCGACTGGATGATGTCGTCGCAGGTGTAGCTCTCCTGGCAGCCGTAGATGTCGGCGACGCCGTTGTTGGGCGTCGGGTCCTGAGCGTCGTACGCGGCGAGCGCGTCCGGGTTGTCGTTCAGGTCGTCGAGCGAGTACACGCCGTACTCGTCGGCGAAGTCCTTGGTGATGAGGTAGCCCTGGAGGCCACCGGCCATCATCATCTCGCCGACCACCGTGAGGTGGTCACCGACGGTCGAACCGTCCGGCAGCTCGTTGGCCAGCCACGAGTTGTGGCCGGGGTACCAGCTGTTGATCCAGAAGTCGGCGTCGCCCTGTGCCATCGCGATGTAGGCGTTGGCGGGGCCGAGCTCGAGGTCGGCCGGGTCGGAGACGTCGTAGCCGAGCTCCTCGAGGAGGTTGTGGGCGACGTAGGCGTTGGGGTCTTCGGTGACCCAGTCGGCCTTCGCCATCGTCACGCTGACGCCCTCACCGGGCATCGCCATGTCGCCACCGGCGTCGGCGTCGTCACCGGCGTCGGCATCGTCATCGTCGTCGGCGTCGGCGTCGGCGTCGTCGTCGTCACCGGCGTCCGCGGTGGTCTCTTCGGTTTCGTCGTCGGCCGAATCGCTGTCGTCGTCACTGCCGCAGGCGGCGAGGACGAGACCGAGCGAGACAGCGACGGCGGTGAATGCAGTGCGCTTCTTGGTCATGATGTGGAACCCTCCCATGGGTTGGTTGTGGGGGTGTCACTCGGTGTGCAGTTCACGCTGCTCACGTCGCGACGGTGGTGCGCACGTCCGAACCGGCGGGATCGGCCGAGACGGGCGCAGACTGGTCGGCGTCGAGGACGAGTTCGCGGTAGACGTGCGAACGCTCGAAGCCGGCGATGACGGTGTTTCCGGCGGCGATCAACATGAAGCCGGCGAGGCCGCCGATCATGGCGCCGACGCCACTGTAGAAGTTCGGGTCGGTGGCACGGGCGAGACTGCCCACCCAGCCGACGGCGATCAGGAGCACGCCGGCACCGAGGCCCATGGCGATTGCGCCACCGAGCCACTGGCGGCGATCACCGAGGCCGAGGGCGCCCGCCGCCGCAGCAGCAGCCAGCGCACCTCCGGCGGTGAAGATCAGGGTCCAGGTGCCGAGGCCGGGGCCGTCGGACGACTTGCCGTCGACGACGATCCGGTCGGCGGATGCGGCCCGGGCACGAACGATGAGGATCTCGTTGCTCGCCTCGGCCTGTCCGATCTCGCCGGCAGCAGCCTGCGCCAGGATGTCGTCGAGCTCGGCCTGGATCTCGGGCGTGATGACCGCATCGGCACGTTCGTCGAGCGTCCACATCGAGAACATCGAGACGACCGCGAAGATCACGCCGGTGATGCCGAGCACGATCGGCGCGAGCACGACCTTCGGCTTGAGCGGTCGGCGCGGGCCGTACGGGGCGATCTGCATCCACCGCAGCGAAGCCGCCGACGCCACGATGCCACCCACGATCGCGACCCAGAGGCCGATGCCGTTGGAGTAGCCGACCGTCAGCGGGCTCGGGGAGGTGAGGAGGTAGCCGACGGCGGTCACGAGACCGCCGACCGCACCGAGCAGCGCACCGTCGGGCGAGAGCCAGCGTCCGCCGGCCGAACCGACGAGGACGCGGATCGCCGCAACGATGACGAAGAGGCCCATCGCGGTGACCCCGAAGGCGAACCACGATCCGCCCTCGGCGGCCCAACCGGCGAACGATTCGCCCGGCAGTTCCTGGTCGGAACGGCGTGAGTAGCCCGTGAGCTTGGACGCGTCGTTCGCCCAGGTGAGGAAGAGCGACACGACCATGAGGACGCCACCGGCGATGGCCGCGTAGATGGCCGTCTTCTCACCACTGCCGACCGGGGCGATGCGACCTTCGTCGCTGTCGTCACCGTCGGGGGTGATCGAGGGGTCAGCCGCCTGCACGTCGGCCTCCGACGTGCGGAGTTCGGCGTTGAAGGCGGGATCGTCGAGCAGCACCTCGGGCTCACGGCGCGACTTCCAGGCGGTGGTGATGCGGGAGAACAGGTTCTTGTGACCGACCTCGGTCTGGGCGATGCGGTCGAGGATCACGGCGAGGATGAAGAACGCCAGACCGGACGATGCGGCGAGCGAGACGTCCTGCTGGCCGAGCGCACGGAACAGCAGACGACCGAGGCCACCGGCGCCCATGATCGCGGCGACGCCGAGCATCGAGAATGCGAGCAGCAGGGTCTGGTTGATGCCGGTCATGATCGCCGGACGAGCCAGCGGCAGCTGGACGTCGGTGAGGACTCGACGCTCGGGCGCACCGTAGGCGCGCGCCGCTTCGACCACGTCTTCGGGTACCTGTCTGATGCCCAAGTTCGTCAATCTGATCAACGGAGGCAGGGCGAAGATCATCGTCGCCATGGTGGCGCCGACGGCGCCGACGCCCCAGAAGTAGATGAACGGCAGCAGATACACGAACGAGTGGATGACCTGCATCGCGTCGAGGGTCGGCCTGAGGACTCCCCAGACCGAGTCCATTCGCCCGGCGAGGATGCCGAGTGGGATGCCGATGATGACGCAGAGGAGCACGGCGACGAGGATCAACCCGATCGTGCGGGCCGTCTCCTCCCAGTACTCGTTGCCGAGCAGGCCGCACACGACGAGGCCGGCGGCGGTGCCGACGGCCACGGTGAAGTTGCGGACGAGGAGCGCGATCACGAACATGATCCCGACGAGCCACAGCCACGGCATCTCGACGAGAAAGCCCTCGACGAAGTTGTCGATGAGGAACTCGAACGGCCAGGCGATCGCGTCGAGCAGGCCGCCGAGGTTGAGGGTGATCCAGTCGACCGCTTCTTCGGTCCACTGTCCGAACGGGATCGTGAACTCGTCGAGGACCTCGTTGTCGGTGACGGGCACCTGGTCGGCGGTGGCGATGAGACTCACAGGAACACCTCTCGTTCGAATCCGTCGATCAGGCTCTCGACGCGGCCCATCTCTTCCATGATGTGGCGTGGGTCGAGGTTGCCGACCAAGCGGCCGGACTCGTCGACGACGGCGATCGGGATGCCCCGACCGGCAGCCGCATAGACGGTGTTGAGCGTGTCCTCCGGGCGGCAGACGGCGAAGTCGGTGCGGAGAGCGTCGGACAGGTTGCTGCTGCCCATGCCCGACACGCGGATGCCGTCGCCCGTCGTGAGCACCGAAACGGGCTTGCCCTCGGCGTCGAGCACGAACGCACCGGATCGGTCGCCGAGGTGCTGGAGACCCTGCTGGACGGTGAGCGAGGGGTCGAGCGGCTTCGGTTCGACCATGATCTCGTTGACCTGGATGACACGGCCCTGGTCGACGTCCTGGACGAACTCGGCCACGTAACCGGTCGCCGGCTTGGTGAGGATGTCTTCGGGTGTGCCGATCTGGACGACGGCGCCGTCCTTCATGATGCAGACGCGGTCGCCGATGCGGAGCGCCTCGTTGAGATCGTGGGTGATGAACAGGATCGTCTTGTGGAGCTCGGCCTGGATCGCCATCATCTCGTCCTGCATCTGGCGTCGGATGAGCGGGTCGAGCGCGCTGAACGCCTCGTCCATCAGCAAGATGTCGGGGTCGGCGGCCAGTGCACGGGCGAGCCCGACGCGCTGCTGCATGCCACCCGAGAGTTCGGACGGGAGGTTCATGGCGTAGGGCTCGAGACCCACGAGCGAGAGCGCTCGCAGCGACGCCTTGTCGCGTTCGCGCTTGGCGATGCCCTGCACATTGAGCCCGTAGCCGACGTTGTCGATGACGGAGCGGTGTGGGAAGAGGGCGAAGTGCTGGAAGACCATGCCCATCTTCTCGCGGCGGAAGCTCTGCAGCTTCGAGCCGGTCATGGCCTGCACGTCCTCGCCGTCGACGAGCACCTCGCCGTCGGTGACCGTATGGAGCTGGTTGACGGTACGGATTGCGGTGGATTTGCCCGACCCGGACAAGCCCATCACCACAAAGATCTCACCTTCACGGACCGTGAAATTGACATCGGTGAGACCGACCACGTGGCCGGTGCGCGCTTGGACCTCGTCCTTGGGAACACCAGCTTTGGCGAGGTCGAGAGCTCGACCCCGAGGCTGATCACCGAAGATCTTGTACACGCCGCTGAGGCGGATTTTTTCTTTCAACCGAACTCCTTGCGCGACGGATAGATCGCTTCCGAATGAGAACCCCACTTGACCCTACAAAGAATCGGGAACCATCCCAAACGGGCGATATTTCCCGCCGCGCGCCCAGCGTGGTAGCGGCGGCACCTGTGTCGCCCGTCTGGGTGATGGCACACTGACCCGATGATCGACGACCGCCAGCGGGGGTGGGCGCTGGCAGCGTTCGGCATGTTGATGGTGTCGACCGACTCGCTGTTCATCCGAGCGGCCGACTTCGACGCGTGGACGATCGCCGTCGTGTTCGGCATCGCCTCGACGGTGTCGCTCGGCACGGTTGCGGCGGTGACGACACCCGAACCGCTGTGGCGAGCAGCGCGGGGCGCGCCCGGGCCGCTGTTGCTCGTCGCCGTGTTGGCGAGCACGAGCCAGCTCGCCTTCACGGGCGCCGTGAACAACACGGCAGTGTCGAACGTCGTCGTCATCGTGGCGGCCACCCCGGTCCTGGCCGCCATTTTCGCACGGATCGCGCTCGGAGAACGGACGGAGCGACAGGTGATCGTCGCGATCGTCCTCGTGATCGCCGGCATCGGCCTGGTGGTGAGCGGGTCCCTGGGCGAGCCGACGATCGACGGCGACCTGTTGGCGGTGCTCGCGATCGTGCTGTTCTCGATGAGTGTGATCGTCTGGCGACGCCACCCCGAACTGAACCGCCCGCTTGCGCTCGCTGCGAGTTCGGCGGCGATGGCGGTCATCGCGCTCCCGCTCGCCTCCCTCGGCGACGCCCCGTGGCGGGTCTTCGTCGCCGCCGGGGCGATGGGGCTGGTCTTCAACCCGATCGGACGGATGAGCTACTCGACGGCACCGAAGTACGCGCCGGCAGCCGAGGTCGCCCTGTTCGCGCCGGTCGAGACCGTGGCAGCCACCGCGTGGGCGTGGATCTTCTTCTCGGAGGCCCCGTCGATCCGCACCGTGATCGGTGGACTGATCGTGATCGGCGCCGTCCTGTTCGGCACCGTCGGCAACCGGCGAACGCGGGCCCGGCCCGCCTGACGTCAGCCGGCTGCGTCAGCGTTCGGCCTCGCCGGTCAGAGCAGTCGGCCGGAGCAAGCGGTCGTTCCACTCGGTGACGAGTGCCAAGCCCAACGCGGCCGGCAGGGCGAAGATCGCGATCGCCGAACCGACCGACAGGCTCGTGCCCGCCAGCCCACCGACGGCGACGGGCGTGATCAGGAACGCAACCCGGATGCCACCGCTCATCGCACCGAGGCCGGCGCCGCGCCGACCCGGCAGGCGGGCGGCATCGTCGTACAGCTTGGGCATGAAGGTGGCGACGCCCAGACCGACGAGGAAGAACCCGACCAGCGACACCGTCTGGTTCGGAACCAGCGACGCCGTGACGAAACCGACCGTGGCGATCGCGAGACTCAACCGGTGGAGGCCCATCCGTCCCAGGCGGGTCTGGAGCGAGTCCCCGCCGAAACGCATCGCCGTCATGCCGACGGTGTAGGCGACGAAGGCGGCGCTGGCGACGGCGGCGGTGGCGCCGAAGTCGTCGGTGAGACGGAAGGTGGCCCAGTCACCGCCGGTGATCTCCATCACGACGGCGAACATGCCGGCCGCCACGAGCAGCACCAGCGGGAGCCGGCTGGGTGCTCCGTTGCGACCGTTGACGGGCGCCGCCTCCGGTTCGCCGTGCCCCTCGAGGTCGGAGGTGAGCAGATGGTGCGTCACGAACGCCAGCGCAACGGCGGTCACGATCGCAACGATGAGGAGGTGGACGAAGGTCGACAGACCGGCGGCGTTGGCGGCGACGGCTCCCAACCCTCCGGACAGCATGCCGAGGCTCCACAGGCCGTGGAGGCGGTTCATGATCGGGGTGTGGCGGCGGGCGCTGATCCACGACCCCTGGAGGTTCATCGAGATGTCGACCAGCGCGTCGACGAAGACGTAGACGAACATGCCGATCAGCCACACGGCCGGTGAACGGGCACCGCCGATGATCGGGAGGCTGAGCACGAGCGCGACGGCGCCGGCCTGGAGGACTCGACGGGTCGTCGCGGTGTGGATGATTCGGCCGGCGAAGGCGCTACTCACGATCCCGACGCTCGCGGCGACGGTCATGAGGAGGCCGTAGCCGTCGACCGACACGCCGATGCGGTCGCGGAGCTGGGGTGCGCGTGCGATGAACGAGGCCGTCATCGCCCCGTTCACGAAGAACTGGGCCGCGACGGCGACCAGCGCACGCCGGTCGGTGGGAGAAAGCCGAGGTCGATCCATCCGGCCCGGAACGATACCGGTACAGAACGTCGGGCCGGGTGCCGGAGACCGCGGGTCAGCGGGCGTCGAGGTCGGCGCGGACGTCGACGATGGCGTCGCGCAGAGTCGCCACGACGCGGTCGATCTCGTCGCGGGTGATCACGAGCGGCGGCGACATGACGTTGAGATGCACCATGGGGCGCACGATCAAGCCCCTCGGCTCGCACGCGTTGGCCACGAGCTTGCCGACGTCGAGTTCCTCCGGGTACAGCTCCTTCGTCTCGCGGTCGGCGACGAACACGACGCACGCCATCAGGTGCGAGCCGCGCACCTCGCCGACCATCGGGAGGTCGGTGAGGGTCCGCAGCTGCTCCATGAAGTACGGGCCGACGTCGCGGACGTGCTCGAGCAGCCCCTCGCGCTCGATGATCTCGATGTTCTTGAGCGCCGCCGCACACGACACCGGATGCCCCGAGTACGTGTAGCCGACCGCGAAGTAGCGGTCGTGACCTTCTTCGGCGATCACGTCGTAGATCCGGTCGCTGATGATCGTTGCGCCGAGCGGGAGGTACCCCGAGGTGAGCCCCTTGGCCGAGGTGATGATGTCGGGCACGATCCCGAACACCGACTCGGAGGCGAACCACTCCCCCAGCCGGCCGAAGCCGGTGACGACCTCGTCGCTGACGTAGACGATCTCGTGCTCGGCACAGATCCGACGGACCCGCTGGAGGTAGTCGGCCGGCGGCAGGATGACACCGCCCGACCCCATGATCGGTTCGGCGAAGAAGGCGGCGACCTTGTCGGCGCCCAGTTCGGCGATCGTGGCCTCGAACTCGTCGACGAGATCGTCGGCGAACTCCTGCTCGGTGCGGCCGTTGCCGTGGTGGTAGTGGTCGGGCGACGACAGGTGATGGATCGTGTCGTCGATGTAGTCGAAGCCGGGCACCCGGTCGCCGGGCTTCCCGCCGATCGAGACGGCGGCGAAGGTCGTGCCGTGGTAGGCGTCGATCCGGCTGAGCACGTGGCGTCGCTCCGGTTGGCCCTTGGCGTACCAGTAGAACTGGATGGTGCGGTACGCGACGTCGATCGCCGTCGAACCACCGCTCGACAGGAAGACCCGGTTCAGGTCGCCCGGTGCGAGTTCGGCGAGCTTCTCGCAGAGACGCCCGGCGGGCACGTTCGTCATGTCGACGAACGGATTGGCGTAGGCGAGGTCACGCACCTGCTGGGCGATCGCGTCGGCCATCTCGTCGCGACCGAGGCCGACGTTGGTGCACCACATCCCGCCGACCGCGTCGATGTACGACCGCCCGTCGGTGTCGACCAGCTCGACGCCGGCACCGCGATCGATCGGGAGGACCTCGTCGACGAGATAGGTGTCGAACACCTGGTACGGATGGAAGAAGTGGCGGCGGTCGCGCTCGACGATCGCTCGGGTCGAGTCGGGGCCGACGTCGGTCATGCGCACATCGTGCCAGCTCGCGATGCCGTACGCTCCGCACATGGCGAAAGCGAACGAGTTCGGCGAACCGGTCGAGCTCGAGGCCGAGGGTCGGGCCGTCACGGTGACGAATCCCGACAAGGTGCTGTTCCCCAAGATCGCCGCCACGAAGCTCGATCTCGCCCAGTACTACCTGGCGGTCGGCGAGCCGCTGATGCGGTGGATCCGGAACCGGCCGGTGCTGCTCGAGCGGTACCCGAACGGGGTCGGCCAGAAGAGCTTCTTCCAGAAGCGGATCCCCGAGTCGGCGCCCGACTGGTTGACGACCACCACCGTGCAGACGATCAACGGCACGCCGTCACGGGCACTCGTGATCGCCGACCTGGCCCACGTGATCTGGGCCGCGAACATGGGGGTGCTCGGGCTACACGTCTGGCAATACACGGCCGACAAGCCGCAGTGGAGCGACGAGCTGCGGATCGATCTCGATCCGTCACCGGGCCAGACGTTCGACGACATCCGCGAAGCGGCGATGCTCGTCCGGCTCTACTTCGCCGAGCACGGCATCCGGTCGTACGTGAAGACGACCGGCAGCAAGGGCATGCACATCTATGTGCGCGTCGTCGACGGGTTCGACAGCTTCGCCGTGCGCGGCGCCTCGGTCGTGATCGCCCGCGACCTGGCCGATCAACACCCCGACGTGTTCACCGCCGAGTGGTGGAAGGAGCTGCGCGAGGGCAAGGTCTTCGTCGACTTCAACCAGAACGCTCCGCACAAGAACGTCTTCGGGGCCTGGGGCGTGCGGCCGCGGGTCGGCGCCCAGGTGTCGACGCCGATCGAGTGGGACGAGGTGATGAGCGTCGACCCCGACGCACTCACGTTGCGCACGGTGCCCGACCGGTACGCCGAGACCGGCGACCCGTGGCACGACATCGATGATCATCCGCAGGACATCGGTCCGTTCGTCGAGCGGTTCGCCGACCAGATCGCCGACGGCGTCCCCGACGCACCCTGGCCACCCGTGTACCCGAAGATGCCGAACGAGGCACCGCGAGTGCAGCCCAGCCGGGCCCGCAAGACGGAGTGAGATGCAGGTCGGTCGACGTCGACCGACCGGGCTCAGCAGAAGCGGACGGAGGCGATGGGCGGGAGGTTGCTCGACACCTCGTGCCAGTGGTCGCCACCGTCGCCGGTCCACCAGAGCGAACCGGTGGTCGATCCCATGAGGAGCTCGTCACCGGTGTCGTCGATGTCGAAGGCGTGGCGGTAGATCAGGTCGTAGGCCGGGCCGTCGGGAAGGCCTTGGTGGAGCACGTCGAACGTGGCGCCGCCGTCGCGGGTGCGGGTGACGACGAGTTTGCCGTCGACCGGCATCCGCACCTCGTCGCTGACGCCGGGTACGAACCATGCCGTTTCGGGGTCGGCGGGGTGCACTGCGACGGCGAAGCCGAAGGTCGACGGTCCGGCCTCGGTGATCTCGGTCCAGCGGTCGCCGTTGTCGGTCGAGCGGAAGATGCCGCAGTGGTGCTGCGTCCACAACATGTCGGGCGCTGCCGCACATCGCACGACACGGTGCGGATCTTGTGTGTCCGGGTCGTCGGCCTGGTCAGGCGGCACGAAGTCGGCCCGCATGCCGTGGGCGGCGATCGCCCAGGTAGCGCCGCCGTCGTCGGTACGCCACGCTCCACCACAGGAGACGCCGACGACGAGGCGACCCGGTCCACGGGGATCGATCGAGATCGAGTGGACGCCGGCGTCGTCGTAGCCGCCACCGAACCACTTCTGTCGTGACGGATGGTTCCACAGCGACTCCACGAGCTGCCAGGAATCGCCTCGGTCGCTCGACCGGAACAGACCGCCGGGGATCGTGCCGCACCACAATACGCCGGGTTCGTCGGGGTGGCCGGGTTCGACGATCCAGGCGAGCTGGGTCGCCCACTCGATCTCCTGCTGCGACATCGGGTTGAGCTCGCTCACGCCGTCCGGCTTGGGTGGGTACTCGGGTGCTGCGATCTCGGGCCAGGTGGCACCGCCGTCGTCGCTGCGGTGGAGGTGGACACCGAAGTGCCCGTGGTCGAGCGACGCGTACAGCGCACCGTCGCGGGGGTCGTGGACCGCGTTCGTCACTCGAACGCCGGGGAAGGCCGGATCGGAGAGCTGGAACGCGCCGTCGGTGGCGGTCAGGGTGAACAGGCCCTTGCGGGTACCGATCAGTGCAGTGGACATGTCAGCCTCCGGAGAGCGCTTGGAAGACGTGCACGGTGGCGTGCTCGCCGACGGGATCGGTCAATTCGGTGCGGTCGGTGATGAGGTCGCCGTCGACGAACAGAGCGACGTGTTTGCGGACGCCACCGGCGTCGTCGAGCACGTAGCCACGCACGACCGGGTGCCGGTCGAAATAGGCGTCGAGCACGGCGCGCAGGTTCGTTCCCGGCACCTCGGCGTCAGGACACTCGACGTGTCGCCGGAACGCCTTCGCGAACACGACCTCGGCCACGTCCCGACTGTACGCCACCGAGCGGACCCGTGATCACGGGACGTGAAAGGCGACCATGGGGATCTCACCCATCATGCGGGTGCGGTCAGCATCGGTGCCGTCGTACGAGACACCCATCACGTCATAGAGCTTGGCGGCCGTCTTGGGGTGCTCGCGCTCGTACACGGACATGAAGACGGAGGCTTCCTCTGCATCGAGGAAGCGGACGGTCGCATCGGCGTGACGGCTGTTCCCGACCCAGACCGCATCGAGCCCATCGGCCTGCAGGTTCCGGTACCAGTCGGCCTGCGGGCCGGTGCCCGAGGTGCAGATGTACTCATTCGCCTCGGGGTTGCGGCCGGCCACTTCGATCACCGTGCGGTACACGTTGCCGCTCGTGCGCCCCCGGTGCTCGAGCATCACGAATCGCTTTCCGAAGAGGAACCCGAGCTTGGCGCGAAAGAGGTACGTCGGTGCCTTGAGAAACCACTTGAGTGCGCCGGTGGGCTTCTTGCTCAGGTCGAGGAACGCCATGAGCCGGAACCTACACGGGCGACACCGTCACCCTGAGCCGTTCGGATTTCGCGATCAGCTGGGGTCCGGCACGACGACGACCGGGACGGGCGACATGCGCTGGATGTCGTCGCTGACCGAGTGGTGGAAGAGCCGTTCGATCCAGCCGCGATCGTGGGCCGACACGACGATGGCGTCGGCGCCGCAGTCGGTGGCTTCGTCGATGAGGGCGTCGGCGGGGTCACCGATCAGCCCGACGGCGGCGGCGTCGGGGCGGCCCGAGTCGGCGGCCGCCTGCTGGGCGACGGCACGGGCCGACTGTTTGGTTTCCTCGGGGTCGAGTTCGGTGTCGACCGGAGCGACCCCGACGGGAGCGACGCCGGCGGGGCCGTAGGCGCCGGGCGGCGTGAGCGGAACCGGGCGCGCCACGTGAGCGAAGCGAAGGGTGGCGTCGGGGAACAGCGAGGCGGCAGCGAGCGTGGCCCGCTTCGCGCCCTCCTCGGCATCGACGGCGATGAGGATGGTCGCTGGGTTCGTCATGGCCGCGCGGTACCCGAGCCGCGACGCCACGAAACGCCACGCCACGGGGCCGGCCGCGCTCCCCCACCGAGGGTGGCGAGGCCGAGCACGACGAGGCCGGCGCCGACCCAGCCGAACCAGGCGAGACGTTCGTCGAGGACGGTGACGGCCAAGATCGCTGCCGTGACCGGTTCGGCCAGGGTGAGGGTCGTGGCCGTCGCCGCCTCGACCGCTCGTAGGCCCCATCCGTACAGGACGTAAGCGAGAGATGTGCACGCCAGGCCGAGGTGGAGGGCCATCAGGAGGCCACCGGGTTCGGTCAGCCAGCCCATCGGTTCGATGAACAGGAGCGGGGCCAGCAGGAGGGCGCCGATCGAGAACTGCCATGCCGAGGCCTGGGTCGACCCGACACCGCGCTCGATCAGGCGGCGGGTCGCAATCGCGTACAGCGCATAGCCGAGGCCGGCCGTGAGCGAACCGAGGAGTCCGACGAGGCTGAAGCGGGCCCCCGACTCGCCGGCGAAGACCAACAGGCATCCGCCGGCGACGGCGAGTCCGGTGGCTCGCGCCCACGCCGCGGTGGGGCGCACTCCCATGCCCCACTGAACCACTCCGGCGAATGCGGGTCCGCTCCCGAGTGCCACGATCGTGCCGAGCGCGACCCCGAGGCGCTCGGTCCCGGTGAAGAAGCCGGGCTGGTACGCGGCGACACCGACGGCGCCGGTCGCGACCCATCGCCACTCGCGACGGATGGCCGAGGTGTGGGCGCCGCCGCGCACGAAGAGCCAAAGTCCGACCGCACCGATCGCGATCCGGACGGCGCCCACGCCGAGCGGAGTCGCCGCATCGGGGCCGAGCGCCTGCGCAGTGCCGGTCGAACCGAACAGCACGGCAGCGGCGAGGATGGCGACGACGTGCACGGTCGGCGATTGTGGCAGAGCCGAGCACGGAGCCCGTCAGGGAATATTGTTGCGAGCACAAGGGTTTGATTCGACATGACGACACTCGACATCCGGAGAGCCGACGAGCGGTTCGCCACCCAGCTCGACTGGCTCGACTCCAAGCACTCCTTCAGCTTCGGCCCCCACTACGACCCGGCGAACACCGGCTTCGGCCTACTGCTCGTCAACAACGACGACGTGGTCCGCGGCGGCACCGGGTTCGGCACGCACCACCACCGCGACATGGAAATCGTCACCTGGGTGCTGTCGGGCGCGCTCGAGCATCGCGACTCCGAGGGCAATCACGGGATCATCGAGCCGGGACAGGCCCAGCGCATGTCGGCCGGGTCGGGCATCCTTCACAGCGAGCACAATGCGAGCCCCGACGCCGACGTCCACTTCCTCCAGATATGGGTCCCACCCGACACCCGCGGCATCACGCCGGGCTACGAGCAGAACGAGGTCGGCGACGAACTCGATTCGGGCCGCCTGTTCCGGATTGCGTCCGGGAAGGGCGACGGCGCCGTCCACATCCATCAACAGGGCGCCGAGTTGTGGGGCGGCAGGGTGAGAGCGGGCGAGACCGTCGACCTGCCGACCGACCGCCACGTGCACGTGTTCGTGGCTCGCGGCGCCGGCACGCTGCAGCCCGGCGGGCTGCTCGCCACGGGCGACGCCGCACGGGTGACCGAACCCGACGGCCTGTCGTTCACCGCCGGCGACGACGGCGCCGAACTTTCGATCTGGGTGACCGCCTGACCGTCTGTCAGAGTGGGCACATGCAGTTGGACGAGTTCGCCGAACTGGTACGGAGCCGCCGGACGCACATGCTGGTCGATCAGGGCCGGGCGGTCCCCGACGTCCTGATCGACCGGCTGTGCGACCTGGCGACCTGGGCGCCCAACCACAAGCGCACCTGGCCGTGGAGGTTCGCCAGCTGCACCGGCGAGGCCCGGTTCGGGCTCGGCGAAGCCTTCGTCGCCGACATGATCGATCGCGACTTCGGCGACGACGGCAAGCGGGTGAAGACGATGACCAAGTACGGCCGCACCCCCGCCGTCCTGGTGGTGGGCTGCGCACCGCACGAGAACGCGTCGCTGCACGACGAGAACCGTGACGCCGTGGCGGCCGGTATCCAGAATCTGCTCCTCGGGGCGACGGCCGCCGGACTGGCCTCCTTCTGGTCCACGGCGCCGATCCTCGACGGGGAGCACTCGCTCGCCTTCTGCGGATTCGAGCCCGACGACCGGATCGTCGGCGTGATCTACCTCGGCTGGCCGGTTTCGACCGTCGACGCACCGGATCGCCCGCCGGTCGAGGTGACCCACCTGGGCTGAACCGTCAGCCGAACTCGATGGCGACGGCGGGGACGTCGTAGCACCAGGCGTCGTAGGTGAGGCCGATCGACGGATCGCCACCCCACACGTACTTGTCGCCCATCAGGTCGCCGACCCGGCGTCGCTCGTCGGGTTCGACCACGACTCGGGCATGGCCGAGATGGGTCGACCCGGCCAGCTTCACGACGACCTCCCGGTTGAACAGGAGGTTCTGGTACCAGTCAGCGCCGACACCGTTGCCCGAGATGAGATACATCGTCCCGCCGTCGACCCCGAACCAGATCTCGATCTCGTGCGGATTGCCGGTGTTGCGGCCGGTCGTCACGATGTCGCAGCAGTCGACGTCGGCGTGCTCTCCCAACCACGTGGCGATCGACCGTTCCGACATGGTGTCAGGGTAGGTCAGGCGGCGGCCACGACGGCGATCTCCATCCGCCACGCCGGTTGGGCGAGGGCGGGCACGGTCACCAATGTGGAGGCGGCCCGGTGGCCACCGAGGAAGCGGTCACGAGCGGCCATCACCTCGGCCAGCGGTTCGCCGACGACGGCGTAGGTGGTGACCGAGACGATGTCGGCCGGGCGCATGCCGGCCTGGTCGAGCATGGCGCCGATGTTCTGCCAGACGACCTCGGCCTGTTCGGCGATGTCGTCGGGCACGGTGCCGTCGGGTTGCACGGGTACGACGCCCGAGGTGTGCAGCCACTTCGAGGCGCCCTCGGTGACGACGGCGTGTGCGTAGTTGGCGGCGGGCGGAGCGATCGACGAGGGGTTCACGGCGCGGTTCACGACGCCGAGTCTCGCGCCGGCCGCCGCCGGTCTCCGCACCGCCTCGATCGCGGCAAGACTGAGGCGATGACGACCTCATCGGAATCGGGGGACTTCGAGGGGCAGGCGTTCGCCCGCACGAGCTTCCGGGGCGCGACCTTCCGATCGTGCGATCTCAGCGGCGTGACGATGCGCGCCGTCGACGCGAACGGGCTCGACATCGACGGCCACGACATCCCGTTCGGCAGCCTGTTCGTCAACGGTGTCGACGTCGTGCCGCTCGTCGAGGCCGAGCTGAACCGGCGCTACCCCGGCCGAGAGTTGCAGCACGCCGAGACGCCCGACGGGTTGCGCGAGGGTTGGGTGGCGGCCCAGGCGGCGTGGGCGGGAGTCGTGTCGGAGACACCGGTCGAGCTGCGAGACGCCCGCGTCGACGACGAGTGGTCGCTCGCCCAGACGCTGCGACACATGGTGCTCGTGACCGACGCCTGGCTGCGCGGCGGGATCATGCGGATCGAGCAGCCGTTCCACGAGATCGGCCAGATCTTCTCGAGTGCGGAGCGGATGGGTTTCGACATGACGATCTTCCGCACCGACGAGCCGTCGTTCGACGAGATCATGGCGGCGCGGGCCGAGCGGCAGCAGATGGTGACCGACTTCCTCGCCGACGTCACTCCGGAGTTACTCGCGGAGGAACGTGACAACCCGTGGGACCGTGATGGCGACTGGCACCCGTCGGTCGGTGACTGCGTCCGGGTGATCCTGGAGGAGGAGTGGGCGCACCTCCGGTACGCGCAGCGTGACCTCGCGCTCCTGCGCTGAGCCGAGTCGGCGACGGGTCGGCCCGTTCGTTCAGGCGATGTCGAGTTGTCGACGCAGGGCATCGACCCCGTCGACGGACGCCTCGTCGAGCCAGGTCGGACGCAACGATCGCCACCGCTCGGCTTCGAGCAGGACTCGCTGCTCTCGGCGTCGCTGCCCCTCGAACTCGTGGAACATCACGCCGTTCGGGAGGTAGCCGAGCCGTTCGGAGACGATGCGGGAAGCGTCGTTGCCGTCCATGTAGCCGGATTCGGCGGCAGCAGCACCGAAGTGATCGAAGGCCAACGAGAGCATGAGGCCTCGAGCTCGGGTGCCGATGCCGGAACCCCGGCGTGACGGAACGAGGAACGAGCCGCTGTTGATCGTGCGCCGCACCCTGAATGCTGCCGCCTCCAGACCTTGGATGCCGACGGGTTCGCCGTCGACGACGACGGTGAGGGTCAGGCCCCAGTCGTCGGGCGACATCGTGGCGCGTTGCCGCCAGATCCACTGGAGCTCGAGACGGGCCATCTCCTCGGCCGTGTCGGCCTGCATCGCCCGATAGAGGTTGGGCAGGAAGTACCGCTGGTCGGCCGGGAGCAGATCGGGGATCCACGACGCGATGTGCAACGCGTCGTCGTCGGTGACCGGTCGCAGCTCGAGGTCGTCGTGGCGCAGACGCAGCCCGAACGGCGGCCACGCGGTCGTGAGGTCCATGCCCGAGTGTCGCAGCTTCCAGCCGGGCGCCCCGGCGAGGTTTCGGGGTCAGGTGGCGCCGACGATGTCGCGCCAGGTGTGCTGCGGAGCGAACCCGACGAGTCGCTTGGCCTTGTCGTTGGCGTAGAAGGTCGTGTGGCCGTCGAGATCGGCGCGGCGCTCGACGCCGGCGTAGAAACGGTCGTACACCTCCTCGCTCGTGATACCGACCGAGGTGTCGTCGTTCGACACATTGAACACCTCGTAGCCGAGACCGTCGGTACGGAGACAGCACTCGACCATGTGGCCGAGATCGCGGGCGTCGATGTAGGCGAAGATGTTCCGGCGGCGGAGCGCCGGGTCGGTCACGTAGGCCGGGAACTGCTCGGCGTACTCGTGCGGCTCGATGACGTTGTTGATACGGAGGCCGTAGACATCGATGCCGGATCGGGCCTGGAACGAGCGGGCGGTGGCCTCGTTGACGACCTTCGACATTGCATAGCTGTCCTCGGGCACGGTCGGGTGATCCTCGTCGATCGGGACGTACTCGGGCCGCATCTCTCCGTCGGCGAAGCAGATGCCGTAGGTCGTCTCGGAGCTGGCGAAGATCACCTTGGGGATGCCGAGCCTCACGGCGGCGTCGAGCACGTTGTAGGTGCTGAGGACGTTGACGCGGTACGTCTCGTTGTCCGGGCAGATGAGGATCCGAGCGACCGCCGCGAAGTGGACGACGGCGTCGTAGGTCGGCACGCCGGTTCCCGGTTCGAGTTCGTCGAAGTCTGCGTAGGACGACAGGGCGTTGACGACCTGACCGGCGTCGGTGAGGTCGACGCGCAGATCGGGCACGCCGTCACGGCCGAGCGGCATGAGGTCGGCGTTCGTGACGCGATGACCCTGTGCGACGAGGTGGTCGATCGCGTACCGGCCGGCCTTGCCGCTCCCACCCGTGAAGAAGATGCGCATGCCGCCGATCCTACGAACCGTTCCCGGACGGCAGGGACGCGTCCGTCCATCGAGTTCCTTCGGGGCGGATGATCACGGCTCCCCGTCGAGGGAACAAGTCGACGAGCCGAGGGGGACCGACGCTCGACGAAACTCGCCGGGCCGGAGGCGACTATCGACCACCGGGGGGTTCGAGCCGACGCAGGATCTCCCCGACCACGTCGTCGGTCGGGCGGGTCGAGTCGACCACGAGGTCGACGTCGGGCCATGGTTCGTACGCCAGGTCGACGACGTCGTGCCAGGTCGGCAGGTCGTGCCCCGGCAGGTCGGCGGTGCGCTGCTCGACGCGTCGACGATGGACGTCGGCGTCGCCACAGACCACCTCGACCGACAGCAAACGGACGTCCAGTTCGTTCGCCAGATCGCTCCAGCCGCGTCGAGCCTCACCGACCGGGTTCACCGCATCGACGACCACGTGCAGCTGCTCGAGCAGCATGGATCGCACGACGTGATGAGCGATCTCGTATCCGGTCGCACCGAGTCCGCCCGGCGGGACCGGGCCCGTACGTTGCAAGCCGATCTCGATGGCATCGATCCGAACGAAGCTCGCTCCCGTTCGTCGACAGAGCGACCCCGAGATCGTCGTCTTGCCCACCCCGGGCAACCCTGCGAACACCATGAGCACGTCGACCAACGTAGGCGCTCGGGTCGTTCTCGGCGCTCCGCGACACCACGACGCCCGACGTGCACCGGCTCAGGGCGAGCGAGGTACCGAGAGTGCTGCCGCCATGCCTGGTGGGTCGTCGACGTCGAGAACGAGGCGGCGGAAGCCTCTGCGTGGTACCAGGTCGATGACGAGGAGCGGGCGCGTCGCGTCGCCGGCCGCGACCGCCCAGAACTGGTTGCCGGGAACGCCACGACCCAGCATCGTGCCGACCCGTCGACGGTTCGGGTGCTCGCGCCCGAGGTGGGTGCCGATGCCGACGGAACGATGGTCGATCAGCGTCTCGAGCTCGTGGCGTTCCTCGACCCGGGCACCGGACACGTCGGCCAGAGGCACAACGAGTCGGCCACGCAGGTTCATCGCTCGATCCCATCCGCTCAGCGCGATGACGAGTGCGTCGTCACGCCGACGAACGGAGAAACCCATCGACCCGTGCTAGCACGGGGCGCACTGACGCTCAGGCTCTCCGATGGTCGAAGAAATCTCGAGACTTCTTCGTCGGGAGGGTCTGGAATCGGGAAACTCTGTTACACCCCTTCGTCATGATGGGGTGTATGAGTTCTCCCGACCCCGCAGCTGAGTTGACCGCGATCTTCGCGGTCGATGTGGCTGCGGCTGATCCGACCGGTTGTGCTGCGGTGTTGGGTGCGACGCGTCGGTTGCGGGGGTTCATCGATCAGGTCGAAGCCACTGTGACGCGCCGGATGATCGAACTCCATGAGCAGCAGGGTGCAGCACCGGCTGCCGATGTGCACGCGCAGACCGGTGGTGTGTCATCGGCGGAGGGGAAGCGGAAGGAGCGTCGCTCGAAGACGTTGGATGAGGCGCCGTCGTTCGAAGACGCGTTGGGTGCGGGTGAGATCGGTGCCGAGCACGTCGACGCGTTGGCGAATGCCACAGCGAAGCTCGACGACGACGTGAAGCATGAACTGTTCGATCGTGAAGACGACCTCTTGGACGATGCGAGGCGTTTGTCGCCGGAGGAGTTCGGTCGGTCGGTTCGTGATCTGGCTCGGGTGATCGAGCGCGACAACGGCATCGAACGCTCGACTCGACAGCGGCGCAGCACGTTCCTGTCCCGCAAGACGAACACGGCGACTGGGTTGGTGGAGGGACGGTTCGCGCTCCATCCGGAACTGGCCAGCAAGGTGTTCGGGCCGGTCGACCGACACGTCTCGACGCTCATCAAGGAGGGCGCGGCCGCAGGGGATCCGGAGTGTGTCGACCGCAGCGTTGACCGCAACCGATTGGCGGCGGAGGCGTTGGGCGAGTTGGTCGCAGCCGGGAACCGGCATCTGCACCCGGGCACCGGTGACGTGACCTTGATCGCGGACGCTCACACGGTCGCCTCGGGTGATCTCACCGACGAATCGGTGTGTGAGACCGGTGACGGGTCAGCCGTGGCGCCGGCGACGGTGTCGCGGGTGATGTGCAACGCCCGCGTCACGGTCGTGTTCGTCGATGAACACGGTGTGCCGCTGTCGGCGGGGCGCACGGCACGCAACGCGAACCGTGCTCAACGGCGAGCGCTGCGGGCGATGTATCGGACGTGCGGGTTCGGGGACTGCGATGTTCCGTTCGATCGGTGCGAGATGCATCACATCGTCCCGTGGGAGCACGGTGGCAGCACCGATCTCGACAACCTCATCCCGCTCTGCTCACGACACCACCACGTCGTCCACGAAGGCGGCTGGACACTCGAACTCACCGACGATCGAACACTCACGGTCCGGCAACCCGACGGCCAGGTGTTCACGGTCAGTGAACCGGATGTACCGCCACAACGCCGCCGACGGCGAACGGTCGACGAACAGGAACCGGCACCGGAACGGGTGCGGGAGCGACAACCCGCAGCGTGACGCGCGCCGCCCGACCCCGAGCTCACCGACTCGAGAACCGACCGATCGACCCCAGCCCTGCGCTGGGGCGGCGGCGCGCCCCGAAGACCGCCGAAAGGTTGTCGAAAGGTCGGCGGGGATCATGGCCGCATGAAGCTGAACGAGCGGGTCCGCGGCATCGTCGCCGACGACCTCGAACCGGGTGAGCAGATCCAGGCCGTCGTCGGGCTGGCGAACCAGATCGGGACCGGACGGGTCTCGTCGGGCGGCACCGTCCACGGCAGCGGATCGTCGGCGCTCGGCACCCAGTACGCCCAGGACCGCGGTCTCGACCTCGACAACCCGAAGCTCCGCGCCGATCTCCTGGCTTCCTGGCTCACCGTCACCGATCGCCGACTCCTGTTCCACAAGCCGAAGCAGACGTCGATCCGACCGACGCCCGGCGCCCTGATCGAGGCGATCGACCGTGACGGCATCCGGCTCCACTGGTTCGACGCCAAGGGATACGGACTGTCCAACCGCGTGATCCACCTCGAGTTCCCCGACGGGCGACATCTGGTGTCGGCCACGATGCTGAAGGCGACCCTTCGACGCAAGCCGTACAACGACGAACCGTTCCTCCTCGTCGAAGCATTCGGCAACACCGGCGCCGAGGTCGTGACCGCCGAACGCTCCTGACCGCCGCTCGGGGCGAGCGCACGGGCGTGCCAACATGACGTCGTGCGCAAGTACGTGATCATGGGGGTGCAGGGCAGCGGCAAGGGCACCCAAGCCCGCCGACTCGCCGCCGACTTCGAGCTCGAACACATCGAGGTCGGCGACATCTTCCGCTGGAACGTGCAGCACCACACCAAGCTCGGCGCGCGGGTCCGCCGCGACATCGACGCCGGGATGCTGGTCGGCGACGACGTCGTCGAGCAGGTGGTGCGCGACCGGCTCGAGGCGCACGACTGGAACTACGGGTTCGTCATCGACGGCTTCCCACGCACGGTCGGCCAGGCCGAGTTCTTCCTCGAGCGCTACGACATCGACGCCGTGATCCATCTCGTCATGCCCGACGCCGAGGTCGAGGCGAGGATCATGGCCCGCCGGGTCTGCTCCGAGTGTGGTCTCGACTACAACCACATGTCGCACCGCCCCGACGTCGACGGTCGCTGCGACGTGTGCGGCGGTCAGCTCGTGGCGCGGAACGACGACACGCCCGACGCGCTCGCCCAACGGCTCCGCGACTACCACGAGCGGACCGAGCCGGCGCTCGAGCTGTTCGCCGCCAAGGAACAGCTCGTCGAGATCGACGCCACCCGGTCGAAAGACGACGTCTTCGACGCCATCACGTCGCAGCTCGGTCTCGCCAACGGCTGACCGGCTCGGTACGCTCGGTTCATGGCGATGACCGACGAATCCGTCCGCACGATCGATGGGGTTCCGCTCACCCCGAAGACCGACCTGTACTTCCGCACGCCGCCCGAGTTCGACACGGTCGAGGAGGAGCGTCTGCACCGCAAGCAGAAGCTCGCCGGCGCGCTGCGCATCTTCGGCAAGTTCGGCTTCAGCGAGGGCGTAGCCGGGCACATCACCGTGCGCGACCCCGAGTATCCCGACATGTTCTGGGTGAACCCGCTCGGTGTCAGCTTCCGCCACATGCGGGTCTCCGATCTGATCCTGTGCGATCACGAGGGCAACGTCGTCTACGGCGGCCACCACGTGAACCGCGCCGCCTACGTGCTGCACGCAGCGATCCACCAGGCACGCCCCGACGTCGTCGCCGCCGCCCACTCGCACTCGCCGTACGGCAAGTCGTTCAGCTCGCTCGGCATCCCGCTCGCCCCGCTCACCCAAGACGCATGCGCCTTCTACGACGATCACGTCGTCATCGCCGAACAGGGCGGCGCCGTCGTGTTCGAGGTCGAGGCAGGCAAGGAGTTCGCATCGAAGTTCGGCGACGGCAAGGCGGCGATCCACCAGAACCACGGCCTGTTCACCGTCGGCACGACCGTCGACGAGGCGTGCTGGTGGTTCGTGACGATGGAGCGCTCGTGCCAGGCCCAGCTGATGGCGATGGCCGCCGGCACCCCGCACGAGATCCGCGACGAGTACGCCCGCTACACGTTCAACGAGACGGGCAGCCACGCCGTCGGCTGGTACCAGTTCCAGCCGATGTGGGACGAGATCCAGCGCTCCGACCCCGACCTGTTCGACTGAACTCGCCCGCCGGCGGCAACGGACGTCAGGCGGCGATCACGACGAAGGCCACGACCCACATCAGGGTCGGGCCGACCATGGAGAGCATGATCCAGCGCGCCTCGCTGCCACCGCGTCCGTTCAACGCGCCGAACCCGACGAACGGGGCGACGATCGCCATCACGGCGAGCAGTGCGAGCACGAGCAGCCAGGTGGAGCTCCCGCAGTCGTCCTCCATCGAGCAGCCAATGCCGCGACCGATCGCCAGCAGCACCGTGGCCAGTCCGACGACGAAGCCGCCGACGAGCGACAGCGTCAGCGCCGTCGGCGCCCACGACGGTCGATCCGGTTGCTGCGACATGCGCGCAGCGTAGACAACGACGGCTGACGACCGCTGACGACCGCACCGTGTCAGTGTCCGTGGCCGTCGCCCGCCATCGAGGTGATCACGAGCCCGGCGAGCACCGTCGCCATGCCGACCACGTGGATCCACTGGAACGGCTCGCCGAGCAGGACGTACGAGAGCACCAGTGCGCTGACCGGCATGACGCCCATGAACACCGACGCCGTCGTCCCGCTCACATCACGGTTGCCCATGAACCAGAGCACCGACCCGAGCGCCATGGTGCCGGCGCCCCACCAGAGGGCACCGAGCCACTCCGACGTCGACGGCTCCGTCCAGTCGAACCCGATCAGATCCCAGATCGCGAGCGGCGAGAACGCCACGATCGCAACGACCGCTGCGAGCAGGGTGAGGCTCATCGGGTCGAGATCGGCGGACAGTTGCATCCCGACCAAGGTGTAGGTGGCCTCGCAGCAGACGGCGGCGAAGACGAGCAGCGACCCGACGACGACCAGATCCCCCGAATCGCTGCCGGTCGACCCGAAGATGTTGACGATCACGACGCCAGTGACGGCGAGCGCGATCGCGATCGTCTTCCACTTCGTGAGGTGATCGCCGAGGAACAGCACCGACGCGACGGCCGTGACGGCGGGCGTCGTCGCCATGACGATCGCGCCGACGGCTCCGGGAGCCTCTCGCATCCCGATCAGCATGAACGCCGTGAACGCGAACGTGCCGACCACGCCGATCGCTGTGAGACGCCACCGGTCGGCCGCGTCGATCGTCCTGACCGTCTGCCACAACGACGGTTCATCGCGACGCCGACGTCGCCACCACACCATGGGGGCGAGTACCGCTGCGGCGACGAGCATCCGGGTCGTCGAGCCGAGCCACACGGGGAACGAGCGCCCGACGATCCGGCTCACCGGTGTCGCCGAGCCGAAGCACGCCATCCCCATCACCATCAGGGCCGCAGCCCGCGGGTCGACACTCGTTCCGGCGGTCGACGTCGTGGTCGTGCTCGTCGTCGTGTCCGTTGCCATGACGGTGCCGTACCCGCTCCCGGTCAGCCAGAACCGTGACGGCGCGCCGATCGGGCGAGATGGGTGACGAACCGACGAGCACCCGCTCCATCCGGTCGATGCGACACGCGCCGAACGCCGACCCAGACCGACTGCGACCGCTCGTGAGATGTCGTTCGGTTACCTAGGAGCGGCGGGCTCGGGCGGACGGTCCGGCCTCACTCGAGACCCGGAACAGTCGCACCGAAACGACATGAAATTGGTACTTGCGCTCCAGACCTCCGATCGTCAGAATCACGTCGACAATCCAATGGCGCCGAGGCGCCCGATCGGAACAGGGAGAGTTCGATGTTGAGGCGCCTGATCGGTGCCGGCCTGCTGGCCGGCACCGTGACCCTTGGGACCCTGGGCGCGCCGGCAGCGGCGCAAGACGACACGACGATGATCGTCGGGCTGACCCAGCCTTGGGAGACGTTGAACCCGGTCGTCGGCTTCGCCATCCCCGAGTACGAGGCCTGGAACATCCAGTACTCCGGGCTCACGACACGGTCGACCGCCGACTACTCACCCGAACCGGCGCTCGCCGAGTCGTGGGTCGAGAACGAGCCCGGTGTCTCGTACACGTACACCCTGCGCGAGGGCCTGCTGTGGTCGGATGGCGAACCACTGACGGCCGAGGACGTCGCATGGAACATCAACACGGCGCGCGATCAGGAGTGGTCGAACTATGTGTCGACGGTTGCGAACCTGTCGGCGGAGGTGATCGACGACCGCACCGTGACGGTGACGTCGTCCGTGCCGGATCCCCGCCTGCCCGCCGTCGGCATCTACGTGCTCCCGAAGCACATCTGGGAAGAGCACGCGACCCCCGAGACGATCGACAGCTACGACGCCCTCGACGGTGTCGGCAGCGGCCCGTTCACGATCTCCGACTACCAGTCGGAGGAGTCGCTCACGATGACGGCCAACCCGAACTACTACGACGGCGAACCGGCCGTCGGCACCCTCATCTTCCGCTACTTCGCGAACCCGGATGCGATGGTCGCTGCGTTGCAGCGCGGCGAGATCGACGCCGCCCAGGGCATCCCGGCGTCGGCCTTCGCGTCGATCGACGCCGATCCCGACATCGTCGCCATCGCCGGGCTGCAAGGCGGGTTCGACGAGATCGCATTCAACGGTGGCGCAGCCGACGGCCAGCCACACCCGGCTCTGCTCGACGTCGAGTTCCGGCGAGCGCTGAACCGGGCGATCGACAAGGTCGGCGCCACCGAAGACCTCTGGTTCGGCCTCGCCCGCCCGGCGACGACCATCTCGGTCGCGGCCGACCTGGCGTGGGTCCCGGAGATCGCCGAGGACGAGTTGTTCTCCTACGACCCCGAAGCGGCAGCCGCTGCGCTCGACGAGCTGGGTTACGTCGACACCGACGGCAACGGCATCCGGGAGATGCCCGGCGGCGGTGACGACATCGTCCTGCGCCACGCGGTGAACACCGACTCCGATCTCGGTGGTGCGATGGGCGAACTGTGGAGCAACTGGATGAACGCGATCGGCATCGGCGTCGAACTCGAGGCGTACGACCAGGACCAGCTGTTCGGCGTGATCGTCGACGGCACCTACGACACCTTCTACTGGGGATGGGTGCCGTTCGTCGACCCCGATCCGCTGCTGTCGTACTTCACCGAAGCCGAGCTCGGGAACTGGAACGACGCCAACTGGTTCGACCCCGAGTACGACGCGCTCTATGCGGAACAGAACCAGGAGGTCGACCCGGAGCGTCGTCGGGAGATCGTGCACGAAATGGTGCGCATCGTCCACGACGCGGCGATCTATCCGGCGCTCTGGTACACGCCCGACTTGCAGGCGTACCGCACCGACCGGTTCGAGGGATTCGTCCGTCAGCCGGCGGAGGTCGGTCCGGTGATCTTCTCGCAGTCGTCGCCGTCGTACGCACTCATCACCCCGGTCGGCGGCACCGACGCCCCGGACACCTCCGACGACACCGGATCCGACGCGACGACGGCCACGGGTGACACCACCCCGGACGGCAGCGCAACGGAAGCGACGACCGACGGCGACACCGGATCCGACGACGGTGACGACAACGGTGATGACGGTGATGGTGACGGTGGCGGCAACGGCGCACTGATCGCCGTGATCGTCGGCGTGCTCGTCGTCGCCGGTGCGGGTGCGTTCTTCTTCGCCAAGCGCAGAGGCTCGGCAGACGAACGTGAGTGACCTCGACGCCCCGCAACCGGGGCGTTCGTCACCGAGTCGACCCGAGACGGTGAGCACCGAGCGGCGATGAACGCCGCCTACGTCACGAAGAAGGTGATCGGGGCGTTCAGCACCCTGCTGTTCGTCCTAGTCATCAACTTCTTCCTGTTCCGCGTCGTCGCCGACGACCCGTTCGGCAGCCTGCTGCGCGGCAGCCGGGTGCCGACCGACAAGGTCGAGCAGCTCCGCAGCGACTTCGGACTCGACGAACCGACCTGGAAACAGTTCCTGCTGTACCTGCGGCAGACGGCACAGCTCGACTTCGGGCTCTCGTTCCAGACCCGTCAGCCGGTGTGGGACGACATCCAGGGCAAGATCTGGCCCACCGTGCTGCTCGTGGGGGTCTCGGCGATCCTGTCGATGGTGATCGGTGTCGTGGCCGGCTTCATCGCCGCCTGGCGTCGCGGTTCGGCGACCGACTACTCGATCACGTCGTCGACGATGGTCTTCTATTCCATGCCCGACTTCTGGCTCGGCATGCTGTTGCTGTACGCCTTCGCCGTCGTCCTGCCGTGGTTCCCGGTCGGCGGGATGTCCGACCTCCGATCCGATGCCACGGGCATCGCGGCGTGGGCCGACACCGCGAAACACCTGTTCCTGCCGGCGCTCACCCTGACACTCGCCTACCTCGGCGAGTACGCGATCGTGGCCCGCTCGGCGCTGCTCGACGTGATGGGCGAGGACTACCTGACCGTCGCCAGGGCGAAGGGCCTCCGCGATGTGATGGTCCGACGGCGTCATGCGGTCCCCAACGCCCTCCTACCGATCGTCACGCTCGCCGCGATCAACCTGGGCTTCGTGCTGTCCGGCGCCATCGCCGTCGAGACGGTCTTCTCGTGGCCCGGTCTCGGACGCGCCACCACCGACGCGATCCGCGGACCGGACCTCCCCGTGCTCCAGGCGCTGTTCCTGCTCTTCAGCGCGGCAGTCATCTTCTTCAACCTCGTCGCCGACCTGCTCTACGTCTGGCTCGACCCACGGGTGCGGCCGTCGTGAGCGCCGTGACGGTGCGGAACCCGACATGGGCACGGCGGCGGCGAGCGATGGGCACGTTCACGCGCCGGTTCTGGGCGTCACGACCCGGCCGGATCGGTCTCCTCATCCTGCTCGTGTTCGTCGCGATCGCACTCGCCGCGCCCCTGATCGCCGACCGATCCGGACTCGACACTGCAGTGGCCCGCGCCGACGGGGTCCCCCAGTGGGCGTCGCCGGGCGAACACCCACCGCTCGGCACCGACTACCTCCGCCGAGACGTGTGGACCCAGTTCGTGTGGGGAAGCCGGATCTCGCTCTTCGTCGGGTTGGCCGCCACGGTCGTGACGATCACGCTCGGTGCCTTCGTCGGTGTCGTCGCCGGCTTCGTCGGCGGACGCACCGACAGCGTGCTGATGCGGATCACCGAGTGGTTCCTCGTCATCCCGTTCCTCCCGCTCGCGATCGTGCTCGCGTCGGTGCTCGGGCGTTCGGTCTGGAACATCATCTTCGTGATCGGGGTGACGTCGTGGCCGTCGACCGCTCGACTCGTCCGAGCGCAGGTGCTGACGGTCAAGCAGCGCCTGTTCGTCGACCGGGCCCGGTCACTCGGCGCCTCGAACGCTCACATCGTGTTCCGCCACATCATGCCGAACGTGAGCGGTCTCATCCTGGCCACGGCGACGCTCGCCGTGCCGATCTCGATCCTCACCGAGACGACGCTGTCGTTCCTCGGTCTGGGCGACCCGCGCAACCCGTCATGGGGCAAGACCCTCGTGGAGGCGTTCGAGAACGGGGCCCTGACGCTCCGCGCCTGGTGGTACTTCACGCCCGCCGGCGTCGGGATCCTGCTGGTCGTCCTGGCATTCACGCTGATCGGTCAGACCCTCGAGCAGATCGCCGACCCGAGACTGGCGGGACGCCGATGACCGACGGCCCGCTATTGCTCGTCGACGATCTCCGCGTCACGTACCACGCACGGTCGGGCGACCTGCCCGCCGTTCGCGGCGTGTCGTTCGAACTCGAGCGGGGCGCCTCGCTGGGCCTGGCCGGCGAGTCGGGGTGCGGCAAGTCGACAATGGCGAACGCCATCTTGCGGCTCCTCCCCGCCGGCACCACCGTCGACGGCTCGGTGCTCCTGCACGGACAGGACGTGCTCGCGATGAAGCCGGGAGCACTCCGTGCCGTGCGGTGGACCGAAGGGGCGATCGTGTTCCAAGGTGCATTGCACGCCCTCAACCCCGTGCAACGCATCGGCGCCCAGATCTCCGAACCGATGCTGCTGCACCGCACCCAGCCGTCGAAACGGGCGGCCGCCACCCGCGTCGCCGAGTTGCTCGAACAGGTCGGCCTGCCGGGCGACCGGGCTTCGGCGTACCCGCACCAGCTCTCCGGCGGTCAACGCCAACGCGTCCTGATCGCGATGGCGTTGGCGTGCGACCCGAGCCTGCTGATCGCCGACGAGCCGACCACGGCGCTCGATGTGATGGTGCAGGCCCAAGTGTTGGCGCTGCTCGCCCGTCTTCGAGTCGAACGCGGCCTGTCGATGATCTTCATCACCCACGACCTGTCGGTGCTCACCGACGTGTGCGACGACCTCGCCGTCATGTACGCCGGCCGGATCGTCGAGGAGGGACGCAGCGGCGAGCTGTTCCACAGCCCGCGGCACCCCTACACGTCCGGGCTGGCCGCCGCATTCCCGACGATCGGCGATCCGGCGTCGCGCATGAACCCGAGCGGGCTCGGAGGCGACCCGCCCGACCCGGCGCATCTGCCCACCGGCTGCCCGTTCCATCCTCGTTGCGCGCTCGCCGAGGATCGGTGCCGCGCCCACGCACCCGAACTGTCCCCCGCCGGCGATGCTCGCCGCGCGGCCTGTCTGCTCGTCGAGGACCCGACATGAACACGACCGTGGTCCGCGTCACCGATGCCGTCGTCCGATTCGGCGACGCTCGCGCCGTCGACGGCGTCTCAATCGACGTCGAGGCCGGCGAGGTGCTGGCCCTGGTCGGCGAATCGGGATCGGGGAAGACGACGCTGGTCCGGGCGATCCAGGGGCTGCAGCCGCTCAGCGACGGCACGATCGAGATCGACGGTGAGCAGGTGGGGCGGTCGCGCCGTTCCGGCCGACGCGACGTCCAGATGGTGTTCCAGGATCCGACGGGTGCGCTCAACCCGCGCCAGACGATCCACGAGATCGTGGCCGAGGGGCTGCGCATCCGTCGCGATCGCGGCGACGAAACGGCGAAGGTCACCGACGCGCTCGAACGAGCCGGGCTGCGTCCGGCCGAACGGTTCCTCGAGCGCTACCCGCACGAGGTGTCGGGAGGACAGCGACAACGCGTGGTCGTCGCCGGCGCCATGGTGATGGAGCCGAGGCTGCTGCTCGCCGACGAACCCGTCGCATCGCTCGACGCGTCGATCCGCGGCGAGATCCTCGCGCTCATGCGCTCGCTGGTCGACGAGACCGGGCTGTCCATCGTCGCGGTGACCCACGACCTCGGGCTGGCCTGGAACATCGCCGACCGGATCGCCGTCATGTACCTCGGTCGGATCGTCGAGATCGGCCCGACGGAACAGGTGCTCGACGACCCGAAGCATCCCTACACGCGAGCGCTGCTGTCGGTCGTGCCGGAGATGCAGCGGATGGAGCAGCAGATCCTGGTCGGCGAGACGCCCGATCCGCGCCGGATCCCGAGCGGGTGCCGGTTCCATCCACGGTGTCCGGTCGTGGCGAGCGGCGAGGCGGGACGGCTCGGCATCGAGGACCGTTGCCGAGGCGTCGACGTCGCGCTCGGGCCGTCCGACGGCATCGACGACGGGCGAGACGTCGGGGACGAACCCGGTCATCGTGTCGCCTGCCACGCGGTCTGACCCCACGGTTCGCGCTCCCGACGGGTCGTGACGCCGACGGATCTCGAATCGATCATGACATCGAGGGGTCCGAGCGGCCATGATCCAGCCGTGCGCCGATCCAGCCGAATCCTCTCGACGGCACCGCCCGAGGCGCTGTTCGTCGTGTCGGCGTTGTCGCAGTACATCGGTGCGGCGATCGCCGTCACCGTGTTCGACGAGGTCGAGCCGCAGACGGTCGCCTGGTTCCGTGTCATCGGCGCGGCGATCGCGCTGCTCGCCATCTCGCCCGGCTTCCATCGAGGTTGGACCAAGCGCGATCTGATCGGCGCCGGCGTGTTCGGCACCGCCACGGCGCTCATGAACCTGTTCTTCTACCTGGGCATCGCACGGATCGACCTGGGCAAGAGCGTCGCGATCGAGTTCCTGGGTCCGATCGCGGTCGCCGCCGCCATGACCCGCTCGGCTCGGAACGGCTTCGCCCTGGTGCTGGCGGTGATCGGCGTCGTCACGCTCGGCGGTGTCGAGATCGGTGACAACACCCTCGGTGTCGTGTTCATCCTGATCTCGTCGGCGATGTGGGCGGCGTACATCGTCTTCGGATCGAAGGTGGCCCAGGTGCGATCCGGTGTCGCCGGGCTCGGCGTCGGGCTGGCGATCGGTTCGATCGTGATCGCACCGGCGGGAGCGCCGTGGAGCGGACCGGTGTGGGTCTCCCCCACCCTGCTGCTCCTGTGCTGTGCGACGGGCGTGTTCTCGAACGCGATCGGCTACGGCATCGATCAGTACGTGTTGCGTCGCATCCCGATCCGACGATTCAGCGTGCTGCTCGCCACCCTGCCGGTCACGGCGGTGTTCGTCGGCTGGCTCCTGCTCGGCCAGACCCCGTCAGGTCTCGATCTCCTGGGTATCGGCTTGGTGCTGATCGGCGTTGCGGTGCAAGAACGTGACGAGATCGTCGCCGTGCCCGAACCGAGCTGAGCTCGTCAGCCGACCGGCACCGTGCCACGGACCGTCGTCCCGGCACCGCCGGACGATTCGATCTCGAGTGTGCCCGTCACCGCGCCGAGCCGGTCGGCGAGGTTGGTGAGCCCCTGTCCGCCGTCGAGCCGGGCGGCGACGACGTCGAATCCGACGCCGTCGTCGACGACCTCGAAGACGACGACGGCGGCGTCACCGTCACCGGTACGCCGGAGCCGGATCTCGACGGTCGACGCCTGGGCGTACTTGTCGGCGTTGTGGAGCGCTTCGAGCAGGCAGAAGTACACCGCCGCCTCGCGGTCGGCGGGGAGCCGACCGACGGCGCCGATGTCGAGTCGCACCGGTGTCGGGCTGCGGTCGGCCGCCGCCTCGATCGCTGCGGCCAGCCCGTGCTGGGTCAGCACCGACGGGTACAGCCCGTGTGCGAGGTCGCGCAGCTCGGCGTGAGCCCGGTGAACCTCCTGGCGGACCGCCGCCAGACCGTCGTCGGCGGCGTCGACATCGGTGCGGAGTTCGGTACGGACGCGAGCGAGCTGCAGATTGATGCCGACGAGGCGCGACTGCGCACCGTCGTGGAGATCGCGTTCGATCCGGCGCCGCTCCCGGTCGGTCGCGGCAACGACGCGCTGCCGGGACCGGCGCAGCTCGTCGGTCTGGACGGCGAGGTCGGCTCGGAGGATCCGCTCTTCCTCGAGCGCGTGGGTCAGGTTGAAGTGGTGCTGCAACGCGACGAACACCATGACGGCGCCGAAACCCGGTGCCGCAACGAGCAGGATGCCGGTCTGGAGCCACTCCGGCACCTCGTCGGTGAGCCCGGTGAAGTCCTGCAACACGCCGGCGGCCACCACGGCCGCCGACACGAAGAACGACGGGACCACGAACCACCACAGGCGGTCGGCGGCCACGAACGAGGCTGCAACGAGGCTCGGCAACAGGCAGGACACCATCTGGAGCGGCCACGCGAACGTCGCCACCGCCGCAGCGGCGATCGCCACGACCCAGTTGGCGACGGCGAAGATCATCACCGATTCGAACACCCGATTCCGGCGCAGCGGAAGGATCGCGGACGCGATCACCAGTGACGTCAGCACGACGAACAGCCCGATTGCCAGCAGCCAGCCGATGCGGACGACCGTCAACGACATGGCGACGGTGAAACAGCCGGCCGCGAACGCGAGCACCGCATCGGCCAGGATGACGTTGCGGAGCCGGACGACGTCGGTGCCGTTCGAGGGCACGGCGGTGTCGACGGTCATGAGGCTGCGTCGGCGGTGGTGCCGCTCCCGGCCAGGAACACCAGCACCGCCTTCACCCGCCGGTTGACCTCCGGGTCCTCGGCCAGGCCGAGCTTGGTGAAGATCATGTTCGAGTGCTTCTCGATCGCATGCGCGCTCACACCCAGTCGTTCGGCGATCACATTGTTCGTGGCACCCGTCGCCATCTCGCCGAGCACGTCGCGTTCGCGATCGGTCAGCACTTCGAGCGGTGAGTCGACCATGCGGGTCCGCGACCGGACCAGGGCGTCGACGACCATGTCGTCGATGAACGAGCCGCCGGCGTGCACCGTGCGAATCGCGTCGGCCAGACGATCGAGCTCGTCGATCCGATCCTTGACCACGTAGCCGCGCCCCTTGGTACCCGCATCGAGCAGGGCGAGCGCGTAGGACGGCTCGACGAACTGGGAGAGGACGACCACGCCGACGTCGGGGTGGGTCGTGCGCAACTGTTCGGCAGCGCGAATGCCCTCGTCGTTGTGATCGGGGGGCATCCGGATGTCGGTCAGCAAGACGTCGGGGTCGTGACGATCGACCGTCTCGATCAGCTCGGGCAGCGACGCGCACGTCGCCACGACGTCGAGATCGGAGACCGTGGACAGCAGGCTCACCAGTCCCTCACGAACGAGCAGGTTGTCCTCGGCGACGACGAGACGGACGGTGGACACGTCGGCGACGGTACCAGTGGCGGCCGGAGCGGTCGTGCCCGCTACCCGGACCGGCGGGGTACGGCTGTCCTTACCCGGTGCCTACCGCTGGCCGGGTGTGGCACCACCGCCGGGTCTTGCACCCTGGACGCATGCGTCGAACCGCCGCCATCCTGCTCGGTACCGCTCTGGTCGTCACGTCGACCGTGCTGTCGACGATGTCGGCGCCGAACGGCACCGCGCTCGCCGACCACGACCCGCCGGTCGTCGAGCTCCTGTCCGACATCCACGGCCTGCCGGTCGACGCCGAGATCGACCACCTGACGGCGACGTCGACCCACGTCTTCTTCGAGGCCCGTGGCAGCGTCGAGTTCGGACGTGAACTGTGGGCGTATTCGATCGCCGACGACGAGATCTCGATGGTGCACGATCTCAGTGAGGGGTGGGACGACAGCGACATCAGGGCCACCACCGTCGTCGACGACACGTTCTTCTTCGTCGCCGTGGTGGGTGGCACCTCGCGTTTGTACACGAGCGACGGAACGGTGAGCGGGACCGACTGGCTGGGCTCGGGTTGGGACATCGACCACCGCAACCTGGTGAGCGCCGGAACGTTCGGCTACGTCACCGGCACCTCCCCGGCGACCGGCCAGGAGCTGATCCGGTTCGACGGCGACGGCACGCTCACGACGATCGAGATCTACCCGGGCGGGAGTTCGTCGACGCCGGACGTCCTGACCGTGGACCGACACGGCACCCTGTTCCTCGAGGCGGAGACCCCGGCCGCCGGCAACGAACTGGTGCGGGTGACGCCGGCCGGCGTGGTCGATGCGATCGACCTGAACGGCAGCGGTGACACGTACATCAACCAGATCGCCTTCGCCGACGGCGCCGTGTACTTCACCGAGTTCAACGGTGCGTTTCATCGCATCCCCGATAGTGGCGCGTCCGCGGCGACCATGCTGCAGGACCACGAGACACTCGCTCCGACCGACGTCGACTGGATGCGGACGATCACCGACGGACCGCAGGAGTACCTCGTGGTCAAGTTCGGGGGACCCGACCGGCTGTACCGGATCGCCGACAACGGCGCCCTTCCCTCGCAGGTGTCGGCGACGTTCGTCCCGAACGACTCGCCGGTGCAGTACGGCGACGGCGCGTTCCTCACCGGCTGGGACGACGGTGAGGGGCTCGAACCATGGCACCTCGACCCGTCGACGGGCACCCTCACCTCGCTCGGCGATCTCAACCCTGGCGTCGCCGGGTCGTTCCCAGCGGGGTTCACAGCGTCGACCGATGGCAGCGCCGGGCTGTTCTGGGCGACCACGGCGTCCGGCGATCGACTCCACGTGGTCGACGGCACGACGGTGACGGTGACGCCCACCGACGACGACGGCGACCACGCTCGCTCGATGACGGCAATCGCAACGGACACGTTCGCTCTCGCCCGATCGACGGTCGCGGGCGACCAGTTCGGGGTCATCGGCACCCTGCTCGACCGCTACCGCTCGGTCGGCACGCCGAACCCGGCGACCGGCGACGCCTGGCCCGGCGACTTCACGGCGCTCGGCGACGACGTGATCTTCTCCGCCACACATCCGACCGACGGCTACGAGCTGTACGTCCATGACCGGTCTGCCGGCACCGTCGAAATCATCGACGACCTGAACGAGGCAGGCGACGCGAGCCCACAGGTGTTGGGGGTGCTCGACGGTGTCGTGTTGTTCACGGCGCTGCAGGACGGCGCCTTCTTCGACCTGTTCTCGACCGACGGCGCCACGATCACGCCGATCGGCAACCGCGACGAGGTCGCGGTCGCTCGGTCGTGGCCCGACCAGGTCGGGGCGTCCGACGACCTCGGCCTCCTGTTCTTCGCGAACCGGCTCGATGCGAACGCCCTGTGGCGAACGGACGGGACCGACACCGGTACGTTCGAGATCGCCGACCTCAGCGCTTCGCAGATGGAGCCACTCCCGGGAGGGGTCCTGTTGCTCGGCGACACCGCCACGCACGGGCGAGAGCTCTGGTTCGCCGACGCCACCTCCGCCACCCGCCTCACCGATGCAGCGAGCGGCACGAGTGACGGCTTCGGCATCGACTCGAACATCGCCGTCGTGGAAGACACCGGCTTCGCGGTCACCGTCGAGCGGCAGATGATCACGACCGACGGCACGATCGCCGGCACCACCGTCACCTCCGGGCCGGGCGGCGAGGACGTGACCGGTCTGACCGCCATCGGCGACACGTTGTACGTCACCACGCAGGACGGCGGGGTCGACTCGGTGTGGGCGTTGCCCGGCGGTGAGAACCCGACCCGGCTCCCGACCGCAGCCCCGCTGCCTCACCTGTCGATGTATCGCGCCGACAGCGTGTCCGAGGGGCCCTCCGGCCCCCTGGTGATCAACGGCGGTTCGGATCTGATCCTGTACTCGCCGGAACACGGCATCGTCGAAACGGTCAGCGACGCGCAGTTCGCGAACGACATGGTCTCGACCGAC
This sequence comes from Ilumatobacter fluminis, assembly GCF_004364865.1. NCBI lineage: Bacteria > Bacillati > Actinomycetota > Acidimicrobiia > Acidimicrobiales > Ilumatobacteraceae > Ilumatobacter > Ilumatobacter fluminis. The sequence continues at coordinate 3,441,110 of NZ_SOAU01000001.1, forward strand.
CGGCACGTCTATCTCCGCAAGGGCAGCGAGAACACCGAGCTGTGGCGCACGGACGGGACCGCCGCCGGGACGGAACTCATCGCCGACGTGTACCCGGGTTCGTATCCGTCGTTCCCGTACGGCCTCACGGTCGCCCACGACACCCTCTACTTCGGCGCCGAACATCCCGTCCACGGCGCCGAGGCGTTCGTCGTCGACATCGCGCCGCACCTTCCGGGCGCGCCCCTGGGGGTGAACGCCGTCGCCGGCGTGGAGCGGGCCACCGTTTCGTGGACGCCCCCGGCACACGACGGCGGCGCCGACATCACGTCGTACCGCGCCACGGCGTCGCCCGGCGGGAAGTCGTGCACCAGCTCGGGCGCCTCGTGCACCGTCACCGGCCTCGACGGCGGGACGGCGTACACGTTCCGGGTCACCGCCACGAACCGGGCGGGCACGTCGACGCCCTCGGCCCCGTCCGCGCCGGTGACGCCATCGGCGGCACCGGTCGACGAGCCCGACGCCGCCATCGTGCCGATCGACCCCGCCCGCTTCGCCGACACGCGGCCGCAGGACACCGTCGACGGGGCGTTCCGCGACCTCGGCGCGGTGCGGGCCGGAACATCGCTCACGGTGCGCATCGCCGGCCGCGGCGACGTCCCTTCGGGTGCCGCCGGCGTCGTCGCCAACCTGACCGCGGTCGGACCCCAGGGCCCGGGTCACGCCACGCTCTATCCGTGCGGGTCGGTGCCGACGGCGTCGCACCTCAACTACGCACCGGGCGACGTGGTCGCGAACTCGACCGTCGTCCCGCTCTCGGCGGACGGCGATCTGTGCATCCACTCCCACGCCACGAGCCACTACGTGCTCGACATCAACGGCTACGTACCCGGGTCGACACCGTTGACGACGATCGACCCTGCCCGCTACGCCGATTCGAGGCCGCAGGACACGTTCGACGGGACGTTCTCCGACGTCGGACCGATCGTCGGCGGCACGGAGTGGGAGATCCGGATCGGCGGACGCGGCGAGGTGCCGGCAAACGCCGTCGCTGCGGTCGTCAACCTGACGATGGTCGGTCCGGCAGCGAACGGGCACGCCACGATCCATCCGTGCGACGACCGGCCGACGGCGTCCCACGTCAACTACGGACCCGGCGAGGTGGTGCCGAACGGCGCCATCGCGCGGTTGTCCGACCGTGGGTCGATCTGCGTGTACACCCACGCGACGAGCCACGTCCTCGTCGACGTGGCCGGGTTCGTGGCAGCCGGTCCGACGATCTCGACGCAGACACCGGCTCGGTACGCCGACTCCCGTCCCGAGGACACCTTCGACGGGAAACGTTCGAACCTCGGCCCGCTCGGGGCGGGCGACACGATCGAGATCCCGATCGCCGGTCGCGGCGGGGTCCCGGCCGACGCGACGGCCGCGATCGTGAACCTGGCGGTGATCCGCCCCGACGGGCCCGGCCACGCCACGATCTACCCCTGCGGCGAGGTGCCGAACGCCAGCAACATCAACTACACCGCCGGCACCGTGAGGGCGAACAACGCGATCGTGAAACTGTCACCGAGTGGCACGTTGTGCCTGCGTACGCATGCCGCGACCCACTTCCTGCTCGACGTCGTCGGACATCTGTCGTGAGCGGTTCACGCTCCGTTCACGCCCCTCGTGCACGATGACACGGTCCGATCGCCGGCCTCACCACGGGAACCTGGTACGGCGATCGTGAGTGCGCTCGGGTGCTCGGGTTTCGGCGGAAACCGAGCACCCGGGCCGCACTCACCCCCGGCTGCTGCTGCGACGCTCAGGCGGCGCCGATGGTGGTCCGGTGGAGCAGGCGGTCGTAGCCGTCGTAGCCACCGGTCGCCTTGTGCAGCACCGACCGGTTGTCCCACATCGTCAACATGCCGGGCTCCCACCGGTGCCGGTACACGAACTCGTCACGGGTCTGCCACGCGTACATCTCGAACAGCAGGTCGCGCTCGTCGTCGCCGCTCATCCCGTCGATCCCGATGATGTAACCGATGCAGCCGAACAGGCCGAGCCGCCCCGTCTCGGGGTGCGGGCGGATGATCGGGTGCAGTTGCGTCGCCATCGCCGACTCACTCGGCCGGATCGACATGCTGCGGTCGGTCTGCTGGTCGTCGTCGCCGTACATGCCGCTCGGCGCGTACCCTCCGCGAGCCGAGTGGACGGCCTGCTTGCCCTCGAGCCGTTGACGCAACGCGTCGGGCATCGCGTCGAGCGCGGCGTGCTGGTCGGCGTAGAGCGTGTCGCCACCATGCGGCGGGATGGTGATGCCGTAGAGGCAGGTGCCGGCCGGCGGGCGCTCCTGGAAGCTCCAGTCGCTGTGCCAGTTCTCCGCGAACAAGGGCGCCGTCTCGTCGGCGCGACGAGAGATGGCGATGACGTGCTCCCGGCCGTCGACCGGCGCGATGAACGGGTCGTCGCCGAAGGGACCGAAGGCGAGGGTGAAGCGTTCGAGGTCGTCGTCACCGAGCTGCTGGTCGGGGAACGACAGGACGTGATGTTCGAGCCATGCCATCCGGATGTCGGCGATCGTCGTGTCGTCGAGGGGACGGGTCAGATCGACCCCTCGCACCAGTGCCCCGCACACCTGCCCCGTCGGTTCGATCTCGATCCCCATGGACGCGCACCGTAGACGCGAGCATCACGACGACCCGAGCCGTGCCGCCGCGTAGGCGGCGACCATCGTCTCGAGCTCGGCGAGCGCCGCCTCCCGACCGGGCGACGAGGGTGGGTGGACGACGAGTGTGTGTCGGACCGTCTCGACGATCAGCTCGATGACGTCGCGTGCGTCGGCGGTGTCGGGCGAGGAGCCTTTCGGGCCGCTCGGAGCGCGCTGGCCGAGCAGGCCGAGCAGGCCGAGTCGTTCGACGAACGTGTCGACGAGCGCGGTGCGCACGACACGTCCGGGCGAGTCGTCACCGTCGGGTCGGAGGTCTTGCGCGAGTCGGTAGTAGCCGGCGTGCGCACGCTGGAGTTCGGCTGCGCAGCGGACGAGGCTGCGGACCGTGGCGTCGATGTCGCGGTCGTCGCCGGCGGCGTCGAGCACGGCGGCGAAGGCGTGGGCAGCATCGTCCAGATAGCGCTGCGCCAGGGCGTCGGCGATCGCTCGCTTGTCGTCGAAGAAGCGGTAGAGCGCGCCGACCGACACGCCGGCCCGTTCGGCGATCGCGGTCGTCGTCGCTCCGGCCAGCCCGTGTCGGGCGAACTCGACGTCGGCGGCCGCGACGAGCCGGTCGAGGGTGTCCCTCGACCGGCTCTGCTGCGGTGTCGACTTCAGCTCGATGTCACCAGGATCGCACCGTTCGACTGCCTCGCGCACGTGACACGATCGTCGGTCGTGGCCCACGCTCCTGCGAGACACTGACCGAGCGCCGCATGGCCTGCGGCATTGGGGTGCCAGCTCTCCTGGCAGCGCTGGAAGAACGACTCACAGTCGGCGAACAGTCGGTTGATGTCGTTCTTGTCGTAGCCGGAGATGCTGGTGATGTAGGCACCCGACGAGTTCGTGACGCGCACCGGTGTCGCGAGCGTGCCGCTCGGGCTGTTCGACTGCTCGCACAGGCGGGCGCCGTCGAACGCCTGCTGCACGTTCAGGTAGGCGAGATCGTCGCCCGGGAACTGGGTCGTCATCCGTCCGAACACATCCTCGACCATGGTGCCGAGGTTGGCCGAGAAGCGGTGGGCCGGAGCCAGCGACGCCCGGTGCGCCGGGCACCCGCCGGCGTAGCGTTCGGCGCCGAGGGCACGGAACTTGTCGCGGGTGTCGGTGCGACGCTTCTCTTTGTAGAACTTGTCGTCGAAGTCGTGCGGGAGCGGGTTCGTGTAATCCTGCAGCACGACGCGGTGCTGTCCGTCGGCGTCGACCTCGTCGAGCACGGCCAGGATCTGCGCAACCGCGGCTGCGGTCTCGTCGGTGGCCGCCGCGAGTTCGGCCGAGGTGGCGAGGTCGTTGTCGGTGCACGGGTCTTCGCTCGGGACGGGCTCGCCCTCCCACCAGCTGGCGAGCGGCACCCAGAACTCCCACCAGCCGATCCAGGCGTCGGAGATGAACCGCCCGGCGCACTCGGCGGCAGCGGAACCGAACGTGAACGAGGAGTTGTTCGACCCGAGCCCGATCAGGACGAGGTCGATGTCGTGGGTCTGCGCGACGGCGCGGAGCTGGTCGATCTGCGATGCGACGTCGCGCCCGCTCGCACGTGCCGACGACGGGTTGGCCATGTCGTGCGGCTGACCGCCCGAACAGGCGAGGTTGAACCGTGTCGAGATGCCGCTCAGGTTCGCGACCTCGATCGAGGCGTTGGCCGAGCGGTGGCAGAAGAAGGCGTTGCTGTTGGCGGCCGAGAACCCCGGGTCGCCCTGGGGCACCCCGGCGGCGTTCGGCACGGCTCGGTAGGCGCCGGCGCCTTCACCGCTGATGAAACTGTCGCCCATCGCGACGGCCGCCGTCGGCAGCGCCGCCGACGACGTCGACGGTGCACCGGCGACGACACCGGTGAGGCCGGCGAGCGCCAGTGCCCCCAGCACCGACACGCGACGACGGAATGCACGCGTCGATGCAGGCGCGGTTGATCGAGTGGATCGAGTCATGTTCTTCCCCCCAGAAGAAATGTGAATGATCCTTCATGTTCGCGTCCGTGCCGTGACGCGTCAAGCACCGAGGGTGAACCAGCGGGATGGGCGTCGAGGCGCCGGGGTGGGCGGTCAGTGGGCGAGGCCGGGGGCGCAGAGGCCCTCGAGCTCTTGCACGATGATGCGGTCTCGATTGTCCCAGGTGACCTCGTTGGAGGGGTCGGCCTTGAGGTTGAAGACCCGGAACTCCATCTCGGTCGTGTCGACCGACAGGATGCGACCGATCAGCGGATCGCCGAGGTCGAGGATGACCTTGATGGTCTCGAGGGCCTGGATCGACCCGACGATGCCGGGCAATACGCCCAGCACGCCGGCCTCCGCGCAGCTCGGCGCGAGTTCGGCCGGGGGCGGCTCGGGCACCATGTCGCGGTAGGTCGGGCCGGCCTTCGGGTGGAACACGCTGACCATGCCTTCGAACCGGAAGATCGAGCCGTGGACGACCGGGATGCCGAGCTTCACCGAGGCATCGTTGAGCAGGTAGCGGCTCGGGAAGTTGTCGGCGCCGTCGACGATCACGTCGTAGCCCTCGATGATGTCCATGATGTTGGTCGCATCGAGGCGGGTGTCGTAGGTGACGACGTTGACGTCGGGGTTCAGCATCGTCAGGGTCTGCTTGGCCGAGTCGACCTTGCGGTGACCGATGCGGTCGACGTTGTGCAGGATCTGACGCTGCAGGTTCGAGGCGTCGACGTCGTCCATGTCGACGATGCCGATCGTGCCGACGCCGGCGGCCGCGAGGTACATCGCGGCGGGCGAACCGAGTCCGCCGGCTCCGAGCATGAGCACCTTGGCGTCGAGCAGCTTGGCCTGACCTTCGACGCCCACCTCGGGGAGCAGGAGATGCCGCTTGTAGCGATTCATCTGCTCGGGGTTCAGCGAGACGGGCGCCTTCCACGGACGGCCCTCGTCCTTCCAACGACCGAAGCCACCGTCCATCGACTCGACGACGTCGTAGCCGAGCTCGTTCATCGTCTTGGCGGCGAACGCCGAACGAACCCCACCGGCGCAGTAGACGACCACCGGCGTGGTCTTGTCGGGGATCCGACTCTCGATCTGGGCCTCGAGGTGCCCGCGGGGAATGTGGATGGCGCCGGCGAGGGCACCCTCCTGGTATTCGTCGGGCTCACGGACGTCGAGCACGGTGTAGCCGTCGGCGATGTGCTGCGCTGCGGTGTCGGTCGAGATCTCGGTGATCTCGGACTTCGCTGCGGTCAGCAGGTCTCGAAAGGTTGCCATAGACCCGAAAACCTACCAACCCGGTCGGGTATTCCCGACCGGGTTGGTCACGGTTCGATCCGGACGGTCCGTCGGACCGTCCGAACGGGGTCAGCTCTGGCGCTTGGCCGTCCGACGAACGCCGGCGCCGAGGGCGATCAAGCCCGCTCCGACGGCGGCGATCAGGCCGTTCGTCGAGTCGCTGCCGGTGGGCGGCAGCGTGGCGGCGAGCACCTCGACCTCGAAGGTCTCGGTCGCCGTCGCATCCCCGTCGCTGACGGTGATCGTGATCGTCGCCGTCCCCAGGGCCGGACCGGCCGTCAACTCGATGACCCGTTCGACGACGGTCGCCTCGAAGAAGGCCTCCGAGTCGCCCCCACCGGGCCCGGTGGTCAGGTTCGTGAAGAGGCCGGGCTGGTCGGACTCGACGGTGATCACGAACTCTGCGTCGTCATCGGGGTCGGTGACGGTGAACGGGATCGTGAGCGAACCACCGGGGTTGGTGACCACGTTCGCCAGCGGCGAGATCGACGGGCCGCCGCCGGGCGTCGAGTCCGGCACGGTCGTCGTCGTGGTGGTCGTGGTCGTCGTGGTGGTGGTCGTCGTGGTGGTCGGGTTCGGGTCGTCCTGGAACTCGACGGCACCGATGTCGATCGTGCGCACGACGCGAGTGGCGCCGCGCTGGTCTTCGACGAACTCGGCCGGCTCGTCGCCGCCGGCGTCGATCGCCGGCGAACCGACCACCGGTTCGCGCGTCTCGGTCTCGCCACCGTTGTCCTGCAGCGGCCCGAGTTCGGGATCGTCGGCGAACACGAGGTTGGTACCGATGACGTCGGTCTGCTCGACGGTCGGCAGGATCGAGTTGCGCACGTCGAGGCTCGACTCGTACAGCTCGAACGCACGGGCCGCACCGTTGCCGGCGATGATCGACCGGTTCACCGTCACCTCGGCGTACTCGGCGTCGATCGCTTCGCCGTCGGACAGTGTGTTGCCCGACAGGGTGCTCTGGGTCACCTCGAGCGAGGCGTAGGCCACGTCGATCAGCGCCGTCACGTCGTTCGACGCGATCGTCGTCTGGCGGATGGCGAGTGCGGACTCGTAGCCGTCGATCAGCTCGTCACCGCCCGTGTTGCCGGAGATGGTGGAGTCGGTGATGACGAGCTCCGACTCGTACACGTTGATGACGTCATCGCCCGACTCGTTGTCGACGATCGAGGTGTCGTGCACGTCGACGAACGAGCCCTGTGCCTGGATCGCTCCGTCGTCGTAGAGCGCCGTGTTGCCCGAGATCGTCGACCCGTGGATCAACGCCGAACCGTAGAACACATTCACGCCGGCACCCTCGAACGCAACATTGTCGGCGACCGAGCTGTTCTCGATCACGATGTCGACCTGACCGGCGAGCACGCCACCGCCCATCCAGAAACCACGGCGCGGCCCGGACTCGGCCCCGGCGCGGTTGCCGGAGATCACCGAATCGACGATGTGCAGGTCGGGTTGCCCCTCGACGACGATCTGTTCGATCTGCTCTCGTGGATCCTCTCGACGGCGGAAGTCGTCGATCATCACACCGGCGCCGAGTCCCGACACGTTGCCGGCGATCGTGGAACCCGAGATCTCGGCGTCGAGGTACGAGTTGTTGGAGAAACGGACGCCACCTCCGGCGCCGCCGACGGTGTCGTACGGAGCCTCCTCGACCACGATGTCCTCGGTCATCCCGACCGGGCCGTACAAGATCGGCCCATACGAGATGCGCACCGTCTCGTTGTTCGACACGGTCGAACCACTGATGTCGACCGACAGGTAGTCGTTGTTGCGGATCGAGACGCCGGCGCCGTTGTTGGCCGTGTTCTCGGTGACCGTGGACTCGACGAGTTCGAACGAGCTCTCGTAGCCGCGCTCGACCAGGATGCCGCCACCGGAACCGCCGAAGTCGTACGGGCTGGCGTACCCGGGCCCCTCGTAGAATTCGGGGCGACCTTCCATCTGCGCCGTGTTGCCGCTGATCGTGGACGCCCGGATGATCAGGCTCGAGTCGTCGAGGCCTTGGGCGTGGACGCCACCGCCGTTGCCGGCCTCGTTGTCGGTGATCGTCACGCCCTGCAGGGTGACGGTCGACTCGTAGACGTCGTTCAGCTCGATGCCACCGCCGGGGCCGGCGTAGCCAGGGCCGATCAGGAACGGCTCGGGCTGGTACGGCTCGTCGTATGCCGACATCGTGGAGTTGCCCGTGATCACGGTGTCCGTGATGGTCATCGTGGTGTCGTAGAGCTCGTCGACGGCGATGCCGGCGCCCGACCCGGCGCGGTTTCGGGCGATGTACGAATTCGAGATCGACACGGGTGCGTAGATCTCGTCGAGCAGGATCCCGCCGCCCGACGCGAGCACGCGGTTGTCGACGATGTCGGTGTCGTCGATGACGACGGGCAGGTCCATCTCGTCGGCGTACACACCGCCGCCGATGAACCCCGTGTTGCCACTGATCGTGCTGTTGCGGATGATCATGCCGCCGCTCGACGTGTCGAGCGTTGCCATGTTGTCGGCTCGCCGAACGCGGACGCCGCCGTCACCGTTGTCGGAGACCGTGCCGGCGTCGAGGACGAACGAACCACCCGAGGCGCGAACGCCGACGCCGTCGTTGCCGGTGATCACGACGTCGGTCAAGCGGAGATCGGTCTCGTAGGCCAGGATGCCGGAGCCGTCGGCACCGCTGATCGTCAGGCCCGACACCGACCCGACGAGCGGCTGTCCGTATTGGCCGAAGTAGAGCGCCGTGGCGGGCGACGAGATCGTGATCGCGTCGGTGCCCGGTCCGATGATCGCGAGATCGTCGGTGATCCGAAGTGTGCCGTAGAGGTTGATCGCTCCACTCAGCCCGTCGGCGAAGGTGATCGAGTCTGCGCCCGCTGCGGCGTTCGCGTCCGTGACCGCTTGGTGCAAGCTGCCTGCGCCGACCGCATCGAGGGTGGTCACCTCGAACGAGGCCGCCGAGACCGGTTGACCGTTGACGACGATCGAGCCGCCCATCACGGTGACCGTGGCCGCCGCTCCGACGCGCGCCAGAGCGCGTGCATCCATCCGCTGTGTCATGTGTTTCCTTCCGCTGATGTGGTGTGCGCCCAGCCGCACGAGGTCGATATCGGTGTTGTGCTGGGAGAACTTGAGGCGAAACTCCTGGTCAGCCCGCTGAGGCCAGCGCTTGAGTCGGGACGACGAACGAGCGGACGTGCTGTTCGGCGTCGAGATCGACGAGGTGGGCGTGACCGTCGCCGGTGATTACCTGGAGGTCGAACACCTCCTGGACGAGGCCGTCGAACCGGACGAACCCGACCGTCGCCGCCGTCTCGAGATCGACGATCCACAACCCCGAGTGGCGGGGCTCGGTGCTCTGGGTGAGCGGTAGCCCGGCGAACACCGATTCGCGCACCTGCGACAATCCGATCAGGGCGTAGCGGCCGATGAACTCCATCCCGCGGGTGAAGCCGGGCAAGGTGGTGACGACCTCGGCGTCGCCGGTGTCGGGGTCGATCCGGCTGAGCGACCCCTTGCCCGACTCGAGCACCCACAGCTGGTCACGGTGCCAGCGGGGCGAGTGCGGCATGCAGAGGCCTCGGGTCATGATCTCGTCGGCGTCCACGTCGATGATCAGCCCACCGAACGCCTTGGTGTCGCGCCAGCCCTGCGCCTGGTCGGACTCGCTGAACGCCGTCACGTAGCGGGGGCGGCCGTCGCGCAGCGCCATGCCGTTGAGATGGCAGCGATCGTCGGCACTCAGGCCGGTCACGAACGGAGGTCGCCAGCGCGGCACGAAGCTGTGATCGGCGTCGAGGGTGGCGAGACACGAGAACTTGGTCGCCACGATCCACAATTCGCCGTCGGCGTCGTACTCCATCTCGTGGATCGAGATGTCGCCGGTCACGTGTCGCTGCCGCAGCACGTACGCCGACGAGTAGGCGCCTGCCGGTTCGATCTTCGCGGCGACCGCCGGCTGATCGCGGTACGTCCACACCTCGTTGGCGGTGCCGACCGCCAGGTGACCGCCGGGTTTGGCCGCCATCCCCATCGGGCGCGGCATCGCAGTGAAGTGGGTGTTGAGCACGCCGTCCATCGACCGCAGCGTGATCATCCGGCCGCTCTGGTACGTCGACAACAGCACGTTGGCGTTCGCCTTGGCGAGCAACTCCGGCACGGTGCCGGTGTGCACGCTCGCCAACGGGTGCTTCCCGCCGGCGGTCGGGGCGGGGCGCTTCGGCCGCGACGTCGCCGCTGGGGCCGTCCCGGCCGCCGTCGACGCAACGGCGGCGGCACGTTCGGCCGTCGCCTTGAGCCGCGGAAGCACCTCGTTCAACTCGGTCGAGTTCATGCGCCACTTGTCGGGGTTCGGCGGCGTGAGCGTGTGGCGGGAGAGCGGCAACGGGTCGGCGAGGTCGTGTTCCCACGACAGATCGACGGCGGCACAAATCCGCTCGATCTCGGGCAACGGATCGGCGACGAGTCGGTCGTAGCCGGCGACGGTCCACCGTCCCGGAGCGACTCGTTCCAGGTCGTCGAGGATCTTGTTGGTGGTGTACTCCCATTGGGCGGCGCACACCTCCTGGACCGACTTGCCGACGAGGTCCTGCCACCCGGGCGTCAGGAGCAGCGACCACGGCAGCCCGGTCCAACCCGGCAGCTCGGGATAGGTGACGAAGCCGCCCGAGCGCCACGCGTCGATCATCGAACTGATCTCGTCGCGCGGGCCACGTGACAGGAACACGTAGCGGGCATCGGGGAACACCGTGTCGAGGAACTCGATCCGCAGCGCGTTCTTCGGGGTCTTCTCGAGGAACCGGAGGCCGGTCGCGTTCATCGGCGGCGGCTGACCGTTGCGGTCGACGAGCCGCTCGAACCAGGCGTCTCGGAGTGCGGCAACGACCGCGTCGGTCGCATCGGCGGCCGACAGCTCGTTCGAGTGCCAGTCGTGGTGGTCGGGTCGGAGCGCCGGGAACTGTTCGATCAGCTGATGGCTCTCGCCGCCGATCGAGAACACGTCGGGCGAATTGCCGAGCGTCTCGAAGAGCAGGGTGCTGCCCGCCCGTGGGGGCGACACGATGATGACGGGTCGGTCGAATCGCGGGTCGGCGGCGCGGACCGGCGACGTCTTCGGTTCGAGTGGCGCCGGTTCGCTGACGACGACCCGAGATGCTGCGGGGTCGGGTGCGTCGGTGAGCGCCGAGCGTGCAAGCCACGACATCGCGAGCGATGCGGCCGAGGCACCGTTGTACGGCAGTCGGGCATCCGGCAAGCCGCCGAGTTCCGTGGCGAACCGGTCGACCTCCCGGCGGTAGCCGGCGGCATGTGGTGACGGGCCATGGAGCGCCCAGAGTGTCTTCCACGCGTCGAGGAACCCGGTGCATGCCGACCGGAGCGAGGCGGCTGCGTCGCCGTCGGGCAGCAACTCGAACAGATCCTCGGCGATCGCCTGCTGCTGACCGGGCGGCATCACATCGGGCAGGTTGGTCTGCTCGGGCAACACGACCGGTCGGCGACTCGGGTCGAACGGCACCTCGATCGGATCAGCACCGGAGCGGATCTGCTCCCACAGCTGCGGCGTGCCGACGGTGTCGACCACGAGGTGCACGCGGCTCTGTTCGCCAGGGTTCACCACGTTGTGGATGGCCAGGGTGTCGAAGACCCACGACTCACCGGCGGCCATGTGGGTGCTCGCCGAACCCGACACGAACGTCACGTCGGGTGTCGTGATGATCGGCACGTGGATCCGCACGCGATCCTTCCAGTACAGGTGGGCATCGAAGTGAGGGGTCGCCTCTCCCCCGGCGTCGATGCGCATCAGCCGCGTTCGACCGACCGGGACGCCGAACGCCGCGACCACCTGGGCGAGGTACGGGCTCTGATCGAGCCACGGCGTCGGGGCCTGGACCCCACCGATCGTGTCGTCGGTCGGGTCGCCACCGGTCGACACGAGCAGCACCGCTGAGTTGCCGACATGGCCGGTCGGGTGGCCTCGCCACGCCTCGTCCGGCAGGGCGTCGACGTCGGCGCGGAGGCGTTCGGCGTCGAACTGATACGGCAGTCGGATGAACGGGCGGGTGAGCTGCATGCAGCCCGGGAACCTAGTGAGACATGCCCCTCGGCCGGGGGATCGTCACGAGAACGTCAAGTTGGTGTTATTTCGTACGTCGTACGAGGTCGGGGAGGATGTCGGCGATCTGGCCGATCAGCAGGTGGTCGGCGTGGCGGTCCATCTCGGTCGGCTGACCGTTGAGGATGATCACGGTCGATCCGGTCCGCTTCGCCGTCGGCACACAGTTGGCTGCCGGGTACACGCTCAGCGTCGACCCGATGGCCAGCATGAGATCGCACTCCTCGCTCACCCGCAGGGCGCGGTCGATCACCTCGGGGACGAGCGACTGTCCGAAGCTGATCGTGTCCGACTTCAAGATGCCGCCACAGACGAGGCACGGCGGATCGGCCTCACCGGCCCGCACACGATCGAGCGATTCGCTCATCGGGCGCCGGTCGTTGCAGTTCCAGCATCGGGTGAATCGGACGGTGCCGTGCACCTCGATCACGTTCTCGGGGTCGTGCCCCGCCGCCTGGTGCAGCCCGTCGACGTTCTGGGTCACCACGGCGTGCAAGCGGCCGCGCCGCTCGAGCTCGTAGACGCACTCGTGCCCGAGGTTCGGTTCGGCCGTCCAGACCTGGGCGTCGAGCCGGTTCAGCCATGCCGCTCGCCTGACCTCGGGGTCGTCGAGGTAGTGGCTGATGTGCGAGGCCTTCTCGGCGGCGGGGTTCTTCGTCCAGATCCCCTTCGGCCCGCGGAAGTCGGGGATGCCGGAGTCGGTCGAGATCCCGGCGCCGGTGAGCACCACGATCCGCTCGGCGTCGGCAATCGCCTGTGCAGCAGCCTCCACGTTCATCCGATCAGTGTGCCGTCTCCGAGCCGATCCGCCGAACCGGGGCGACGTCCCCATGGGTCCGGTTTCCGCAACGGCGGTCCCGTCACCTTCCTGTGGGCACCGGCTTCCCTCCGGACGACCTCGCTCCTGGAGACCGTTTTGGACACCACACCGTCAACACCTACACCGCCAACGCCCGCACCGTCGACACCCACACCGCCAACGCCCACTGCGTCGACACCCACTGCGTCGACACCCACACCGCCGACACCCACACCGTCGAACGGCGCCGGGACGCCGCACGCTCGGATTCGGCCCTGGGCCGATCCGGTCGTCGACGCCAACGGGCACGACCCGCGCAGTGCGTATGCCGAGCGCTACTGGCTCAGCGTCATCGGACCCACCGCCACCTTGATCATGCGCCGTCTCGCCGACGAGTTCGACCGCGACCCCGATGGGTTCGTGATCGACCTCGCCCACACGGCGACCACGATGGGCCTGTCGTACACCAAGGGAGCGAACTCGCCGTTCGGCAAGGCGCTCCACCGTTGCGTCATGTTCGGACTCGCCCAGCCGACGCCCGACGGGTTCGTCGTCCGTCGCAGACTGCCGAACGTCGCGCAGCGGCATCTCAGCCGCCTTCCCGACGACGTACAACGCGCCCACTACGAGTGGACCCGCCGCACGATCCAGCTCGATCGCCGTCGGATCGAGCAGCGCCTCGTCGAACTGGGCGTGCCGCCCACGGCCGCCGCCCGCGCGAGCGAGGCGGCCGCCCTGGCGAGCTGACGACCGGCGAGCGGGCGGCGAGCGAGCGGCTCGTCAGGCCGGTTCGAAGCCGCAGGCGAAGTCGACCAGCAGGCGCGTGCCGAACCCGACCGCACCCTTCGACTTCCACCCGGCGTCGCCCTCGGCGTTCATCGGACCGGCGATGTCGAGATGCGCCCACGGCACGTCGCCGACGAACTCCGACAGGAAGATCGCCGCCGTCGTGGCCCCGGCGTACGGGCCGCCGATGTTGCGCATATCGGCCACGACCGAGTCGAGCAGCTTGCGGTACTTGTCGCGCGCCAGCGGCATCTGCCACAGCGGTTCGTCGGTCGTGTCGGCCGACGCGATCAACGCGTCGACGACCGGCTGCGACGAACCGATGACCGCGGCGTACTCGGTGCCGAGCGCTGCCATGGCCGAGCCGGTGAGGGTCGCGATGTCGACGATCACGTCGGGTTCGGACTCGGCGGCGAGCGACAGCCCGTCGGCGAGGATGAGGCGGCCCTCGGCGTCGGTGTTCTGCACCTCGACCGTCTTGCCGTTGCGAATGGTGAGCACGTCACCGAGCTTGAGCGCCGAGCCCGACGGCATGTTGTCGGTGCACATGAGCCACGCGGTGACCCGGTTGCGGCAGCCGAGGTCGCGCAGCGCCGTCATCGTCGAGAGGACCGCAGCCGCACCCGACATGTCCATCTTCATGAGGGCGTGCATGGGGTTGCTCGGCTTGATGCTGATACCGCCGGAGTCGTACATGACGCCCTTGCCGACGAGTGCGACGTCGGCCTTGGGGCGGCGCGGGGTGTAGGTGAGCTTGACCATGCGCGGCGGCTCGGTGGAGCCGGCGTTCACGCCGAGGATGCCGCCACAACCGAGCACCGTCAGCTGGTCCTTGTCGAACACCTCGACGTCGAAGCCGTACTCGGCGCCGAGCTCGACCGCCTGGGCGGCGATGTCGCGAGCGTTCAACAGGTTCGGCGGCGTGTTCGCGAGCTCGCGGGCGAGCCGGGCGGCCCTCGACGTGGCGATGCCGGCGGTCACGCCCTCCTTCGCCTGCTTCGACGCCTTGGCCGGCATCACCAGCGTCGCATCGGTGAGCGGGTTCGCGATCGACGCATCGTTCTTCGAACCGACGTAGCGGTAACTCGCGAGCAGGACGCCCTCGGTGACCGCCTGCGCCGCCGCGGCGACGCTCACGTCGTCGGCCGCCACCATCGGCAGCGTCGTGGCGAGTGAGGCGCGCTTGCCGCACGCTCGGGTGAGCGCGGCGGCCGCGTCGCGGAGTTCGTTCGCGCTCAGGCCGTCACCAGCGCCGACGGCAACCATCGTCGCGCCCTTCGACGAGGGCACGGCGAGCACCTGGCCGGCAGCGCCGGTGAACCCGTTCGCCTCGAGCGCCGAGCGCGAAAGACCGAGCTGGCGAGGCACCGTGCCGGACGACCGGACCGGGACGCCGACGACCTCGGCAGACGTAGGGACAGAGCTCGCAACCGCTACTGCGGCGTGGTTCGTCATGCCCGCCATGATGCCGGATTCCGCGGGCGGCGACCACACAGGGTCTTGACAAGCACGCAACACGTGACTGCTAGTGTCGCTTGAACGCTTTGTACAACTGTGGCGTCGCGATGGTTCCCGATCGATGTGCGACTCCCGGTTCTGCAGCGTGGACATGGGGGCACGACCACGCGTGCGCCCGCACACACCTACATGGGAGGACAGATGACCCGAACGGTCACGACCAAGCGCTGGAAGTTCGCAGCCGGCCTGGCAGCGGTTGCACTCGTTGCCGGAGCCTGCGGAGGCGACGACGACGATGCCGATGACGGCGACGACGACGTCGCCACCGACGACAGCGCCGCCGACAGCGACGACAGCAGCGACGACAGCGGTGACGACTCGACCGACGACACGGTCGAGGTCACCCAGGACGGCAGCGTGCTCGCTGCGGTCCAGGACCGCGGCACGCTCGTGTGCGGCGGCAACAACGGCCTCGCGGGCTTCGGCTCGATCGACGCCGCGACCGGTGAAGCGTCCGGTTTCGACATCGACTTCTGTCGTGCACTCGCCGCCGCGGTGCTCGGCGATTCCGAAGCGATCGAGATCAAGGCACTCGAGGCAGCCGAGCGATTCCCGACGCTGCAGTCGGGCGAGATCGACGTGCTGATCCGCAACACCACCCGCACCGCCAGCCGCGACGGCGCCGAGCAGGCCACGTTCCTGCACACGACGTTCTACGACGGCCAGGGCTTCATGGTGCCCGCCGACACCGGCTTCACCACCCTCGAAGACCTCGCCGGAGCGACCGTCTGCGTGCAGACCGGTACCACGACCCTCACCAACCTGAACGCCGTGTCGACCGACCGTGGTCTCAACATGACGGCGCTCGAGTTCGAGTCGAACGACCAGCTGAACCCGGCCTTCCAGGCCGGCCAGTGCGAGGCCTGGACCTCCGACGCGTCGCAGCTCGCCTCGTTCGCCGCCGGCATGGAGATGGAGACGACGATCCTCCCCGAGATCATCTCGAAGGAGCCACTCGGCCCCGCAGTCGCCGACGGTGACAGCCAGTGGGCGCAGGTCGTCGACTGGGCGACCATGGCCACCATCCAGGCGTGGGAGTACGGCATCGACTCGACCAACGTCGACGACTTCCTCACCAGCGAGGACTCGAACATCCTGACGTTCCTCGGCCAGCCCGTCACCGACGCGGACGGCAACGAGGCGGTCAAGGACCTCGGCCTCGGCCTGCCCAACGACTTCGCCTATCAGGTGATCAAGCAGGTCGGCAACTACCAGGAGATCTTCGAGGCCAACCTGGCCCCGATCGGTCTCACGCTGGAGGGCAGCCCGAACGATCTGTGGACCAACGGTGGTCTGCAGTACGTGCCGCCGTTCCGCTGATCGGACACTGATGTGTGTCGGGCCCACCCGGGCCCGACACACCTGAACGGGAGGGCCCGGCCGGTCGACCGGCCGGGCCCTCGTCGGACCGAGGCGCGAGTCGACGCGCCGCGAAGGGGATGGACGATGGGGAAACGAGGACCGGAATCGTGATGCTCGCGATCGATGCCACCACGCT